>QGUN01000004.1 GCA_003242475.1 Pseudomonadota bacterium
GAGGCGGCGAATACCTCGAACCCAGCTCAATCTCTGGGCGAGGTCCTTTTCCGGACCTCGCTCGGAACTGCGGTTCCTGCCCGCTTCTCCGTTCGCGCTTGCTATTCGGATTTCAGAGACCAAACCGACTCGCCGTCGGAAGCGAGCGGCCTTTTAACCGCTCCCCGCCTCCGTGTCAAGGGGGTACGAACCCCTTGCGACCATGTCCGGCGCGGACGAAGGAGGGAACCTCCTCCGACGATCGAGGACACTCGCCTCGACCATCCACCTTCAACGCCGCGAGCACGCATGCCATTCCCGAAGGAAGGCGCGCGCCACCAGGCGGCGCGGGGGATGGTGTTCGGTGCGGTCGACGAACGCGTCGACCTCATGACTCCCGTCGTTCGAAGGGCCTTCTCGACGAGCCCGAGGACGCCAAGAAGGCCCCTCGAACCACGGGTCCATGCCGTCTACCCCGAAGGGCCTGGGTCCCCGCTTTTCCGCCTGTCGGACTGGCGAATCGGATTCGACTTCCAGAGAGCGTCGCCTTTCGAGCTCGCCCCCGAAAGGCAAGTCGCGATCTACTCTCGCCGGCCGGAGTTGTCAACACCCGACGATGCGCGAAGCTTCCGCGATGCGCCGGTCCTCCTCGGAACCCACCCCGGTGAGGTGACGAACGATGGCCGCGAGGACCTCCTCGGTGGATTCCAGAGTCGCGTTCACGACGGCGTAGTCGTAGGACTTCTTCCCCTCCTCGATCTCGGTTTCGGCCACCGCCAAGCGCCGACGGATGGACGCCTCGTCCTCCGTCCCCCGCGCCCGCAGGCGCCGCGACAGCTCCTCCATGGACGGCGGCAGAAGCAGCACGGTGGCCGCCTCGGGATGGCGCGCCTTGATCTGCTTCCCTCCCTGCACGTCGATGTCGAAGAGAACCAGGGCGCCCTGCCGCGCCTTCTCGGCGTAGAGCGCGGGCGTTCCGTAGCGGGCGCCGTGGACCTCCGCCCACTCGAGGAGCTCGCCCTCGCGCCGCATCCGCTCGAATTCGCCCTCGTCGACGAAGTGGTAGTCGACGCCATCCACCTCACGACCACGCGGGGGCCGGGTGGTCACGGAGATGGAGAAGACCGCGTTCGGGAAACGCGCCAAGAGCCGCCGCGCGAGGGTGGTCTTGCCCGTCCCCGAGGGCGCGGAGAGAACCAGCATCAGTCCACGCTTTCCGGTCACGACCTACTCGACGTTCTGAACCTGTTCGCGGATGCGGTCGATCTCGGCCTTCATCTCGACCACCAGCTCGGCCGACTCCAGCCACGACGCCTTGGCGCCGAGGGTGTTGGCCTCACGGTTCATCTCCTGGACGAGGAAGTCCAGGCGACGACCGGCCGGCTCGTCGGCCTGAAGCAGTCGACGGCCTTGCTCCAGGTGCGAGGCGAGGCGGGTCAGCTCCTCCGAGACGTCCATGCGCTCGGCGAGGATGGCCAGCTCCTGGGCCATCCGCTGCGGATCGACCTCGCGGCCCTCGAGGATCTCCTCGACGCGCGCACGGGTTCGCTCCTGGCGCGCCTGGATGGCCTCCGGCGCGATCCGCTCCACCTCCGCCCGCAGCTCGGCAAGCCGCTCCAGGCGGCGCGCGATGTCGTCGCGGAGGTTGCGGCCTTCGCGCTCGCGCATCTCGACCAGCCGGTCGAGTGCCTCGGCGGTTGCCGCCTCGAGTGCGCGCCCCGCCTCGTCGAGATCGGTATCGGGCTCCTCCAGGCGGACGATCCCTTCCACACCCAGCAGATCGGCGATGGTGAGCTCCCCGGGAAGGCCCAGCCGCGACTGCAGGCTCCGGAGCTCCTCCACGATCCGATCGGCGAGGGCCGCGTCGACGCGGGGCTCGACTGCCGAGCCGGGCGCGGCGATGCGGCGCACCACGACGTCCACGTGGCCGCGGACGATCCGCTCCTTGACCTGCCGGACCAGGGCCGGCTCGAGCGCGGAGAATTCGCGCGGCATGCGCACCCGCACCTCGCAATATCGCCCGTTGACCGAGCGGATCTCGACCACGAGCTCGTCGGTGCCGAAGTACGCCCTGCCGGTCCCGAATCCGGTCATCGATCGGATCATGGGGCAAGCCTCTAATCCCTGCCGCGGCGAAAGATCAACCCGCGAGCTCTCTCCCCTCCCCCGTGCGAGGAAAGACCTGGTCGGCGGCGCGCAGGACGGCCTCCACCTCGTCGCCCTCGCACCCGCGCAGATCGACGGCGACGAAACGAGCGCCCGGATGTCCCCACCGCTCGGGATCGGTGGCGAGGAAGACGGCGACGGTGGGGACGCCGCAGGCCACGCCGAGGTGCATGGGGCCGGTGTCGTTGGTGACGAAGGCCCGGGCGAGGGAGAGGAGCGCAGCCAGCTCGCAAAGATTCGTCGGGGGTGCCAGATGGGCGCGGCCGCCGGAGGCCTCCACCACGGCGCGCGCGAGCGCTTCCTCCCCGGGGCCCCACAAGATCACCGGCACGAGGGCGAACCGCTCCGCCAGGCGAACCGCGAGCTCGCCGTAGCGCGCGGCATCCCAGCGGCGGATGGCCATGCGAGCGCCGGGGTTGAGCACGAGGAGGCGGTCGACGTCGATCCCCTGCGCGGCGAGCAGCTCGCGCATGCGCTGACGCGCCGCTTCGTCTCGCGCCAGCGGGGTCTCGAGCTCGCGCCCCGCCTCCGGGATGCCGAGGGGCGAGAGCAGCGAAAGCTTGACCGCCACGTCTTGGACCACGTTCGCGGGTGGTGGAACCGGGTGGTCGAAGAAGTGGCGCGCCGGGCCGCGATCGTGCCCGATGACGAGGCGTGGCCGGACCGCGCGAGCGAGAAGGGCCGCGGTGAGGCTGAAGGCGTGGTAGTGCCCCGCCTCGATCACCACGTCGAAACGCTCGCGTCGAAGTCGAGACAGCTGGGCGAGAAAGCGTCGCGGCCGCCGAAAGAAATCGCGCTTCTCGAAGGGCTCCAAGCGGTCGACGTAGGGCAAGCCCTCGACCAGGTCGCGCTTGGAGGCGGCGTGGAGGAAAACGATCCGCGCCCCGGGCAGGCCGCGCCGCAGCGCGCGCAGCAAGGGGATCGTCAGCAGGACGTTGCCCACGCGCTCGTCGGTGCGGATGACCAGCACCCGCTCCACCCGCTGTACCGGCCGGCGCCGAGGCTTGCCGAAGACGAGAAGAGCCAGGCCGATGACCACGGCCCGCCCCAGGGCGCGCAGCGGTCTCACGACGATTCCGTCGGCCGGGCCTCCTCGACGAGCAGGACGGGGATGCCGTCGCGCACCGGGAAGGCGAGCCGGCAGCCGAGGCAGACGATCTCCCCGTCCGATTCGGTGAGCTCCCCCTTGCACCGGGGACAGGCGAGGATCTCGGCGGGGTCGAAGGTCTTCACGAAAACTCCTTCAAAACGGGCGCAGGAACGATGCCGCGGAGGGCTGCGCCAGCGCCCTCTCGTAGAGCGCGAAAAGCGCCTCCCTGCGCCGCCGCGGCGTATATAGCGCAAGCGCCCGCTCCCGTCCTGCTCGGCCGAGGGCCCGGGCGCGCTCGCGGTCCGAAAGCAGCCAGTACATGGCCTCGGCCAGGGCCTCGGGGTCGTCGGGATCGCAGAGGCGCCCCGTCTCTCGATCGACCACCGCCTCGGCCACCGCGCCGAAGCGCCCGCCGAGGACGGCACAGCCGCAGGCCATGGCCTCGAGGACGGCGCGGCAGGTGCCGTCGTTGCCGGGGGCGATCCACGCCTTGACGTCGAAGGCGCGGTAGGCGTCGACCAGCGCCTCGCCGGTACGGTAGCCGGCCAGAAGCACGCGCTTTTCCAGACCCAAGCGCCGGATCAGCTCCTGTACCGCGGGGATCCCCTCCCCCCGGCCCACGAGGACGAGGTAGGCCTCGGGGACGTGCGGGAGGACGCGGGCGAAGGCGCGGATCAGATCGGCGTGGCGCCGGTCGGGCTTGATGCGGGAGACGATGCCGACAAGTGGCGCCGTCGGGGAGATGCCGAGCTCGCGGCGGAGACGCGAGGGGCCGGGCGAGAATCGCTCTCCGTCGACGCGACCGGGGAGGAGCGAGATCCGCTCCGGCAAGATGCCGTGGTGCTGCTCCAGCGCCCGAGCGTGCTCCCTCGAGGGAACGGCGAAGCGATCGGTTTGCGCATGGGCGAGGCTGCGCGCGAAACCGCGGGCCGTATTGGCGACCAGCTCGGTGGAGCGAACGATCCGCACGCGCTCGCGCAGCGCGCCGGCGGCGGCGAGGAGCGCCACGTGGTGGTCGTTGGAGAAGCGGCAGTGCAGGACCTCCCAGGCACCCTCGCGAAGCCGACGCCGAAGATGCAGCACGTCTGCGACCACGCGGCGGGGGTCGAACTTGCGGCAGAGGTCGAGCCCCTCCTCCACCGGCAGGCCGAGGGCCTCCACGCGCTCGCGCAGACTCCCCTCCCGCCGGGTGTCGAATGCGAGCGTCACCTCGTGGCCCGCCTCGCGAAGGGTGAGGGCGTCCTCGAGCATCAGCTCGGCCGGCCCGGTGTACTCAGGCGTCGAGCAGAGGAGGAGGATCCTCATCGGCCGAGCCTCTCGATCAGCGCGGTGGTCGAATGGTCCTTCGGGTCGCCGGCGATGGCGACCCGCCCGCCGTACTTTTCCACCTCGATGCGCTCGGGGATGGATTCGGGCGTGTAGTCGGTGCCCTTGACGTGGACGTCGGGACGGATGGCGCGGATCACCTCCACCACGGTGCGCTCGTCGAAGATCACCACGTGATCGACGCAGCCGAGGGCGGCGACGAGCTCGGCGCGCTCGTCCTCGGGGATCACCGGCCGGCCCTCGCCCTTGTTCGCGCGGGTCGAGGCATCGCTGTTGACCGCCACCACGAGGACGTCGGCGAGCTGCCGGGCCGCCTCCAGGTAGCGCACGTGCCCGACGTGGAGAAGGTCGAAGACGCCGTTGGCGAGGGCGATCGTCCGTCCCTGCCGACGGTGCTCCTGGACGAGTTCCACGACGACGGGGAGGCTGGCGATCTTCTTCGCGGAGGGGGCGCGCATCACGAAAGCTCTCGGAGGATCTCCTCGGGGCGGACGGTGGCGGTTCCCGGCTTGCGCACGACGATGCCGCCGGCCACGTTGGCCAGGCGAGCGGCCGAGGCGAGATCGGCGCCGGCACCGAGGGCCGCCGCCAGGGTGGCGATGACGGTATCGCCGGCGCCGGTGACGTCCACCGCCTCCTCCTCTCCGTGGACCGGGATGGCCAGGGGCTCCTCGCCCTTCCGGACGAGGACCATGCCGCTGCGTCCGCGCGTGGCGAGCACGGCGTGGCAGCCGAGGCGTTCGCGCAGGGCGGCAGCCGCGGCGAGCGTGCTCTCGTGGGTGCCGACGGGCAGGCCGGTGGCCGCGGCCAGCTCCGGTTCGTTGGGCTTGACCAGGTAGGTCCCCACGTAGGCGCCGAGGTCGTAGCGGCTGTCGACGCAGACGCGCAGCCCCTCGCGAGAAAGCCTTCGCACTTCCTCGATCATCCTTGGCCCCAGCACGCCACCGCCGTAGTCCGAGACGACCAGGAGGTCGCAGTCCGCCAGCACCTCGTGCAGCCGCCCGACGAGACGGTCGTGGACGTCCTCGGGCAGGGGGCTCTCCCGGCAGCGATCCACGCGCAGCATCTGCTGCCGCGTGGTGTTGATGCCGCCGGCGAGAATCCGCGTCTTCGTCTCCGTCGGGCCCGGCGCCACTTCCACGCAGGGGACGATCCCCGCGGCCTCGCAGAGCTCCACCAGCGCCCGGCCCGCGTCGTCGTCGCCGACCACACCCAGGGCGAAGGTCTTGACGCCGAGGGCGGCGAGGTTGGCGGCCGCGTTGGCGGCGCCGCCGAGCTTTCGCTCGGTGTACTCCTGGCGGACGATGAGCACCGGGGCCTCGCGGGAGATGCGCTCGGTCTGGCCGTAGACGTACTCGTCGACCACCAGGTCGCCCAGGACCGCCACCCGGGCGCCGCGCATCGCCTCGACGATGGAGGCGAGGCCATCGAGCCGAACCAGCCCCTGCATGGCCCTCCTCATCTCACGCGACGCCCGAGGGGGCAAGGTTCTCCGTGACCTCCTCGGGAGGTCGCGTCTTCCAGCGGCGGTGAATCCAGTACCAGAGCTCGGGTGCCTCGCGGATCCGATCCTCGAGCGCCCGGTTGAGCCGCGCGGTGAAGGCGAGGCGATCCGCGGCGGGATCGCCGCTGCGGTCGAAGGGGATGGGTCCCTCGATCAGCACGCGGTGCCGCCCCTGGGGAAGCCGGCGCAGAAGGACCAGGAAGACCGGCGCGTCGGTGCGCTCGGCCAGGACCGCGGGGGCGGGGGTGGTGGCGGCGAGCCGGCCGAAGAAGGGGGCGAAGACGGCGCGCCGCGGGATCATGTTCTGGTCGATCATCAGCGCCAGGACCTCGCCCGAGCGCAGCACCCTCAGCGCGTCCCGAATCGAGCCGGAATCCGGAAGTTCGCGCAGGCCGGCGCGCCTTCGCTGCTCGAGCCAGAAACGGTTGAAGGGATTCTCGGGGAGGCGCTTGGTGATGGCGGTCAGGGGCAGCCCGCGGCGCGCGAAGAAGGAGCCGAGCAGCTCGAAATTGCCGAAGTGCGCGGTGGCGACGATCGCCCCGTTGCCGCGGGCGCGATGCTCCTCGAAGCGCCGGTAGTCCTCCGGGTCGAACTCGACCAGCTCGTGCGCCCGCTCGGCGGAGAGATAGGGCGCCCGCAAGAACTCGACGAGGAGCATTCCCAGGTGGCGGTAGAAGTCGCGGAGGATGGCTTCGCGTTCGGCCTCGCTCTTCTCCGGGAAGGCCTGCCGGAGGTTGTCGCGGGCCACGCGCCGACGAACTCCGACGTGGCGGACGAGGTCGCCGATCCGCCGGCCCACCCAGAGGAGGACGGGCAGCGGTGTCAGGGCGGCGGCGAGGGCAAGGGGCCTTCCGCCCGAGAGCAAGGTCGCCGCGATCAGCGCGGCGAGGACGACCCCGCCCCACACCATCATGCCGCCCTCCTCCGCGGCGCGAGGCGATCGAGCCAGGACTCGATCCGCTCCTTTCCGTCCACGACTTCCACCTCCACGCGCGCCACGAGGACGCGAGGATCGCCCGAAAGCTCCGATGGCAGGCGGACCGCGTCCTTCTCGGTGCAGAGGACGTGCGTGGCGCCTCGGCGCGAAAGGCGCGCGAAGATCTCCTCGAGCTCCCGCCTCGAAAATCGATGGTGGTCGGGAAAGAGCGCCTCGTCCACGATCTCTGCGCCGAGCGCGCGCGCGGTCTGACGAAAGGAATCCGGCCTCGCCAGGCCAGCGACGAGGAGGACGCGCGCGCCCCGCCACTCCGACCTCTCCACCTCGGTGGCGAGGTCGGCCCGGAAGATGCCGGCGGGGCGGTAGCGGGAGCGAACGGGGGCGTGACCGGTCAGGGACTCCGCGATCCGCGCCGCCTCCTCGACCTCTGCCGGTCGGCCCTCGTCCACCTTGGAGATCCAGCAGAGGTCTGCGCGGCCGAGGGCCATCGGCGGCTCGCGCAGCGGGCCGCGCGGAAGCAGCCGCCGGTTGCCGAAGGGCGAGCCGCCGTCGAGGACCACCAGGTCGAGGTCGCGGTGAAGCGCGAGGTACTGAAAGCCGTCGTCGAGGATCAGGATCTCCGCGCCGAGCTCGGCGGCGCGCCGGGCCAGGCGGGCCCGATCGCTCCCGACGAGGACGAGAGTTCCCGGGCAGCGGCGCGCGATCAGCACCGGCTCGTCGCCGCCCTCCTCCGCGCTCGCCAGGACCCGCTCGCCATCGGCGACGACGATCTCTCCCCTCCCCTTCCGGCCGTATCCGCGGGACAGGACCGCCGGGCGGAAACCGCGCTCGAGAAGTCTGCTCGCCAGGTAGATGGCGACCGGCGTCTTCCCCGCGCCCCCGACGGCGAGGTTGCCCACCGAGATCACCGGCAATCCGGCGCGCACCACCCGGAGCCGACCCGCCCGGTAGAGCCGGGCGCGAAGCGAGACCGCGGCCCGGTAGAGGGCCTCGGGCGCAGCGAGGGGAGCGAGCCTGAGGCGCTGGGCCAGGCTGCGGCTCTCCTCGTGAAAGAAGGAGGGCGTCATGCCCCCGGCTCCATCCGGCCGTAGGGACGGCGCATGGTCGCCGCACGCTGCGCCAGGCCGAGCAGCGCCTCGCGGCAGGCCCGCTCGGCCGCGACACCTCCGCCTTCGCGTCCGGCGCGAAGCGCCGCGCGCGCCGCCTCCAGCACCACCTCGGCCGGCAGCGCCTCCAGACAGGCGCGATCGCCTTGCGCGCAGCCGCCCTTGCCGTAGTTGGTACAGGGAGAACAGGAGAGCGGCAGCGCCACCACCCCTCCCAGTCCCGGCGCCGGCCCCCACCGGCGCTGCGAGGTCGGCCCGAAGACGGCGATCACCGGTGTTCCCACCGCCTGCGCCAGATGGGCCGGTCCCGAGTCCACGGTGACGAGGAGCGAGAGGCGGGAAAGGACCGCGGCGAGTCCCGCGACGTCCAGGCTCGCCGTCTCGCCCAGGGGGGGGCGGGCGAGTCCGGAGCGCAGCCGATCGAGCTCGGCGCGATCCTCGGGACCGCCGACGAGAACCACCTCGACTCCCTCCCGTTGCAGGGCCGCACCCACCTCGGCGAAGCGCTCGGGCGGCCAGCGCTTGAGGCTCCAGCGCGCGCCCGGTGCCAGGCCGACCAGCGGCGCGCCACCGGCAGGGTCGACGAGGCGCGCGGCGAGCTCGAGGGCTTCGGGAAGCAGCGCCACCTGCGGACGGAGGTCGCCGGGACGGAGGCCGAGGGGCTCGAGGGCGTCGAAGTAGAGCGCCGCCGCCGGCTTTTCGTCGAGGATGGGGCCGCCGCCGAAGAGCGAGCCCAGCGCCCCGCGGATCCCCTTTCGCTTCACCAGCCGGAGGCGACGCCGGGCGCGCAGCCGCAAGAGGATCGCGAGCGTGCGCGCCTTGTTCTGGAAGTCCACCGCCAGGTCGAAGGGCCCGCCCTCGTCCATCGCGCGAAGCAACTCCTGAACACCGCCTTCCCGCGGGAGGCCCCAGACGCGCGAGACGAAGGGAAGACCGCGAAAGAGGGGCGCGTAGGCGGGGCTGGTCAGAATCTCCACCGGCGCGCCGGCCTGCGCGGCCAGGGCGCGGAGAGCGGGCGTGACGAGGACCACGTCTCCGAGCGCCGAGGTTCGAAGCGCGAGCACGCGCATCACGCCGCCTCCTCGAAATCGCGCTCCTCGAGCAGGCGGAGCATCTCGTCCACGTTGCGGCGCGAGGCCCCGCCCACGGAAAGGACCGCGCTCCGCGCCAGGGCGCCCAGCTCGGCCAGCCGCGCCGGCCGGTCCAACAGATCCAGCGCGGCGCGGGCGAGGTGATCGGGATCGGAGACCTGGATGCCGCCGCGGCCGAGGAGGACCTGCACGCTGTCGCGGAAGTTTTGCATGTTCGGTCCGAAGAAGACCGGCTTTCCCTGGGCGGCAGGCTCGAGGATGTTCTGGCCTCCTCGCCGAGTGAAGGAACCGCCGACGAAGACGATCGTGGCGTGGCGGTAGGCGGCGTAGAGCTCGCCGATGGTGTCGAGGATGACCACGTCGGCGTCGGCTCCGCCCCGCGTGCGGTAGCCGACGGAGAATCCCTCCGCCTGCACGAGGCTGGCGATGCGCGGGGCGCGATCCACGTAGCGCGGTGCGATGATCATGCGCAGGGAGGGATGGGCCTGCCGAAGCCGACGAAAGACTCGAAGCAACGGCCCCTCCTCTCCTTCGTGGGTCGAACCGGCGAAGAAGATCGGCCCGGGGCCCAGCGCCTCGGCCAGCCCTTCCGGTTCGAAATCCTCCGAGGGGACCAGGGCGTCGAACTTGCTGTTGCCGGTGACGCGGATCCGCCCCGGAGGCGCGCCCAGCTCCAGGGCGCGTTCCGCCTCGTCCTCCTCGCGCATCAGCAGCAGATCCACCTCCGTGAGCGGATTGCCGATGAGCGAGAAGAGCGCCCGGTAGTGGCCCATCTTCTGCGCATCGAAACGGCCGTTGGTCAGGACCACCCTGCTGCCGTGGCGCTTCGCCGCGCGGATCAGGTTCGGCCAGATCTCGGTGTACTCGAGCACGAGGATGTCCGGGGCGATCGCCTTGACCGCGCGGCGCGTGGCACCCGGCAAGTCCCACGGAAGGTAGGTCACCTCGTCGACGAGGTTGCCGAGGCGGCGGGCGATGGCGTGGCCGGAGTCGGTGATGGCGGAGACGACGATGGTGGCGCCGGGTGCGCGCCGCCGAAGCTCCTCCGCGATGGGCCGGAGCGCGAGGAGATCGCCCGCCGAGGAGCCGTGCAGCCAGATGCGCGGTTTGCCCCGGCCGCGGGCGAAGCCGCGCGGGTAGAAGCCGAATCGCTGCAGTTGGCCCTTGCGCGTCTTGCGGTGCAAGAGCAGGAGCGGCCAGAGCAGCGCGAAGGCGACGTAGCCGAATAGGACGTAGAGCGGGCGCACCGGCGCTGGGTTTACGACCCCTCGGGAGCCGACGTCAACGGGAGCGCCGAGGAGGCGATCCAGAGTCTCTCGCCCCCCCAGGGGAACCCCGCCTCCACGTAAACCTCGGCCCGCCAGGAGCCGGGCCTCCAGGGCGTGCGCAGGGCGGGCCCCGGGCCACGCGCGACCTCCTGCCCGTCGCGAAAGAGCGCGATCCGGACCTGCGCCACGGCCACCTCCGCCACCACCTCGCCTCCCTCGACGCGGAAGGAAAAGGAGCTCGCGTCGCCCAGCGCAGGAACCGAGCAGAAGGTCCGTGCCTCGGCGATGGCCTTCAGCACCGCGCCTGCATCCGCCTCGGGATCTCGGCCCCACGCCTCCCGCTGCGCGGGCGAAAGCCAGAGATTCAGTCCGAGCGCGGCGAAGGACGAGAGGTAGGGGGGAAGGCCGTGGGCGTCCACCCCACAGAGCATGGCGAGGTCGCGCGCCTCGGCGATCTCGTCATAGCGGCCGAGGGCCTCGTCCGGCCTGTGCATGAGCAGAGCCGCGAGCTTGCGGTGATCGCCCGCCAGCGCCACGAGAGGCCAAAAGAGCCGGCCCTGTCGCCGCAGCGTCGCCTCGCGGAAGGCGGAGTCGAGCGAAAGCGCCTCGAAGCCGACGAATCCCTCCGAAGCGGGGTCGGCCCAGGGGCGCTTGAGATTGACCGGATGGGCCAGGACTGCCAGGCCGCCGCTCTCCTCGATCGCCCGGAGAACGCCGGGGCCGCGCTCGGCCGGGACCTCCGAAACCCCCAGCGCGATGACGTGCCCCGCCTCGGCGGAGATCTCGACGCCCGGCACGACCAGCACCCCTTCCACCACCGTGGGGGCGGGCGGCTCGAGGAGGTTGTGCTCGGTGACCACGAGGAAGCGTCCGCCGAGCCTTCGCGCGGCGAGCGCCGCCTCCTCCATGGTGCCGCGGCCGTCGTGGGAGCGGGTGGTGTGGACGTGGAAGAAGCCGAGGATCGCCCTCTGCCCCGGGGGCACCTCGAGCGCGGGAAAGGGGGCGAGACGGACGGCGATCGCCAGGGCCGCGACGAGCCCGAATGCCGCCGCGTGCGCGCCGAGGACGAGCCGGCGCCGGCTCACGCAACCTCCCGGCCGGCCCCCTCCTGCAGCTCGAGCAGGCGCCGGTAGGCTCCATCGCGAGCGGCGAGTTCCTCGTGGGTCCCCTGCTCCACGATGCGGCCGTTGGCGAGAACGCAGATGCGATCCGCCGCGCGGATCGTTCCGAGTCGGTGCGCCACCACCACCACCGTCCGGCCCTTCGCGATCCTGCGCAGCGAGGCCTCGACCTCGCGCTCGGTTTCCACGTCCAGTCCGCTCGTCGCCTCGTCCAGCAGGAGGATCGGCGCGTCGCGGAGAATGGCGCGCGCGATGGCGATGCGCTGGCGCTGCCCGCCTGAGAGGCGGCTACCGCCCTCCCCCACCACCGTGTCCAGCCCCTCGGGGAGGGCGCGGACGAAATCGAGCGCGCCCGCGGCGGCCAGCGCCGCGCAGACTGCCTCGTCGCTCGCCTCGCGTCCCTCGCGAACGTTCTCCCGGATCGACTCGTCGAAGAGGTAGGCGTCCTGCGGCACGTAGGCGATCTGTTCGCGCAAGGAGACCGGGTCGACGCTGCGCAGATCGACGCCGTCGAAGAGAACCCGTCCCTCGGTGGGATCGATCCAGCGGCCGATGAGGTCGAGAAGCGTGGTCTTGCCGCCTCCGGAGGGGCCGACCAGGGCGACCATCTCCCCCTTGCGAATCTCCAGGTCCACGCCGTCGAGGGCGACGCGATCGCCGTAAACGACCCGCACGCCGTCCAGGCGAATGCCCTGCGAGAGGGGGGGAAGCGTGCGACCGAGCCCCGAAACCTCGATGCTCGGCGCCTCGTCGAGCGTCTCGAAGATGCGATCGGCGCCGGCCAGGCCTTGCAAGAAGAATCCGCCCACCTTGCCGAGGTTCTTGGCCGGCTGAAAAAGCAGCGCCACCGCGGCGAGGAACGAGAGGACGTCCGCGCCGAGGACGGTGCCGCTGGAAAGGGCGCGCACGGCGAAGGCCAGGGCGAGGGCGGCGCCGACCATGGTCAGAAGCTCCATGGCGGGGCTGGCGACGCCGCGCGAGGCCAGGCTCTTCTTCTGCAGGGCGATCCAGCGATCGTTTTCCTCGCGGAAGCGGCGACCGAGATGCGCCTCCATGCCGTAGGCCTGCACCACGCGGATGCCGGCGACCGCCTCGTGGACGAGCGAGGCCAGCCGGCCCACGCTGCGCTGCCCCTGCCGCGCCACCCGCCGCAGCCGCCGCGCGAGCCGCACCAGCGGCACCGCGGCCGCGGGGACCAGGCCGAAGGCCACGAGCGAGAGCTTCCAGTCGAGGTAGACGCAGAGCGCGAGCAGCGCCACCACCTGGAGCGAGTCGCGCAGGTAGGTGGGAAGCGCGACGTGCAGCGCGGTCTCCACGGCGAGGAGGTCGGGACCGAAGCGCGAGAGGATGTCCCCGGTTCGCTTGCCGGCGAGGTCGCGAGAGCCGAGGCCGAGCAAGCGCCGAAAGAGGGCCATCCGCAGGTCGACCACCACCTTCTGGGCCAAGAGCCCCATCCAGTAGAAGTGGCCGAGGTAGGCCGCGCCCTTCAGCAGACCGAGGACGAGGAGGACGAGGGGAACGTAGAGGAGGAGCTGATTGCGGTCGAGCGCGGCGGGATCTTCGACCGCGAGGCGCAGGACCAGCGCGAGCCCCTCCTCCTTCCCGGTGGTGAGGAAGTGCAAGAGCGGACCTGCCACCCAGGCATAGCCCATGGTCGTGACTGCGAGGACGACCATGCACGACAGGCCCGCGAAAAAGAGCGCCCGGTGCGCCAGGACGTGCCCGAGCAGGCGCGCCAGGGCCGAGCGCTTCATGCGCGGCCTCCCTCGAGGAGGCCGGGCAGCGCCTCGCCCAGGCCGTCGATGACGAACTGCAGGGCGATCGCCGCGAGCAGTAGGCCCATGACGCGCTCGAGGATGGCGAGACCGTTTTTGCCGAGGACGCGCTCCACCACCGCCGCTCCACGGAGAAGGAGATAGGTGAGCAGCGCCACGAAACCGATCGCCACCACCACCATCGCCACCTGGAACCAGTTCGAGGCGCGCGTGGTGAGCACCACCGCGGTGGCGATCGAGCCGGGCCCCGCGAGGAGCGGCATCGCCAGCGGGACGATGGCGATGTCGTCCTTGCGGCTGGCGGCGTCGATCTCCTCGTCCGAGGTTCGCGTATCCGACTGGCGGTGGCGGAGCATGTCCAGCGCGGTCAAGAGCAAGAGCAGACCACCGGCCACCTTGAAGGCGGCGAGGCTGACCCCAAGGAGATCGAAGACCACACTGCCGCCCAGGGCAAAGAAGGTGACGACGAAGAAGAAGATCGTCGTCGCCTTGCGCGCCGCCTTCCGGCGCTTTTCGGGCGAGTCGCGCCGCGTCAGCGCGAGGAAGATCGGCGCGAGTCCGAGGGGATCGACGACGAAGAAGAGCGCGGAGAGCGAGACCAAGAAGAAACTGGCCGATTCAACGAGCATCGGGGACCACGATTGCCGGTCCGCCGGCGGCCGTGAGGACGCGCTCTGCCAGCCGGGAGAGGATCTCGGCCGCGGCGCGATCGCCGAATCCGGGCCCCCCCAGCTGCGCGCGCAGGGCCGAGAGGTCCCGCAGCATCGTTTCCCTCGGACCGCCTTCGGAGAGCAAGGGAGAGAGCGCGCCGGCCAGGGTCTCGGGCCGGAGCGCTTCCTGAAGAAGCTCAGGGACGGCAGGTTTACCCAAAAGGATGTTGACGATGCAAGCGTGGGAGAGGCGGACCAGGCGGCGAGCCACGAAGACGGAGACCGGATGCGCCCGGTAGACCATGACCTCCGGGCAAAGCGCCAGGGCCGCCTGCAGCGTGGCCGTTCCCGAGCAGACCGCGGCGGCGTCGGCAGCCCGCAGCACCTCCGAGGTCCGGCCTTCGAAGATCTCCACCTGCAGCGAGGGATGCCCGGCGAGCGCGGCCTCGATGGTCGGGCGGAAGCGCGGATGCGCCAGAGGAAGAGCAAAGCGGACGCCGGGAAATTCGCCTGCGAGGATCTCCGCCGCGCCGAGGAGATCGCCGAGAACTCCGCAAATCTCCGCCGTTCGCGATCCCGGCAGCAGCGCCACGATCCTCCCCTCCTCCGGAAAGCCGAGGCGACGCCGGCACGCATGCCGATCGGGGAGCTCGGCCAGGACCGGGTCGTCGAGAAGGGGATTGCCGACGTAGCGCGCCGGGACCCCGCGGCGCGAGAACCACTCCTCCTCGAAGGGATAGATGCAAAGCAGCGCGTCGAGATCGCGGAGCATCCGGACGCGCGACTCGCGCCAGGCCCAGGCCATGGGCGCGATCACGTAGAAGATCGGGATGCCGAGGTGACGGAGCTCGCGGGCGAGGCGCAGATTGAAATCGGGCGCGTCGAGGAGAATGGCCGCGTCCGGCCGGTTGCGCTCCGCCCAGCGGACGAGGTTGCCGAGGATGCGGAGGATCCCGGCCAGCCGCGGCAGGACCTCCACGAAGCCCATCACCGAGAGTTCGGAAACGTCGTGCAGGCGCGATAGACCCTCGGCGGCCATCGCCTCCCCGCCGAGCCCGACGAACTCCGCCCCGGGAACGCGAGCGCGCAGGGCCCGTAGGACCTGCGCGCCGTTTCGATCGCCGGAGGCCTCTCCCGCGGAGACCAGGATCCGCATGGTTCAGAGACCGAGGCTGGCCCGCTCGCCCACGAAGGGGTTGTCCCGGCGCTCGCGGCCAAGGGTGGAGGGCGGTCCGTGCCCCGAGTAGAAGACGACCTCGTCGCCGAGGGGAAAGAGCTTGAGGCGGATCGAGTCGCGCAGCTGCGGCCAGGAGCCCCCGGGGAAATCGGTGCGCCCCACGCTCCCGGCGAAGAGGGTGTCTCCGGTGATGAGGATGCCGTCCTCCGGGAAATGGAAGCAGCATCCGCCGGGCGTATGGCCGGGCGTGTGGATCACGCGGAAGCGCTTCTCCCCCACGGAAAGCTCCTCGCCATCCGCGAGCCACCGATCCACGCGAGGCGAAGGCGGCGAGGGAAGGCCGAACATCTGCCCCTGGATCGGCAGGGCATCGAGCCACTGCTGCTCGCCGGGGTGGATGTAGAAGGGAAGCCCGTACCGCTCCTGAAAGTAGTAGACCGCCCCCGCGTGATCGAGGTGAGCGTGGGTGTTGATCACGTAGATCGGGCGGAGGCCGTGCTCCGCCACGATGGCCTCGATCCGCTCGGGCTCGTCCCCCGGATCGACGAGGATCGCCTCGCGGGTGGCGGGATCCCCCACCACGTAGGCGTTCTCCTGGAAGGGGCCCACCGTGGCCCAGGCGACGATCGGCTTCAAGGCCTCAGGCGGTAAACGACGTGCCGCAGCCGCAGGTGGCCTTGGCCTTGGGGTTGTTGAACTTGAAACCGGCCCCCTGGAGGGTCTCCACGAAGTCGATCACCGTGCCGTCCAGGAAGGGAACGCTCTGCCGGTCCACGGCCACGCGGATGCCGCCACACTCGTAGGTGAGGTCGGTCTCCCGGGGCTCGCGGACCAGGTCCAGGTCGTAGTTGTAGCCCGAGCAGCCGCCGCTGACGACGGCGATCCGGAGCAGGTGGCCCTCGAGCTTCTGCTCCTCGATGGTCTCCCGGACCTTCTTGACCGCGAGCTCGGTCAGGCCGACGGGCGTCTCGGGGCCGAAGGAAAACCCGCTCACCGGGGTGGGGATGTTCTGCGTCTCCATCGCCATTCCTCGCAAAAAAAGCGCGCCTCGGGCTGAATCGCCGGGTCGGCCACTGTATAACCTTCCGAACCCGGGATTTCCACCCGGCGCGCGGGTGGAAGTCCCCGTTTCAACCATGGAGGACGAGATGGCCATTTCCGCAGGCGCGAAGGCGCCCGGCTTCGAGCTGGAATCCACCGCCGGTCGCCTGAAGCTCGACGGCCTCGGCAAGCGCCTCGTGCTCTACTTCTACCCGCGGGACAACACGCCGGGATGCACGCGGGAGGCGCAGGGTTTCGCCGAGCTCTACGAGGAGTTCCGCGCGCTCGGAGCGGAGGTCTGGGGCGTCTCGAAGGACTCCCTCGCCTCCCACGAGCGCTTCAAGGAGAAATACGCCCTCCCCTTTCCGCTCCTTTCCGATCCCGACAACCAGGTGGCGCGCGCCTACGGCGCCTTCGGCACGAAGAAGATGTACGGAAAGGAGGTGGAGGGGGTGATCCGCTCCACCTTCGTCATCGGGCCCGACGGCGAGATCGAGGCCGTTTGGTCGCCGGTGAAGGTGGACGGTCACGCCGAGCAGGTACTCGCCCGGGTTCGCGAGCTCGCCGGTCGCTGACCGCGAACCTGCGGCCGCGAAAAACAAAAGCGGGCGATGAGGAAAGCCTCGCCCGCTTTTTCAATCAGGTGAGATCCGGCGAGCCGGCGATCAGACGAACTTCATGCCGGGCTTCCACTCCGCCGGGCAGCGCTCGCCGGTCTGCGCCGCCTGCAGGATGCGCAGCACCTCGCTCACCGACCGGCCGACGTTGGGGCTGTTGTACGAGGCCCACTGGATGACGCCGTCGGGGTCGATGATGAAGGTGGCGCGGGTGGAAATGCCCTGGTCCTCGAGGAGCGCGCCGTACTTGCGCGAGATCTCCTTCTTGAGGTCGGAGAAGAGCGGATACTTCAGCTCGCCGAGGCCGTTGTTGATCCAGGCCTTGTGCGAGTGCTCGGAGTCGACCGAGCCGCCGAGGATCTCGCAGTTGAGCGCCTTGAACTCCTCGTAGCGGTTCGAGAACTCCTGGATCTCCGTGGGGCAAACGAAGGTGAAGTCCAGGGGGTAGAAGAAGAGGACCAGCCACTTGCCCTTGTAGTCCGAGAGCGAGACGGTCGTGAAATCGCCCTTGCCGACGACCGCCTTGGCCGTGAAATCCGGAGCCTTCTGCAGAACCTGAACCATGTTCTCTCCTCCTGTTGGGAAAACGGCACTCGCCGTGCCGGGTCCGTATTGGATGCGCGGAGGTCGCGGACGTTGCAAAAGCCCTCGCAAAGGACGTAGGGGACGCCTCTAGATATTGAGGAGCTTACCGGGTGTCAAGGAAGGGAGGACGGCAGTCGATGGTGAAGACGGGACGCGCACAGCGGCCGATCCGCGAGGACCTGGTGCGGTCGCTGGTGCTCGAAGCCTACGGCGCCATCCGTGGCGAGGGCCATGTCGCCGATCGCACGCTCGAGCGGATCCTCCGACGCGAGCGCGGGCTCGGTTCGCGCGAGAGGCGAAGGGTGAGCGAGGCGGTCTACGGCATCTTGCGCTCCGAATTCCGCAACGACGCCCTGCTTCGCCGCTCGCTGGGTGCGCGCTACGAGAGCCTGGATACCCTGGCCCGGGGCGCCCTCCACTACGAGATCTGGCGGCTTTCCGGCACCGGCCTGCCCGTGGAGCAGGAATATTCCCGCAGCGGTCTGTCCCGGGCGCTGCTGCCGGGGGTACTGGCCTGCCTCGACCCGGCCGCGGCCCAGGCCTACCTTCCCGACGATCCCGCGGCCCGGCTGGCCATCCGGCACTCGCTTCCCGAGTGGATCGCCCACGTCTTCGTCCGCGAGGTCGGCCTGACCGAGGCGGAGGCGCTCGCCGCTTCCCTCACCGAGCGCGCGCCGCTGACCATCCGCGCGAACACCCTGCGGACCGACCGTGAATCCCTCCGCCAGCGCCTCCTCGAGGAAGGCGTGAAGACGAGCCTTACGCCCCACTCTCCCTTCGGCCTGCGCGTGGAGGTCCGCCAGAACCTCATGCAGCTCCCCTCCTTCCAGGAGGGCCTCTTCGAGATCCAGGACGAGGGCTCGCAGCTCCTCGCCCTGCTCCTCTCGCCCGAGCCGGGCTGGAAAGTGGTGGACGCCTGCGCGGGGGCCGGCGGCAAGACCCTCGCCCTCGCCGCGCTCATGCAGAACCGGGGTCGGATCCTCGCCCTCGACCCCGACGGGCGCCGGCTCTCCCAGATCGGGCGGCGCGCCCGCCGCGCCGGCGTTCACAACTGGGAGGCGGCACAGGTGCCGGACGAGGGGCTCTCGGAGGTGGAGCGTCGCTGGACGGCGCGAGCGGATGCGGTACTCGTGGACGCTCCCTGCACCGGGCTCGGCGTCCTCCGCCGCAACCCGGACGCGGCCAGCCGCCTCCGCCCCGAGGACCTGCGCGAATTCCCGGTGCTGCAACGCCGCCTGCTGGACCGCTACGCCGCCCTCGTCCGCCCGGGCGGGCGGCTCGTCTACGGCACCTGCAGCGTGGCGCGGGAAGAGAACGAGGAGGTGGTGGAATCCTTCCTCGCCGACCATCCGGAATTCGAGCTCCGTCCGGTGGCCGAGACCCTCGGCCGCGAGCGAGCCGAGTCGCTCGGACTCGATCGCCACCTGCGGCTCTTTCCGCACCGCCACGGCACCGACGGCTTCTTCGGCGCCCTCCTGGTTCGCGCTCAGTAGCCGTACTTCATCAGCTTGTGATCCGTGCGGTTGGTGATCCACAGGTGGCGCCGCGCCGGATCGATGGCGAGCCCGCCGGGCACATAGCCCAGCTCGATCGACCAGACGAAGGAACCGAAGGAGTTGAAGTAATGTAGCCGACCGCTCCCCGGGGTGTCGCTCGCGGAATCGACGACGAAGAACCCTCGATCCCCGTCGACGGCGATCCCGGCTGGCCCGGTGAAGCTGCCGGGCTCGGTGCCCGCCTCGCCGCTGGCGTCGCTGGAAAAGCCGCTCGAGCCGCGACCGACGGAACCGCGGGCCTGGAAGCTGGTGGCGGTGTAGCGCGAGACGCGATGGTTCCCGGGCTCGACCAGCAGGAGGTAGTCGCTGAACCCGCCGCCGATCCTCCCGAGCGCTGGAACTCCACCCTCGTCCATGCCGAAGTCGAGCTCTCCGCGGCCCGAGCCCGGCGTGCCCCCTTGGCTCCACGTCTGGGCCCCGGTATCGACGTCGTAGGTCTCGAGCCTGCCGCGGCCGTTGGTTACGGCAACGCCGCGCCCCTGGATCGTGCCGAGGACGGCCACCGGCGCTTCGAGACCCTCCACCAGCGTCCGGGCGCCGTCCTCGCCCAGGACGAGGATCCGCCCGTGGCCCGAATCGGCGACCACCACCTCGCCGAAGATGCTGACGGCGACTCCGCCGATGGGGGCGTTCAGCCCCGGCGGAGGGTCCTCGTCGCCGCAACCCGCGGCCTCTCCCTCCTCGAAAAAGCCGAAGGCGGCGCCATCGTGCCCGAAGTAGCCGAGGAACGTGCCATCCAGGTCCAGCTTCTGCACCTGGTTCCCCTCCTTCTCCACGACGTAGACGTGGCCCGAGGCGACGACGACGCCGGTGGGATCGGCGAAACCATCGTTGCCGCAGTCGTATCCGCCAAAGGCGCCGAGCAGAGGGAGGTCGGGCTGCCAGGCGACGAATTCCATCCGCCCGTTCTCCAGCGCGGCGCCGTCCTCCGCCACCACCTTGGTCGAGACCACGAGGACGTAGGTCTCGCCTGCGGCGAGGCCCTGGCGCAGGCTGAGGACGACCTCGTTCGGGCTCCCTTGCCTCCGCTGGGCGCCCCAGACCGCGTTCGGCACGCCCTCGATGCCGAAGTTGTCCGGATCCGAGGCGGGACGGCGCGCCACCGCCCGGTCGAAGCGAAGGAGCAGGCGATCGGCGGCGGTCGCCTCCACCGAGAGCAGGCGCAGCGGCCCCACGACCACGAGCGGCTTGGGCCCCCACTTGCCGCCTCCCGGCGGCGGGGTCTCCACCCGGAGCATGTAGGTTCCCTCCACATTCGCCACTGCGGCCGGGATCTTCGCCACCAGGGTGGTCGGGCTCGAGACGGACTCGTCCACCTCGAGCTGCAGCTCGTCGAGGAAGACCGCCGTCCGGCCCAGGTAGAAATTCTTCCCCTCGATCGTCAGGGTGACGTCGCGATCGGTGCGCGTGACGACCTCGGGAGAGTAACGGCTCACGACCAGCGGCAGAGCGTCGTCCGTCACCGTGAAACGCGGCCCCTCCAGCGTGATTCCGCGGCTGACGATTCGCGTCGGGCCGGAGTGGGCCTGCCACGGCACGTCGACCTCGAACCAGGTCCCGTCCTCCGCCGCGAGCAAGCCGACCGATTGCAGCGTGGGGACCTCGGCCCCCTCCCGCGCCGAGAAGAGGACGAGGTTGTCGGAGGCCAGGCGGGCGAAGTTCTTGCCCACCACGCGCAGGCGAAAGCCGCGTCCCGTGCCGCCTGGCGGCTCGAATCCATGGACCTGGGGACGATCGTCTCCCCCGGAGCCTCCCGTGCCTTCTGCGCCGCCGCCCTCACCGCCATCGCCGCCCGAGCCGCCATCTCCGCCGGCGCTTCCACCCGATCCGCCCGCGGCCCCGGATCCGCCGGAGCCGCCGGGAGGCTCGGTGGGCCCCGTCCCGCAGGACGCGAGCCACAGGACGAGCGCACAGACCCACGACAGCCCGATGATGCGTCGGCTCATCGCTTTCCTCACGCGGTTTCGAAACGTTTCGAAGCGATGTTCGGCATGCTTCGCGTCGCGAGTCAAGATCGCCGTTCGAGGTGGCCCGGGCACGGAAAAGGCGCGGGCCTGCGCCCGCGCCTTCCGTCGACGGCCTTCCGGGAGCCGCCGTCTCGACGCTGCGGCACCTCGGCCGCAGCGCCATCTCAGGGGAGCTCGTAGAGCATCAACTTCTGCGCGCTGCGGTTGACCACCCAGAGCCAATCCCGCTCCGCGTCGATGGCGATGCCGCCCGGCACGAAGTTCAGCTGGAACTGCCAGCCGAATTTCCCGTCGGTCCCGAAGCGCTGGATGCGACCTCCGCCGGAGATGCCGCCCTTCGTGTCGGAGACGAAAAGCCCGCCGAAGGCGTCGAAGGCGATGCCGCTCGGGTTGGTGAACTCACCCGCGCCGGTGCCGGATTCCCCCGTGGCGTGGCCCTTGAAGTCCTGCGACCCCGCGCCGATCGAGCCCTGCGCGACGAGCGCCGAGCTGTACTGCTTCACGCGGTGGTTCCCGGTATCGACCACGTAGGTCAGGCTGGCGTGGTCGACCACCACGGGGATCGCCTCGTCGGTGGTGAGGAAGAAGAGGTGGTTGCGACCGCTGCCCGGCACGCCCTCGCCGACGGTCCCCTTCGCCTGACCGGTATTCGGGTCGAGGAGCTTGAAGTTCGCCTCGCCCGCCGTCACGGCGACCTGGCCACGAGCCAGGCCCAGAAGCACCGTATGCTCCACCGTATTCGTGTAGAACGCTTCGTTCCATCCGGCCTCGGTGATCTTCCACACGCGGCTGCCGCGATCGGAGACGAAGAGGCCGGCCGCGGTCTCCACCGCCTGACCGAAGGGCTGGTCGAAGCCGCCGGTCGCGGAGCAATCCGGAGTGGCGCTGGTTTCGAAATAGCCGCGGGAGGTCCCGTCGTGCCCGTAGAAGCCGAGGAAATTGCCCTCGGGGTCGAGGACCTTGACCTGGTTGCCCCCTTTGTCGACCACCAGCAGGTCACCGCCCAGGCCGATGGTCACGCTGACGGGATCGACGAATCGATCGACCGCGCACCCCGGCCCGCCGACCTCCTTCAGCAGCCGAGGCGGCGTTCCGAAGCCGACGAAAGGCGCTTCCCGATTCTGGATGTCGCCCCCGTCCTGCGATTTCACGCTATCGCTGACCCGGACTCGATAGGTCTGGTTGGGCTGCGGGCGGAAGTTGAGGGTCAGGTCGACCTTGTTGCCGGCGCCATCCTGCACCAGCCGGGCATCGGTGACCGCGTTCTGCCGGTTGACGATGGAGTAGTTGCGCCGGTTGGTCGCCGCGCTTGCCGAGACCGGCCGGTCGAAGATCAGGCGGATCCGCTGCTCCCCGATCGCCTTCGCCCTGAGAAGGTTGAGCCCGTAGACGACCTTGATCGTGCGGACCGCCGAGGTGCCGCCCCCGGGCGGCGGCGTGAAGAGCTGCACCGAGTGGCTGCCCGGCGTCCGGGCCATCTCGGCAGGGAGGTTGAAGGAAACCGAGCCGACGATCCCCTGGCTACCCTGCGGCCATTCGATCGGGAATTCCTCGTTGTCGAGCTTGAGGATGGTCACGTCCCGGTAGAAGCCGGAACCGGTGAGCGTGATCCGCACGGGGGCGTCCCTGGCGGTGATCAGCTCGGGCGAGACGCTGTTGAGGATCGGCGGAAGCCGCTCGTCGGTCACCACGAAATCCGGCCCCTGCAGCGTCACCTCGCCGCCGGCCGTCTCCACGGTGATCCGGGTCGGACCGCTGTGCGCGTTGTAGGGGACGTCCACCTCGAACCAACTGCCGTCGGAGGCGGCGGCGATACCGCGAGCGGTGATGTTGGGCGTGCCCGCCGAGCCCGAGAAGAGGACGGCGTTCTTCGAAGCGAGGGGATGGAAGTTGCGCCCGATCACCCGGATGCGGAATCCCGGCCCTGCCTGGTCGGGCTCGAAGGCCTCGACCTCCGGCAGCCCGCCCGGCTCGCCGCCGCTGCCCCCCGTGCCTCCGGAACCGCCGGAGCCCCCGTCTCCACCCCCGGAGCCGCCGGGCCCCGGACCATCGCCACCGCTTCCGCCGGTCCCGGCCCCTCCTCCGGTACCACCGCCGGAGGGATCGTTCGGTTCACCACACGCAGCCAGGATCGAGAGGGCGCAAAGCACCGAGAGAATACGTGTCGCGAGTCGCATCGAACCCCTCGAAAGACGAAACCCCGCGAATTGTTCCGTCAGTGCGAGAGGTCGTCAAGCAAGCCCGACCAGCGCGATCCCCGCTCGGTCGGCGGCCGCGACCGTGGCCGCCTCGTCGAGGACGTAGGCGAGACCGGCCGGGAAAGCCATCACCGCGGCGCCCGCGGCCGCCAGGGTCTCGATCGTGGTCGGACCGATGGTCGGCAGGTCGAAGCGGACGTCCTGCCCGGGCTTGGCCACCTTGACCACCACGAACCCCTTTCCCCCCACCTCGCCGGCCCGGCGGATGCAGCGATCCGTGCCTTCCATGGCCTCGACGGCGACGACATTGCCCCGCTTGACGCAGACCGTCTGGCCGATGTCGGCCTCGCTGACCGCCGTCGCCACCCGGTAGCCCAGGCGAATGTCCTCCCAGAGTTCTTCCGAGGGGCGGCGTCGGGTGTAGCAGCCCTCCCGCGCCACGATCTCCGGGCAAACGCGGGCGGGGTCGATGATGGTCACGCCCTCCTCCTCGAAGACGCCGGCGATGGTGCGAAGGAGGTCGTCGTTCCCCCAGTTGCGCACCTTGGACATGTGCTTGAGGGCGAGCAGGTCGGGCCAGATGCCCCCGAAGACCCGCACCTTGGCGATGCCTCCGGCCATCGCCGCCTCGCGGACGCCCTCCTTCTCGAAGGCGCGGACGATCTTTCCGAGCTGGCCGAGCTTGACCCAGGTCACCGAATCGCAGTGCTGCTCGATGGCGGGGTCGGTCTCGCCCTCGTGTGCGACGGCGACCACCCGATAGCCCGAGGCGCGGGCGCTCCTGGCGAAGAGGATGGGAAAGATTCCGTTGCCGGCGATCAGGCCGACGGCACGAGTCATCGGCGCGTCACTCCGCGCTGGGAGCCCTCCACGAAGCGAAGGAGGTGCTCCACGTTGGGGTCGTCCGGGATCTCCGCGCGAACCCGCACGATCGCCTCCCGCAACCCCAGCTTCATGCGGAAGAGGATGCGGTAGGCGCGCTTGATGTTCCGAATCTGCTCCTCGGTGAAGCCGTGGCGAATCAGCCCCACCGTGTTCAGCCCGGCGAGCTGGGCGCGATGCCCGGAGACGGTGCAGAAGGGAGGGACGTCCATGCCGATCATCGAGCCGCCGGAGATGAAGGCGTGCTTGCCGACGCGGACGAACTGGTGGACGCCCGAGAGCCCCCCGAAGATCGCGTGGTCCTCGACCTGGACGTGGCCCGCGAGCATGGCGCCGCTCGAGAGGATCACCCCGTCGCCCAGCGTCACGTCGTGCGCCACGTGGGTGTAGGTCATCAGAAGGCATTTGCGCCCGATCTTGGTGAGGCCGCCGCCCTCCTCGGTTCCGATGTGGACCGAGGCGAATTCCCGGACGACCGTCCCGTCGCCGATCTCGAGGCGCGTCGGCTGACCGCGGTACTTGAGGTCCTGCGGGATGACGCCCACGGAGCAGTGGTGAAAGAGAACCACGTTCTTGCCGATGGTCGTATGCCCCTCGACCACCGCATGGGCGCCGATCCGCGTGCCCTCGTCGATCTTCACGTGGGGCCCGATGACGGCGTAGGGCCCCACCTCTACCGTCGGGTGCAACTCGGCCGTCTTGGCGACGATGGCAGTCGGGTGAATCCTGGTCATGGCTTCACCGGTCCGCGATCGTGGCCGTCAGCTCCGCCTCCGCCACCAGGTTGCCGGCGACCGACGCCTTGCCCGCCATCTTCCAGACCGGCCCCTTGCGCCGGATCAGCGTCGCCTCGAGGTCCAGCCGATCCCCCGGGCGCACCGGCCGCTTGAAACGAGCGTTGTCGATGCCGGCCAGGTACATCACCTTGCTCGCCCCCACGTCGGTCGGCTCGGTGAAGTAGGCGAGCAAGGCCGACGCCTGCGCCAGCGCCTCGACCGTGAGGACGCCCGGCATCACCGGGTTCTCGGGGAAATGCCCCTCGAAAAAGGGCTCGTTGAAGCTGACGTTCTTGTACGCGAGCAGCTTTTCGCCGGGCACCACTTCCACGATGCGGTCCACCAGGAGGAAGGGATAGCGGTGCGGGAGGATGTCGAGGATCCGACGAAAATCGCCCTCTCTCGGTTCCATCATCGCTGCTCGAGCTCCTCGATCCGCTTCTTCAGTTCGCGGACCTGCTTGAGTAGTTCCGGTAGCCGCTGCCGCGCGGCCTGCTCCCGCAACCAGTGCTGCTGGTTCACGGCGGGATAGCCGCCGCTCTCGCTTCCCGGCTCCAGGTCGGTCATGACCCGGGAGCCGGCGGCGATCTTGGCGCCCGCCCCGATCTCCAGATGACCGATCATCCCCACCTGACCGCCGACGACCACGCCCGGGCCGAGGCGGGTGGAGCCGGCGATGGCGGCGCACCCGGCCAGAAGACTCAAGGGACCGACCTCGACGTTGTGCGCCAGCATCACCAGGTCGTCGATCTTGGCGCCGTCGCCCACCTTCGTATCGCCCACGGTCCCGCGATCGATGCAGGTGTTGGCGCCGATCTCCACGTCGGCGCCGACCACCACCTTGCCCACCTGGGGAACCTTGAAGTGCCGCGGGCCGCGCGGCCCGTTCTTCTCGAAGGCGAAGCCGAAGCCATCGGCGCCGATGATCGCACCGGGCTGGATGATGGTCCGCGGGCCGATGATGCAGCCTTCCCGCACCACCACCCCGGGGTAGAGGACGCAGTCGTCGCCGATCACCGCGCCGTCGAGGATGGCGCAGTGGGCGTGGATCACCGCCCGCTTGCCCACCTTCACCCCCCGGCCGACGTAGGCGAAGGGGAAGACGGTGGCGGTGGGATCGACTTCCGCCCCCTCGTCGATGGCCGCTCGGGGATCGATGCCCGGCTCGTAGCGAGGCGGCTGGTGGAAGCGGGTGGAGACCTTGGCGAAGGCCAGGTAGGGCTCGTCGACCACCAGGAGGCTGGGACCCTCGGGAACCTCGCCCTTCGCGTGTCGCTCCGCGACGATCACCGCGCCGGCCCGCGTGGCGAGGAAGGCCTTCTTGTAGCGCGGATTCGTATAGAAGCTGATGTGCGAGGGCGTTGCTCGGTCGAGCGTCTCGACGCCGACGACGCGGATCTCGTCGTCGCCGATCACCCGGCCCCCGAGCTCCTCGGCGAGGTCGCGCAGGCGGATTTCCATCTCACTTGACCTTGTAGGTGGCGTCGTACCGGCGGACGAGCTCGTTGGTGATGTCCAGGGCGGAAGGCGCGTGCAACAGGCCCGACTCGTTCACCTCGAAAACGAAGTCGAAGCCTTCCTTCTCCGCGATCTGGGCGATGATCTTCCGCATGCGGCCGAAGATCTCCTGCGTCGCCTTGCGCTCCTCCTCGGCGAGTTCGCGCTGCAGCTGGGCGTAGAGGTTGGAGACCCGCACGAGCTCCTTGTCGAGCTCCTCCATCCGCTGCCGCAGCGTGGCCTCGTCCATGGCCAGCCGCTTCTTGTCGAGCTCCTCCTTCTTGGCCCGAAGCGCCTCCTGCTCCTTGTCGAGCTGGCTCTGGCTCTTTTCCAGGCGAGCCTTCAGCCGCTCCTTGGCGGCCTTGCCCTCCTGGACCTCGTTGAGGGCCCGCTGCAGGTCCACGTAGCCGATCTTGAGCTGCGCGCCGGCAAGGCCGGGCAACGCGAGGGCGGCCAGGACGATCACGGGGAATGCGAGACGACGCATGACTTCCTCTCCAGCCCGCGGGGAATGCCGTGCGGTTTTCTAGCACCATCCGGACGAGGGTCAAGCAACCGTTCGCCTCGGCTCAGAAGGAATTGCCGATGGTGAACTCGAAGAGAATGCCCTCGTCCTCGGGGCGACGGGTCAGGGGGATCCCCCACTCGAAACGCAGGGGGCCGAGCGGAGAGAACCACCGGATGCCGAAGCCCACGGAGTGGAACATCCCGAGCGGCAGATCCTTTTCCTTGAACTCGAAGAAGTTCTCGTCCACCCCGAAGGCGTTTCCCATGTCGTAAAAGAGCACCCCCCGAACACCCAGCCGCTCGAAGATCGGAAACTCCAGCTCCGTATTGAAGACGAGCTGCTTGTTGCCGCCCACCTGGAAACGGAAAGTGGAGGCCTGGGGGTCGGTACCGCTGACCGCCACCGGCACGGTGGGCGAGATGGTCCTCAGCGTGTAGCCGCGGACCGAGTTGATGCCGCCGACGAAGTAGAGCTCCGAGATCGGGACGTCGTCGCCCGCGATGTAGCCGATCGTCCCCTGGAACTTCAGCACGAGGCGGAGGGGCAGCGAGAAATACCACCGGGTCACGCCCGTGTAGCGGGTGTAGTCGATCTCCGAGAGCGGCGAGGGAAGCGTTCGCTCCACCGAGGCCGACTGCACGAAGCCGCGCGACGGGAAGAGCCGGTTGTTGCGGCGGTCCCAGTTGAGGGTGAGCCGGGCCGAGGAGGCGAAGCCCGAGAAGAAGCGCCCGTGCAGGGGAACCGATCCGACCAGCGATCCGCCCGCGAGTACGTCCACGTTTTCGGCGGTCAGCGTGAGGAAAAGCCGCAGGTCGTCGTCGTCGAACAAGGGGATCGGGTGGCCGAAGGTCAGGTCGCCGCCGGTGGCGTTGCGGCGGAACCCGCCATAGTCGAGCTCGGTGCGATAGAAGTTCACCGAGGCCGTCCAGCGCGTGTCCAGGAAGTAGGGCTCGACCACCTGGAGCTGGATGAACTGCCGCAGGCTGGAGATCTGGGCCTGCAGCTGCACGCTCTGCCCCCAGCCGAAAAAGTTGGTCTGGCTGATCTGAACGGTGCCGATGAAGCTCTCGATCGAGGAGAAGCCCGCGCCGACCTGGACCGTTCCCGTCGGCCTCTCCTTGACCCGCACGACGGCGACGATCCACTCGTCCGAGGAGCCCTTGCGAGTCTCGATCTCCACCATGCCCGTCATCGGGTCGGGCTCGAAGTAGCCGAGAGCGGTCACGCGAGCCTTGGAGCGCTCCAGCGCGGTGCCGCTGTAATAGTCACCCTCGTAGATGCGGAGCTCCCTCCGGATCACCTTGTCCCGCGTCTTGTCGTTGCCCTCGATCTCGATGCGCTCCCAGCGCACCTTCTTGCCCTTGTCGATGTCGAAGGTGATGTCCACCCGCCGGGTCTCGGGATGGACGCGGGTCAGCGGCGCGATGTTGACGTAGGCGTAGGCCTCGTCGTGGTAGAGCCGGGTGATCCGCTGGATGTCCTCCTGGAGGCGCGAGCGAGAGAAGATCTCGCCCTCCTTCACCGTGAGGAGCTGGAGGAGGTCCTCCTCCGTGGTGAGGATGTCGCCGGAAAAGGCGAGCTGGCCGATCGAGTACTGCTCCCCCTCCTCCACCGGGATGGTGATGGAGATCGACTGCATGTCCGGCGAGATCTCCACCGTGGGGCGATCGACCCGGACGTTGATGTAGCCCTGGTCGTAGTAGACGCCGCTGATGGCGTGCAGGTCGCGCTCGAAGACCTCCTCGCGGTAGATACCGGCGCCGGTCAGGAAGGAGAGGTAGTTCCCCTCCTTGGTGAACATCGCCGCCTTCAGCTCCTCGTCGCCGACCTTCTCGTTGCCCACGAATTCGATCCGCTGCACGCGGACCTTGGAGTTCTCCTGGACCTCGAAGATCACCGCCACCTGGTTGTCCGGTCGCTCCTCGACGCGGTAATCCACGGAGACGAGGAAGAACCCCTTTTCCACGTACTTCTGGGCGATCTTGGCGGCGTTTCGCTTCAGGGCCGCGCGGTCGAAGACCTGATAGGGCCGGATGTCGAGGTCCTCCTCGAGATCGGAGGTGGAGATGGACTCGTTGCCCTCGATGCGTACCGAATGGATGGCGGGCTTCTCCGTCACGACCACCAGGAGCACCAGGCCCTCGGCGGTGCGACGCGCCTCGATGCGAACGTCGGAGAAGAAGCCCAGCGCGAAGATGCGGCGAATGTCCTCGCGGACGCGGTCCAGGTCGAGGATGTCGCCGGCGCGCGTACGCATGGCGTCGCGGATGGCCTCCGGCTCCGCGCGCCTCGCCCCCTCCACCTCGATGCGCACCACCCGCTCGGCCTCCTCCCCTTGGGCGAGGCGGACCCGGCCCGGCTCCGCTGGCGCCAGTACCGGCCACGCCGCGCACGTCAGAAGGAGGATCAATCCCGCGGGGATGGTTCTCGGAAGGAGTCGGGGCATGAAGTCCGATCGGCGAAGATCCTCTGCGGCCGCGGACCATAGGACGCCCAATACCCGATAGACAAGAGGAAAGCCCCGTCATGCGCCGGCTCTTGCGCCTCTTTCGCCGCCCGTCCCCGCCTGCCACGCCCGGTTCCGCCTGGATCGATCGTCTTCCCCTGGCGACGCCGGAGGAGCGCGACGAGGACGCCGCGGCGGCGCGCGAGTTCGCGCGCCGCCTGCACGGTCGCCTGCCTTCCGCGCCCGGCATCTCCCGCCGCGTGCAGGCGGTGCTGCACTCCGCTCGACGCCGGCGGGTCGACGAGCTGGCCGAGGCCTTGCGCGGCCTCGCCCCCGCGGACGCCATCCGCCTGGCGGAAGCGATCTCGGCGCGGGGAGGGCTGGATTCCGAGGGACTCGGTTCGACCGCGAGCGAGCTTCTGGCGACGGCGCCGACCCGGGAA
The DNA here is from genome assembly GCA_003242475.1 of Pseudomonadota bacterium. GTDB lineage: Bacteria > Myxococcota > Myxococcia > Myxococcales > Vulgatibacteraceae > ZC4RG40. Next base: position 29,707 of record QGUN01000004.1, read on the forward strand.
CCGGCCCTGGCAGCGCTGGCCCTCCTCTCGCTGTCTCCCCTCTCGGCGCGCGGGCCGCTGCTGTTGCGCGCCGCGCTCTCGGCCCTAGGCGCTCCCCTCGCCGCCCGGGCCGCGGCCGCCCTCCCCGACGCGGGGCGATGGCTTTCCGGCATCGTCGAGGCGGCGCCGGATGTCGGCCGCGCCCTCGCCATCGAGGAATGGGTCCGCGCCCTCGGCCCGAAGCTCGGCGCCGAAGAGGCCGCGAAGCTTCTGCGAAGCGCGGCGGAGGTGAGCGATCCCCTCGACCGCGCCTGGGCGGCGGTGCCCCTCCTCGAGGCGGTCGACGTCCCGGCTCTGCTGGAGGCCGACCCTTCCCTCGCCGAAGCAGTCGTGCTCTGCCTGGAGGCGAATGCCCGCGGAGGCTGGCGCGGGGGGCCGGGGCCGGGCCTGGGCCGACTGCCCGGATCCCAGCGGGCGGCGGAAGCCCTGCTCGAGGGCAGTTACGCCCCCGCGATCCGCGAGCGAACCGCGCGCGCCGTCCTCGACGCCCACCCGGCGCCTCCGACGCGTCTGCAGCGCCTGGCCGCCTCCACCTCAGAGGGCTGAGCGCTCGACGATCCGCCCGCCCTCCATGTAGAGGCGCCGGGGAAAGTCGCGAGCCAGGCTCTCGTTGTGCGTGACCACGAGCGCGGTGATCCCGAGTTCGCGGTTCAGCTCGAGGAGCAGGTCCTGGACCTCCTTCCCCGTCTTCGGGTCGAGGTTGCCGGTGGGTTCGTCGGCCAGGAGGATCCGCGGCCGCGTGGCCAGGGCGCGCGCCAGGGCGACGCGCTGCTGCTCGCCGCCGGAAAGCTCGCCCGGCCGGTGGTCGAGTCGATGACCGAGCCCCACCCGCTCCAGGATCTCGCGCGCTGCGCGCTCCGCCCGCCGCCTTTCTTCCCGGCGGACGAGGAGCGGCATCATCGTGTTCTCCAGCGCGGAGAAATCCGGCAGCAGGTGATGGGACTGGAAGACGAAGCCGATGGTGTGGTTGCGAAACCGCGCCAGCTCCGCCTCGTCCCGCCCAAAGAGCGGCTCCCCCTCGAAGAAGACCTCCCCTGCGCTGGGCTCGTCCAAAGTGCCGAGGACGTGCAGGAGCGTGCTCTTTCCGGCGCCGGACTTGCCGAGGAGCGCCACCACCTCGCCCTCGTGCAGCGCCAGGTCGAGTCCACGCAGGACCTCGATCCTCCCCTTTCCCGGCAGCCAGTAGTCCTTGCGCAGCGCCCTCGCCTCGAGGAGAGGTGCCCTGGCCTCAGTCATTGCGCAGGCCCTCCACCGGCCGCATCCGCGCCGCGTAGAGCGCGGGGAAGATGGTGGCCAAGTAAGCGAGGAGGATGGCGGAAAGCCCCACCAGGCCGAAGTCCACCAGGTCGATCTTCACCGGGAGATGAGAGATGTAATACACCTCGGGGTCCAGGGGGATGGGGAAAACGGAGATCGCACCGCAGAGCAGGAGCCCGAGCGCCAGCCCCACCAGCGTGCCGATCCCTCCGATGACCAGCCCCTCCAGCACGAAGACCTTCATCACCTGGCTGTCCCGCGCGCCCATCGACTTGAGGATGGAGATCTCCTTCCCCTTCTCCAGCACGAGCATCACCAGGGTGGAGAGGATGTTGAAGCAGGCGACCAGGATGATGAAGGTGAGGATCACCGCCATCACGACCTTCTCCAGCTTGAGCGCGGAGAAGAGGTTGCGGTTCATCTCGCCCCAATCCTTGACACGGAAGGGATAGCCTTCGAGCTTGCCGAGGACCTGCCGGGAGATGCGGCGAGCGTCGTCGATGTCGGCGACCTTGAGCTCCAGGCCCGTCACGGAGCTGCCCATCTTGAAAAAGGCCTGGGCGCGATCGAGCGCCACGTAGGCGAATTTGGAGTCGTACTCGTACATCCCCGAGTAGAAGACGCCGGCCAGACGGAACTGCATGCTGCGCGGTTGCGGCCCCATCGGCCCCAGGTCGCCGCCGAGCGGCGAGACCACCGTAACCGGATCGCCGACGAAGATGCGCAGCTGCCGGGCGAGCTCGCGCCCCACCACGATGCCCGGGAGGCGGTTGGGCTCCTCGCCCCGCACCGGGATCTCCTCGGGCCGCACCAGATACTCCAGGCTGCCCTCGACGATCTCGCGCGGCAGCTCGGTCACGTCGCCCACCGTGGCCGGGTCGATCCCCTTGAGCAGAGCGCCGGTCAGGTTGCTCTCCGCGGTGATCATCACCTCCTGGAGGATGAAGGGGGTGACGCCGAGGACGCCGTCGGTTCCGGCCGCCACCTTCGACGCCTCCTCCCAGTCCTCGAAGACGCCGTACTTGAGCACCACAGCGTGGGCGTTGGTTCCGAGGATCTTCCGCTTGAGGTCGATCTCGAAACCGCTCATCACCGAGAGCACCACGCAAAGCGCCATCACGCCCACCGCGACCCCGCCGATGGAGAGGACGGTCATCACCAGCGTGGGCGAGCGGCGCTGGCGCCGAAGCAGCAGAGCCAGGACGACCGCGCCGGGAAAGATGCCGGGGACGAGGAGCGCGATGCCCAGCAAAAGCTGCCGAGAGAGGCGGAGGTGGCTTTTCGCCACCTGAAGCTCCCAGCCGAAGCCCGGGTCGAGGCCGCGCCCGGCGCCGAGCATGAAGGCCAGGGTCGAGCCGATGGTGGCCAAGAGGAAGAGCGCACCGGCGAAGAAGAGCGGCGCGAGGAAACGCGCCCCGTCGGGCGCCAGGTCGAAGAAGGCGGCCGTCGCCTCGTGGGCGAGCATGCCGTAGCCCGCGGCGATGGCGAGGGCGAATGCCGCGCTGAGCTCGAGAAAGCCCACTCGCCGCGTGACCACCGAGACCACCGCACCGCCGAGGAGCGCCAGCGTCACCCCCGCCAGGATGCCGAGGACGTCGGCGCTTGCCGCGCGCATGCCGACCTGGTTGGCGAGGAGAAGACGCGTCGCCCCCTGCGCGACGAGCGCTCCCACGAGAAAGGCGGTGGCCAGCATCCAACCGCCCGGGGAGAAGACGATCGGCCGGGCGGGTGGCCTTTCCGCCAGGCTCTCGACCCGGCTATCTCGGGGCTCGATCGAAGCTCGCAACCGCGGGGCTCCTCAGGCCTTCGGCCGAAGAAGGGGGAAGAGGATCACGTCCCGGATCGAGGGAGAGTCGGTCAACAGCATGGCCAGCCGGTCGATGCCGATCCCCTCCCCCGCCGTCGGCGGCATGCCGTGCTCCAGGGCGACGATGTAGTCGGCGTCGTGATCCATGGTTTCCTCGGCGCCGCGGCGCTTGGCCTCGACCTGCTGGATGAACCGCTGCTCCTGATCGATCGGGTCGTTCAACTCCGAGAAGGCGTTGGCAATTTCGTGCCCCGCCACGTAGAGCTCGAAGCGATCGGTGAGGGTGGGATCCCGGTCGTTGCGGCGCGCCAGCGGGCTGAGCTCGATCGGGAACTGGGTGACGAAGGTCGGGCGCACCAGGCGGTGCTCGGCGTGCTCCTCGAAGAGGGCGCCCAGAAGCTCGCCCACGGTCATCTGCTCGATGGCCTGCTCGTCCACGTCCTCGCCGCGCAGGCTCTCCTCGAGGACCCGCCGGAGCTTCTCGGGGTCGTGCAGGTCTCCTTCCGTCAGCTTCCCCTCGGTCGCCTCGAGGACCGCCTCGGCCATGCTGATCCGGGGCCACCGGCCGCCGAAGTCGATCTCGTGCCCCTGGTAGGTGATCTTCGTGGTGCCGCAGACCTCCAGCGCCGCCTCCCGGAGCATCTCCTCGGTGAGGTCCATCAGGTCCTCGTAGGTGGCGTGCGCCATGTAGAACTCGAGCATGGTGAACTCGGGGTTGTGGCGGGTGGAGATCCCCTCGTTGCGGAAGTTGCGGTTGATCTCGTAGACCCGCTCGAAACCCCCGACCACCAACCGCTTGAGGTAGAGCTCGGGCGCGATGCGCAGGTAGAGGTCCATGTCCAGGGCGTTGTGGTGCGTGACGAAGGGACGCGCGTTCGCCCCGGAGACGAGCGGGTGCATCATCGGCGTCTCCACCTCGAGGAAATCCCGCTCGTCGAGGAAGCGTCGGATGAAGCGGACGAGGCGCGAGCGCTTGCGGAAGACCTCCCGGACGTCGAGGTTGGTGGCCAGGTCGAGATAGCGCTGGCGGTAGCGCGTCTCCACGTCCTCGAGGCCGTGCCACTTCTCGGGAAGGGGGCGCAACGCCTTGGTGAGGATGGTCCACTCGTCGGCGGCGATGGTCAGCTCGCCGGTGCGCGTGCGAATGGCCCGACCGGAGGCGCCGATCCAGTCGCCCAGGTCGAGGAGCTTGAGCAAGCCAAAGCCCTCCTCGCCGAGCCGGTCCTTCCGGAGCTGGATCTGCAGGTCGCCTCCGCGATCGCGAATGACGAGGAAGGCCATCTTCCCGAAGGTCCGGACCATCATGACCCGGCCGGCCACGGAGAAGACGGTGGGATCCTTTTCGACCTCCTCGGCGGACTGGCCCTCGAAGCGCCGATGCAGCTCCGCGGAGACGTGCTGCACGCGCCGGCCGTTCCCCCACGGATCGATTCCACGCTCACGAAGGAGCTGGGCCTTCTCCAGCCGCTTCTGCCTCTGGCCTTCCAGGCTCGATACCGAAGGGGCCTCTCGAACGTCGCTCATCCTCGTACTCCTTCGAAAGCGCGGACACTACGTTTTCGGCGCGCGGCCGGTCAAGAAGCGTACAGGCGTTGATCTCCAGGCGTCGGGCCCAATAAGGTGCGCGCCGTGGCCACCTCGAAGATTTCCTTCCCCGAGATCACGAAGGGGATGATCGTCGGCTTTCTCATCGGCCTGCCCATGGCGGGGATGGTGGGCGGCTTCGTCTCCTGGGTCGCCACGCAGAAGCGCGCGCGCGAGCTCGCGGGGGACTATCAGCAGTACCAGGTGGTGATCGTCACCCGCCCCATCCGCGCAGGCGAGCCGCTGGAGGCGAAGAGCATCGCCCGGCGCCCCGTGCCCGCGATGGTGGTCAGCGCCAATACGGTTTCCCCCGACGAAGTGAACGAACTGCTCGGCAAGGCACCGCTCGTCGGCTTCGAGCCGGGCGACCTCCTCTTGCGCACGGCCTTTGGGCTCCCGCCCCGGGAAAAGCCGCCCGGCGCGGGACGGGAGCCCGCCGAATGAAAGCTTACGCGGTCTCGGCCGCGGCCAGCTTGGGGTTCTTCTTGCCGAGCAGATAGGCCTCGAGGAAGGGCTGGATCTCGCCGTCCAGCACCTTGTCGACCTGCGAGGTCTCCTCGCCCGTCCGCAGATCCTTGACCAGGCGGTAGGGGGCCATCACGTAGGACCGGATCTGGTTCCCCCAGGAGATATCCGCCTTCGACGCCTCGAGCGCCTGCTTCTCGGCGTTTCGCTTCTGCAGCTCGAGCTCGTAGAGGCGCGCCCGGAGGATCTTCCACGCCAGGTCGCGGTTGCGGTGCTGGGAGCGCTCGTTCTGCACCGAGACGACGATGCCGGTGGGGATGTGGGTCAGCCGGACCGCCGAGGAGGTCTTGTTGACCTTCTGGCCGCCAGCGCCCGAGGCGCGGAAGACGTCCACCCGCACGTCCTTCTCGTCGATCTTGACCTCGATGTCGTCCTCGACGTCGGGGTAGACGAAGACGCTGGCGAAGGAGGTCTGCCGGCGGGCCTGCGCGTCGAAGGGAGAGATGCGCACGAGCCTGTGCACGCCCGCCTCCGCCTTGAGAAAGCCGTAGGCGTATTCTCCGCGGATGATCAGCGACGCGCTCTTGATACCGGCCTCTTCGCCCGGATTGTAGTCGGCGATCTCCACCTCCCAGCCCCGCTCCTGGGCGTACCGGGTGTACATGCGCATGAGCATGGCCGCCCAGTCCATGGACTCGGTCCCGCCCGCCCCGGAGTTGATCTCCAGGATGGCGTCGCACCGATCCTGCGGGCCGGAGAGCATGGCGCGAAGCTCGAGGTCGCGGACCGCCGCCTCGATGGCGTCGAGGTTCTGCTCCACCTCGCGGGCCGTCTCCTCGTCGCCCTCCTCCTCGGCGAGCTCGAGCAAGGCCCTGGCGTCATCGAGCTCGCGGCGGGGCTTCTCCCACGAGGAGACCACCCCATCCGCCTGCGCCTTTTCCTTGTTGAGCGCCTGGGCCCTAAGCTGGTCGTCCCAGAATCCGGGCTCGAGACTCATCGCCTCGATCTCCTGGGAACGACGTCGCCTGGTGTCGACGTCAAAGACTCCTCCTGAGCGACTCCAGTCGCTCGTCGAGGTTCTCGATCCTTTCCTTGACCTGGTTCATCTCCGCTTTCCTTTTCCCTTCGGAACAACCGGCGGCCTTCTATCCTTCGAACCAGCGTCCGTCCATCTCTTCTTCGTTCTCGCCGGCCGCCCCGTCGACCGCCCGTTGCCGGAGGTGGCGCACGAGGGCCTCGCGCAGCAGGGCCTGCGGGGTGCAGCCCCGCCGCTCGGCCTCGACCTCGAGCGCCTCGGCCAGCGCGGGCGCAACCCGAAACGCCAGCACCCTGGCCTGCGCGATCTCGACGTCGAGCTGCTCCAGCGCGGCGGAGAGACGGGAGATCCGATACTCCCCCTGCTCGAGAAGGGAGCGGATCCGCGTGGCCAGGTCGTCGCGGCTCAGCCAGGCCCCGTCCACGTAGACGGCCTCTGCGTCGTAATCCACCGGAAATCGTTCCGTCATCCTTCTCCTCCCAGCATCCCCTCTTCCCCGAGAAGGGATGCCTCCATCTCCGCCATGCGCCGGGCCTCCTGCTCCGAGACCTCGTGGTCGTAGCCCAGAAGGTGCAGCAGGCCATGGGCGAGGTAGCGGGCGAGCTCCCGGGACAGCGGCCGACCATCCTCTCGAGCGCGGCGCCGCGCCGTATCCAGCGAGATGGCCAAGTCCCCGAGAAAGGGCGCCTGCCCCGGAAGGGGATCTCCCGCGGGGAAGGAAAGCACGTCGGTGGCGCGATCGATGCCCCGAAAATCCCGGTTGAGGCGACGGATCGCCTCGTCGGTCGTCAGGAGGATGGACAGCTCCGCGTCGAGCCCGAGCTTGGAGAGAAATTCCCGCGCCCGGGTGCGCAGGACGCGCGCGGCGTAGGCTCCGCGCGGATGCTCCACGTTGATGAAGACGCGCGCCGACATTTCATCGTCGCAGGCTGACGACAGGCGCCTCGTGCCCCCCCTCGTGGGCGGCCGGATCCTTCACGCCCGCCGGATAACTCGGACGCGAATGGTAGATCGCTTCCAGCGTCCTACAGAAGCTCTTTTCGATCTTCGACAGGTCCTCGAGCGTGAGCGGGCATTCGTCGAGCTGTCCCTCGAGGACGATCCCCTGCACCAGCTTGCGTACCAGCTGCGCGATCCGCTCCGGAGTGGGATCGACCAGGGTGCGAGAGGCCGCCTCCACCGAGTCGGCGAGCATGATCAAAGCGTGCTCGCGATGCTGCGGCCGCGGCCCGGGATAGCGGAAGCGGTCGGCATCGACCGGGGGCGCGTCCTCCTTGCCATCCTGCTGCCGCAATGCCCGGTGGTAGAAGTAGGCCACCAGGCGCGTGCCGTGATGCTGGGGGATGGCATCGGCCACCAGCTTCGGCAACTTGTATTTCTTCGCGATCGTCAGCCCGTCCTCGACGTGCCGGATGACGATCCGCGCGGATTCCTCGGGGTCGAGCGAGTCGTGCGGATTGACGCCCCGCTGGTTTTCCGCGAAGTAGAGCGGATTCTTCCCCTTCCCCAGGTCGTGGTAGTAGGCGCAGACCTTGGCCAGCAGGGGGTTTGCGCCGATGGCCTCCGCGGCCGCCTCGACCAGCGTCCCCACGATGATCGAGTGGTGGTAGGTGCCGGGCGCCTGAACGATCAGCTCCTTGAGCGCCGGATGGTTCAGGCTCGACAGCTCCACCAGGCGCAGGTCCGTCAGGTAGCCCAGGCCCGACTCGAGGACGAAGAGCAGCGCCATCGAGACCACCGGCAGGAGGACGGCGCCGCCGACGAAGGCCGCTGCCGCCGAGCTCAGCGTCTCCCACGGCAAGAGCTCCCCCGCGGAGATTCCCAGGCCGACGACCGCCACCGCCTGGACCAGGCCCGCGGTCGCGCCCGCGGCGAAGAACCCTGCCCGCTCCCGGATCTCGCCGGCGCGCGCGCAGACGAAAAGGGAGCCGACGATGCCGACGAAGGCGGTGGCCAGCGATCCGCCGGTGGTCAGCCCGACCAGAAGCGAAACGCCCACCGCGAAGAGGACGGCGACCTCCGCCCCGAGCGTCATCCGCAGGACCAGCGGGATCGCCGCGAAGGGGAAGAGATGCGTCCAGGCGGCGAAGGGGATCTGCGGCACGCTCTCCCGCATCGCCGCCGCGCTCTCGAACCAGACATCGGCCCCGAGGATGGTGCCGACCGCGAGGAGCCCCACCACCGCCACGTCGAGACTCCTTCGCATACAGGGCCGCCGTCCGCGGCGCAGCAGCCGTCCCAGCCCCACCACCAAAAGCGAGGCGGTGATCGCGCCGCCGACGAGCGAGAGGGCGATCCGCGCCGAGCCGGCCTGCGCCTCCAGCGCGCGGAAGACGACCAGGTGGCGCTCCTCGATGCGCTCGCCGGCGGCGACGATGGTCTCGCCCTTGCGCAACTGGATGACCACCGGCTTGACCGCTGCGGCCGCAGCCTCGCGACGCTCCTGGGTCAGGGCGGGGTCGTACTTGAGGTTCGAGCGGATCTGGCGGCGCGCCAGCTCGAGCGCGGCCTGCCGCACCGGGCGAGGCTGGGAGGCGAGTTCCACCGAGACGCCGAGCTGGGCCCGGACCGTGGCCAGATCGCGGATCCCCTCCACGTCGGAGAGGATCTCGGTCACGACGCGATCGCCGCTCCCCCGCCGGATGGCGATGCCCCGGCTGCGGTGCTGGGCGAGCTCCTCCCGGTCGGAGACGATCAGCTCGCGCATCGCCTGTGTGGCCATCGCCACCACGCCTTCCTCGATCTCACGGGCGAATCCCGCCCTCGCCAGGGCCTCGAGCTCGCGGTTCTCCAGCCGCGCGCCGAGCAGGTTCTCCAGCGTCTCGCGCTGCGCTTCCAGCGCGGCGAGTCCCTCTTCTTCCCCCGCCTCCTCGAGGATGCGGCGGGCGAACTCGAAACCGGAGCGGATCCGCCCCTTGACGGAATCGATCAGGCCGGCGTCGTGGACGTAGACCGCGCGGACGGAGGCCACCGCCTCCTCGCGCATGCGGCGCGTGGTGGGCTCGTCGAGGACGTCGAGGTCGCGGCTGGCCTTGACGGTATGAGTCGCGATCTCGCCCAGATCGGAGGCGTCGTAGGGAATTCGCTCGAAGATCGGCCCGGGCGCGACGGCGACCGCCGCGGCCACCGCCACGGCCGCCACCGCCAAGAATCCGACGAGCCGATTGGAGAGCTGTCGCCTCGCCTCCACCCGCCGATCCTTTCAGGCGATCTGCGAGGGGTCAATCGCGGCCGCTTTCGGCCCGGCCGTTTCCCCGGCCCGCCGAATGGCGTGCCTCCCAGGCCTCGTAAGCCAGAACCACCCGCTGCACCAGGGGATGGCGGACCACGTCGGACTCGGTGAAGGTGCAGAAGCGAATGCCTTCCACCTCGGCGAGGACCTCGCGGGCGTGGACCAGCCCGGACGCCTTCCCCTGAGGCAGGTCGATCTGCGTCACGTCGCCCGTGATCACCGCCTTCGAGCCGAAGCCCAGCCGCGTCAGAAACATCTTCATCTGCTCCGGCGTGGTGTTCTGGGCCTCGTCGAGGATGACGAAGGAATCGTTGAGCGTGCGACCCCGCATGAAGGCGAGCGGCGCCACCTCGATGGCACCCTTGTCGATGAGCGCGCGCGCCTTCTCGAAGTCCATCATGTCGTGCAGGGCGTCGTAGAGCGGACGCAAGTAGGGATTGACCTTCTCGGCGATGTCGCCGGGCAGAAAGCCCAGCTTCTCTCCGGCCTCCACGGCCGGCCGGCACAGCACGATGCGTTTGACCTTGTGTTCGAGCAGCGCCGCCACGGCCATGGCCATCGCCAGGTAGGTCTTTCCCGTTCCCGCGGGCCCGATCCCGAAGACGATGTCATGGGTGCGAATGGCGTCGATGTAGCGCTTCTGCCCCAGGCCCTTGGGCGCGATGACGCGGTTGCGACCGGAGACGAGAATGGTGTCGAGGAAGATCTCCCGGAGCGAGGCGTCCGATCGCTCGGAGAGGACCCGGGCGGCCTGCTCCACGTCCTCCGGGTAGAGCGGATAGCCTGCCCGAAGCAGGTCGTAGAGCTCCCGGAGCACCTTTTCCGCCAGCCGCGCCTGCTCTTCCTCGCCCTGGACCGTCACCTGGGTGCCGCGGTGACTGATGCGCACGCCCGCGGTCTTCTCGAGGAGGCGAAGATTCTCGTTCTGCACCCCGGCGAGCGCCTGGGCGAGCCGGGGATCGTCGAATTCCACTCGGCTGGTGATCTCGGTCAAGGCGCTTCCTTCTCCTCTGCATCCCGGATGGACAGTGGAACAACAACGAGGTCCGCCTCTTTGTGCCGTAGCCTCGCCGCGTCCCCTTCCGAGATCAGCCCGACGGCCACCAGTTCTGCAAGGGAAAAGGGAAGCCTCCCCTCGATCCGCCGGAAGACCTCGACCGCGAAGCGCGCGCGCTCCATCCGCGTCGCCTCCGCACCGGCCCGGATCTCGGCCAGGGCGGTGGACGGACCCTTCATCCCGCTGCGCGCCACGGCCGCGATCCCCAAAAGGAGGACGAGTACCACGGCGCCGTAGACGAGGGCGACGAGCCTCCGGCCGAGCCAGCCGATGAGCTTTCGGCCCTGGCCCTCCTCCCGCTCGGCGGCCGAGGGGGTCAGCTGACGGATGTAGCCCTGCTCCACCAGGGTGGCGAGCGCCTTCCATGTTTCGAAGGTGCCCAGGCGGGAGAGATCCACCAGCTCCTCGACCGTGCGGCCCGGCTCGATCAGCTCCATCACCCGCCGCTCGGCCGCGCTGATGCCCCCATCCTCGTCGTCGAAGCTGAAGTCGTCCACCTCCCCGGCGCTCTCCTCCGGCGGCGGCAGCTCCCGCAGGACGACGAAGGTATTTTTCGGGCTGGTGATGATCCGGCGCACGATGGGCCATTCGTCCACCATGCGGACGCCTTCCATGAGGACGGCCTCGCTCCGCAGCGGTGTGACGCTGTTTTCGTCCCAGACCACGTCGCGCGCTTCGAATTCGTAGGTCCCGCGCTTCCAGTGGAAAAGGGAGGCGAGCGTCTCCGTCACCTGCAGCTGCGTCATCTCCCGCAGCACCTCGCGGGTGATGACGCCCTCCTCGACCAGAATGTCGCCCAGGCGACGGAGGGTCCGCTTCTGCGTCTCGAGCGCCCGGGACAGATCCTTCTCCGTGATGAGCCGCGCGCGAACCAGCATGCGGCCCAGAAGCTCGCGGTGACGACGACCGACGTGCTCGGCCCCGACCACCGCGCCGTTGTGAAAGGAGATGTGGACCTCCTCCCCGTCCTCGCTGCGCAGGTGAAGGACACCGCTCTTCCCCTGCTGGCCGATGAGCTGGAAGATGTCGGTGATGCCGAAATCCTGCAGCGTGCCCGTCAGCGCCACGTCACCCCTCCTCGCGCGCGCTCGAGACATACGAAGCGACGACGGCGATCACGAGGGGGATGGAGAAGGCGGCGCGCAGGCTCGGTGGCCAGGCGCCGAAGATCGGAGGATGGGGACCGCCGATCCCCCCTAGGATCGCCGCCACGATCAGAGTGACCAGCACGATTCCGACGGCGGTCCGCCCCGAAAGCAAAGGGCCCGCGCCCACCGGCGCTCCGATCCGGATGGCCAGGTGGCGACGACGCTGGTAGCGGGCGACCTGCACCTCCTTGCGGTTGCGGATGGCAGGGTCGAGGCCCCGCTGCCGGGAAAAGACCGAGGTGCACGGCGAACAAGTCTCGGCCGGCGGAAGTCCCCGCTCGCACCGCGGGCAGATGGGCGAGCCGCAGCGAGGGCAGGCCCGACTGCGCCGCGCGGCCGGAACGAAAAGCCCGCCGAGCAGGACCAGCGCGCCGGCGGCCGCGCCCACGACCGGGACCACCGAGGCCGGCACCCTCCCCCAGAGCAGCGCCGCGCCGGCGGCCGCGATCGATGCCTCCCCCTCGGCGAGCTCGACCAGATCCTCGGAAGAAAGCCCCACGTCGACCAGGTACCGGTGCGTGCGCTGCGCGTCCTCTTCTCCCGCGTTGTAGCGCTCCGCGAGATGGGGCGCCAGCTCGAGTGCGCGGTCGCGCGCCGCCTGGCCCTCGGCGATGCGGACGCTGCGGTAGTGCACGCGCGACAGCCCGAACCACGCCTCGGCGAGCTCCGGCTCGATCTGCGTCGCCCGCTCGTAGAGCGAACGAGCCTTCTCGAATTCCCCGCTCGCGAAGTGAAGATTGGCCCGGTTGACCATGGCGGCGGGCCAGCTCGGCCGAAGCGCGAGGATCCGGTCGTAAAGGGCGCGCGCCTCCTCGATGCGCCCCATCCTCTTCTCGTAGCGGGCCAGGGCGAAGAGCACCTCCGGCGGTGCGTCGGCCGCCGATGCCCGCTCGCGAAGTTCCGCCACCCGGGAAAAATCCCCGCGCGCGTCCACCGCGTCGAGAAGCGCTGCCGTCGAGTCGCCCCAGCCCGAGCGCTTTTCCACCCAGGCGAAGTAGGGCTGCGCCAGCCCGGCGAGGCCGAGAAAGGCGGCCAGGGCCCACCGCTCCTGGCGTCCGAGATATGGGGAGAAGAGCAGCGCCAGAAGGCCGATCCAGACGATCGGACCGCCGAGCCAGGCGAAGAGCAGCGTCGCCGCTCCGACGACGAGCGCCGCCGCCAGCGCGGGATGGGGTCGCCCGGGAAGCCGATGGTGCAGGTCGTGCGCGAAGCAGCGCACGTGCCGGTAGGTCGCCGCCGCAGCGGCCAGGAGCCCGGCGACCAGAAATCCGGCGGCCAGGGCGAGCGCGAGGTTGCCCAGCAGCGGCCGCGCGTGCCGGTCGCTCCGCAGGTGCGCGGTGATGGCGTCGACCGCCGGCCCTACCCAGGCGCCGACGGAGAGGGGAGCCGTGGCGAAGCGCGCGCGCGCGAGAACCCAGTGCGCCTGCGGCAGCGAGGGCGCGAGCCGGACCGCGAACTCCGCCATCCTCGCGGCGGAGGGGTCGGAGGCGGCGAGGCGCCGCCGAGCCTCCACGACGACCGCGCTGGCCAGCGGCTCGCTCTCGGCGAGGTCGAGCTCCCGCATGGCGAAGAGGACCTCTTCTTCCGCGTTGCGGAGCCCGAGCGGATCACCGCGGTGCGCGGCCTCCTTCCACGCCGTCCAGGCGGAGTCGAGCGCCCGCTCGCGCTCGCTCGGCGCCTCCAGGCCCAGGGCAGGAAGGCTTGCCAGCAAGCCGATCGTCGTCAAAACGAGGGTCTGCCGCATGCGATAAGGAGGGTACCCCGAACGTCGTGGGCCTTCTCTCCCACATCGAAGACAAGCTGTCCACTTCTTCGACGAGGATATCGTGAGTCAGGAAACGCAAAATTCCGTAGCGATCGAAAGGCTCCAGCAGCGCAGCGCCGAGGCCATCCGAAGGCTGGTGGCGATCATGGCGCGGCTGCGAGGCCCGGGCGGTTGTCCCTGGGACCGCGAGCAGACCCTCGACAGCCTCAAGCCCTACCTCATCGAGGAGGCCTACGAGGTCCTGGAGGCGATGGATGCGGGCGATTCGCGGGAGCACTGCGAGGAGCTCGGCGATCTCCTCCTCCAAATCGTCTTCCACGCCGAGATCGCACGCGAAGAGGGGCGATGGGATTTCGCCGACGTGGCCGACGCGATCTCCGACAAGCTGATCCATCGCCACCCGCACGTCTTCGGTGAGGCCGAAGCCCGCGATGCCGCGGAAGTGGAGAAGAACTGGGCGAGGCTCAAGGCCGAGGAGCGAACGAAGAAGAAGGGTCGGCCGGGCTCCGTCCTGGACGGGATCCCGCGCCAGGCTCCCGCCCTCCTGCGCGCGGAGCGGACCGGGGAAAAGGCCTCGCGGATCGGCTTCGACTGGCCGGATGCCGAGGGGCCGCGCGCCAAGATCGACGAGGAGCTCGCCGAACTCGACCGCGCCATCGCCGAAGGCGATCGTGAGGCCGTCTTCCGCGAGTTGGGCGACGTCCTCTTCTCCGTGGCCAACCTCGCCCGGCATCTGCGGGTTCCGCCGGAGGATGCGCTCCGGGCGGCGCTCCGCCGCTTCGAGGAGCGCTTCCACAAGCTGGAGGAGAAGCTGCGCCAGGAGGGGCATCCGCCTGGCGCGCCGGCGGAGATCGAGCGGCTCGAAGCGATCTGGCAGGAGGTGAAATCGGGTTGAGTGGATTCCCCACAGCGCCTGTGGGTTCTTTGTGAGAATGTCCGCCCGAAGGGCCCGTTTCGGTCGCCGAGGGGCCCGAACGGCGCGATGCTGCAGCCTGGTGCACGGCGTAAGCGGCGAAAATCCTTGAAAAACCCGCCTCGGCGATCCACAGCTGGACATTTGAAGAGAGAGGCGAGCGCCCGTTCGGGCGCGCGCCTTGACATCGTGGCTTGCGCCCTGCTAAATGGGCCGCCCTCCAAGGAGTGAGAGAAAAGTGGCAAATACTCGTTCTGCTGAGAAGCGTGCTCGTCAGGCCGAGAAGAGGCGTCAGCGCAACCGAGCGATCCGCTCCACGGTGCGGACTGCGGTGAAGAAGGTCCGCAAGGCGCTGGAACAGAACGACGTCCAGGCGGCGCAGGAGCTCTTGCGCGCGGCCACGCGCACCATCGACAAGGCCCACAGCAAGGGCGTGCTGAAGGCCAATACCGCGCGCCGGAAGATCAGCCGGCTCGCGCGAGCGGTGGCTGCGAAGGCGGCCGGCAGCCAGTAGCGAGCACACCCACCGCCCGATCCATCATCCGGGACGCGAGCCTCCTGACCGCCTGGCGGCGGGAGGCGTCGAGTTCCAGGAGGGTCCTGGAGGGGAGGTAGTCCTCCCCTTCTTCCATTTCCCGGCTGCAGAGGAGTGCGCCGTCCCGTACGAGGCGGAGCCGAATCCTCGCGCGCAGCCGGTAGACCCCGACTCCCCGCCCATCGCTTTGCGTCGCTACAGGCGACGCGATCAGCGAGACCACCTCGCCCTCGATGCGCGCCGGCGCCGAGGGGCCGGCCGCCCTCCCCGATCGCGCCAGGGCATGGGCCAGCGCCTCGGCGAAGATCGCACCGGCCTCGGGCTCCCCGGAGCGGTTCTCGAAGACGGGGACGTAGGCCGCCTCGATGCCTTCGGGCAGGACGGCCTCCCCCACCGAGAACCGATAGCCGCAGGCGGAAAGCAACAGCGCCAGCGCGAGCGCCCGGCGTTCCATCCTCAGCTCACCACGAAGTTCATCAACCGGTTGGGGACGAAGACCACCTTGCGGATGGTCTTGCCCTCGAGGTGGGGCCGGATCTTGTCGTCACGCTCGGCGACCTCTCGGACCTCCGCCTCGCCCGCATCCGCCGGCACCTCCACCTCGCCGCGCAGCTTTCCGTTGACCTGGATCACGTACCGGCGACGCTCCTCGACGAGGAGCGCGGGGTCCGGAGTCGGCCAGCCCTGATCGAGAAGCGACCTTTCGGCGCCATAGGCCTCGGAGATCTCCTCGGCGATGTGCGGGGCCACCGGCGCGATCATCGCCGCCAGAAGCCGCACCGCCTCCGCCAGGGCCGCCCGCTCCGCGTCGTTTTCCGCCTCGATGGGGAGCAGGAAATTCACCAGCTCCATCATCCGCGCGACGGCGGTATTCATCGAGAGGCGGTCGTAGTCGTCACCGACGCGCTTGAGCGTGCGGTGCGCGGCGCGCCGGATCTCCAGCGCCCGGCCCTCGAAGGGCCCCTCGTACTTCAAAGCCGCGCTCGCGTGGTTCTGGTGGGCGAGCTTCCAGATCCGCTGCAAGAAGCGGACGCAGCCCTCCACCTTCTCGTTGGACCAGTCGATGTCCTTTTCCGGCGGGCCGGCGAACATCACGAAGGTGCGGGCCGCGTCGGCGCCGTACTTCTCGCAGATCTCGCGGGCACCCGCCACGTTGCCCCAACGCTTGGACATCTTCCGCCCGTCGGGACCGTTGACGATGCCCTGGTTGATGAGCCGCCGCACCGGCTCGGGCTCGGCGCAGAGCCCCATCTCCTGCATCACCATGGTCCAGAAGCGGAAGTAGAGCAGGTGCATGGTCGAGTGCTCGGGCCCGCCGATGTAGATGTCGACGGGGAGCCACTGGTCGGCCAGCTCCCGCCGGAAGGGCAGCTCCTCGTTGTGCGGGTCGAGATAGCGGGCGAAGTACCAGCTGGAGTCGACGAAGGTATCCATCGTCTCCACCTCCCGCCGCGCCGGTCCCCCGCAGCGCGGACAGGTGGTGTTGACGAACTCCGGCACCTTCGCCAGCGGCGGCTCGCCCGTTCCGGTCAGCACCTTGGCCACGTCGATGGGCGGTAGCTCCACCGGCAGATCCTCGTAGGGCACCGAGATCCCCTCGCCCTCCGGATCGCAGCGTTCGCAATAGACGATGGGGATGGGCGTGCCCCAGTAGCGCTGCCGGGAGATGCCCCAGTCGCGCTGGCGGTAGCTCACCGAGGGGCCGCCGAAACCGCCCTCCTTCGCCGCCCCGGCGATCGCCTCGCGCGCCTCGGCCGAGCGCATCCCCGTGTACGGGCCGCTGGCCGTCAGCACGCCGTCCTCGGTGAACGCAGCGGAAAGCGGCTCCGCGAGCGGCTCGCCCTCCGCCGGCTGGATCACCACGCGGATGGGCAGGCCGTAGACCTGCGCGAACTCGAAATCCCGCTCGTCGTGCGCGGGTACGCACATCACCGCGCCCGTGCCGTAGTCGGAGACGACGAAGTTGGCGGCCCAGACCGGGAGGATCTCGCCGGTGAAGGGGTGAATCACCTTCGCGCCCGTATCGATTCCCTCCTTGGGCAGCTCCTCGTCGTGGCGCTTGCGCGCCGCCTTGCGCGCCTGGTCGAGGGCGAAGGCTTCCACCGCATCGCGCCGCTCGGGCGGGACGATGGACTCGAGGATCGGGTGATCCGGCGCCACCACCACGTAGGTGCAGCCGAAGACGGTATCTGCCCGCGTGGTGAAGACCTCGATGCGCTCGGGCCGGTCCTTCACCTGGAAGAAGAGCGTGGCCCCCTCGCTCTTGCCGATCCAGTTTCGCTGCTTCTTGCGGACCTCCTCCGGCCACTCGGTGAGCTGATCGAGGCCCTGCAGCAGGCGTTCGGAGTACTTCGTGATCCGGATCGCCCACTCCGGCATCAGTCGGCGCTCGACCACGTCCCCCGAGCGCTCACAGAGGCCGTCCTTGACCTGCTCGTTGGCGATGGCGGTCTTGCAGCCGGGGCACCAGTTGACGTGCGCCTTGCGGCGGTAGACCAGGCCCCGTTCGCGGAACTTGAGGAAGAACCACTGGCTCCACTTGTAGGTCTGGGGATCGGAGGTGTCGATCTCCCGCGTCCAGTCGTAGGAGAGACCGAGCCTCTTCATCTCCTCCTTGAACCGGCGGATGTTCTCCGCGGTCCGCTCCGCCGGGTGGCGCTTGTCCTTGATCGCCGCGTTCTCCGCCGGAAGGCCCAGGGCGTCCCAGCCCATGGGGTGGAGCACGTCGTACCCCCGCGCGATGTGCAGCCGGGTGAGCACGTCGCCGATGAGGTAGTTGCGGACGTGCCCCATGTGCATGTCCCCCGAGGGGTACGGGAACATCTCGAGGATGTACTTGCGCGGACTTCCCTCGCGACGGCCCGCGCGGAAGATCCCCTCGCGCTCCCAACGCTCCTGCCACTTGGCCTCGATCGCTGCCGGATCGTACCGCTCGTTCATGACGCTCCTCGGAATGGGGCACAGTACCAGAACGCCCGGAGGCGGGGTGGATTTCCTACGCGCCGGAGGTCGTCCGGGCAACCGCATGCCGCTTGCCAAGCGGCCCATTCGCGCTTAGAGCCGCGGATCTGCTATGAGGGGGCGCCGCACCCCGGAATGGAGAAGGGTTCCATGAGCTATCCGAGAGCCTGGATCGAGGAGATCGCCCGCTACGAGGGGCAGGACGTGGAGCTGCGCGGCTGGCTGGAGGCGAGGCGCTCCTCCGGCAAGCTGCACTTTCTGCAGGTTCGCGACGGCACGGGCACGATCCAGTGCGTGATGTTCAAGGGGGACGTGCCCGAAGAGATCTTCGAGGAAGCCGACCATCTTCCCCTGGAGTCGTCGATCAAGATTCGCGGCACGGTCCGCGCCGACGCCCGCGCCCCCATCGGCTACGAGCTGGCCGTCAAGGAGATGGAGGTCGTCTCCCGCGCGCTGCCCGACTACCCCATCGGCCGCAAGGAGCACGGCGTGGCCTTCCTCATGGACCACCGCCACCTCTGGCTCCGCTCCAACCGGCAGCGGGTGATCATGGCGGTCCGCCATACCATCGTGAAGGCGATCCGCGACTTCTTCGACGAGCGCGGCTTCCGCCTCGTCGACGCCCCGATCTTCACGCCCGCCGCCTGCGAGGGAACGACCACGCTCTTCGAGGTCCCCTACTTCGACCTGGGCCACGCCTATCTCACCCAGAGCGGCCAGCTCTACGGCGAGGCCGCGGCCATGGCCTACGGCAAGATCTACACCTTCGGCCCCACCTTCCGCGCCGAGAAGTCCAAGACGCGGCGCCACCTCACCGAGTTCTGGATGGTCGAGCCCGAGGTGGCCTTCATGGAGCTCGACGAGGACATGGATCTGGCGGAGGACTTCCTGGTCCACATCGTCGAGCGCGTCCTCGACAAGCACCGGCGCGACCTCGAACGAATTCTCGAGCGGGACGTCTCGAAGCTCGAGGCGGTGAAGAAGCCCTTCCCCCGCATCACCTACGACGACGCGATCCGCATCCTGCACGAGATGGGCAACGAGACGCCCTGGGGCGAGGACTTCGGCGGCGACGAGGAGACGCTCCTCGCCTCGCGATTCGACCGCCCGGTGATCGTCCACCGCTTCCCCGCGCAGACCAAGGCCTTTTACTTCAAGCGCGATCCGAACGACGAACGCCTCGCCCTCGGGATGGACGTGCTCGCGCCGGAAGGCTACGGCGAGATCATCGGCGGTGGCCAGCGCGAAGACGACCTGGACACGCTGATCCGGCGGCTCGAGGAGCACGACCTCCCTCGGGAGCCCTTCGAGTGGTACCTCGACCTGCGGCGCTGGGGCTCGGTTCCCCACGCCGGATTCGGCCTCGGCCTCGAGCGGACCGTCGCCTGGATCTGCGGTCTGCACCACGTGCGGGAGACCATCCCCTTCCCGCGGATGATGGAGCGGATCACGCCCTGAGGCGCGCGGCGTAAGGTCCGAATTTCCGAGGAATTTTTGAGGCCGTGCTCCGTTGTGCCCAGCGTGGCACGGCCTCGGCTCGACCCCCACGACGCGCTTTTTCCACGAACCCTCCGCCTCCCTCCTCGGCAGCTCCGGCAGGTGGCCGGCCTCTCGGTGCCCATCGCCGCGTCCATGCTCTCCTTCGCGGCGATGACCCTGGTCGACACCCTCCTCGTCGGGCACATCGGAGCGGCCGACCTCGCCGCGGTCGGCCTCGGCGGAACCGCCGCCCTCGCCCTGCTGGGCTTCTCCACCGGCATCCTCCGCCTCCTCAAGCTCCACGTCGCCCGCGAAATGGCCGCGGGTCGCGCGCGCGAGGCAGGAGACGTCATCGGCGCCGGACTCGTCCTGGCGCCTCTGCTCGGCCTCCTGACCTTCGCCGTGGGCCACCTCCTCTCCCCCCTCCTCGGCCTGCTCGCCACCGAGGGTGCCCAAGGCAAGACGACCGCCTATTTCCTCGTGCGGCTCGCCACCGCTCCCCTCGTTCTGACCAACGTCGTCCTGCGCGAGGCTCGCCACGGCGCGCGCGACTCGAATGCCGCCCTGCGCGCCGCCCTCGTCGCCAACGGCGTCAACCTGGTCGTGGACCTGGTCTTCCTCTACGGCCTGCGCCTCGGGGTCCTGGGCGCCGGCGCGGCGACCTGGGTGGCGGCGCTCACCGAGGTCGTCTGCCTGGCCCGTGCCCAGCGCTCGGTCCACTTCGACTGGAGCGGCGCATTTCGCCGGGCATGGAGGATCCTCGGCGAGGGCCTTCCCTCGGGCGCGCAGAATTTCCTCGAGCTGGGCGCCGCCGCACTCCTCGGCATTCTGATCGCGCGCACGGGCCCCCTCGAGGTGGCCTCCCACCAGGTCGCCGCCCAGCTCGCGCAGCTCTCCCTGATCCCCTCGCAGGCCATCGCCGAGGCCGGAGCCGTCCTCGCCGCCCGCGCGCTCGGCGCCGGTCAACGCGGACGCGTTCGGCTGGTGGGCCGCAGCGCCCTCGTCCTCGCCGCGTCCTGGGCGGCCTTCTGCCTCCTGCTCTTCGTGTTGCTGGGGCCAGCGCTGGCGCGCCAGATGAGTTCGGACGGCTGGGTGCAGTCCATCGCCGGCAAGCTCGTGGTCCTCGCCGCGGTTGTGCATCTCTTCAATGCACCCAACCAGGTGGCGCGCGGGATGCTGCGGGGCGTGGGCGACCTCCGCGCGCCCGCGCTGATGAGCGTGGGCCTGGCGTGGAGCGTCACCCTCCCGGTGGCGTGGCTCTTGGCCGTGGAGCGATGGATGGGGGCGATGGGCGGGTGGATCGGCCTGGGCCTGGAGGTCCTCCTCGGCGCCACCCTCTTCTGGATGCGCTTCGAGGCCGACTGCGCCGACGGTCGCCTACGCAACGCCCTGGCGCAACTCCTCCCCTCCCGGCGTCGCCGCCACCGCCAGCTGGTGCGGGCATGAGTCAGAGGGGGGCTTCGAGAACCGCCCAGGGGTGGTGCGCCTCCACGACCACCAGCGCCTTGGTCACCGCGCCCACCTTCTCCCCGAGGCAAACGAGAGCTTCCAGCCCGGCCGCGTGCGCGGCCCGGGCCACCTGGTCGGCGACTTCCACGTAGCTCGCCTCGTCCTCGGAGAAGGGCGCCACCGCCACCTCCCGTCCCCCTGCCCGCGCGACCATCTCCAGCGCCGGCGCGAGAAGCGAGCGCAGATCGCGTCCTCCCGTTCCGTACAGGAAGATCCGCTCCGCCGGAACCCGCCCGGACGCGACGGTGAGGAGTTGCTCCCGATCCCGGCCCTCGAAGATGCCGCGCTCCAGGATGCGAGTGAGCGCCCCGCAGAGGCGCCAGTCCAGCAGCCCGCCAAGCCCCTGCAGCGGCCGCTCGTCGGGGTCGACGAAGACGAGGAGGTCCCGCGCCGGGAGGGTATCCAATCCATGCAGGTCGAGCGCGTGCGCCCGCAGGACGAGCCGCTCGCGTCGGGGCGCCGTCCCGCGCATCGGCTCGCCGGCTGCCTCAGAGTCGCCCGGCCGTCCGGGCGACACGGTCGAGGATGCCGTTGACGAAGGCGGCCGAGCCTTCGGCTCCGAAGGTCCTGGCGACTTCGATCGCTTCATTGATGATCACCTTCGCCGGCGTATCGGTGTACAGCAGCTCGTAGGCGCCCAGCCGCAGGACGTTCCGATCCACCCGCGCCATCCTCTCGATCCGCCAGCTCTCGCTCTCCCTCTGGATCGCCTCGTCGAGCCTCGAAAGGTGAGCGACCACACCGCGCACCAGTTCCTCGGCGAATCGGACGGCCGCGCGCGGGGTCGGCTCGTCCAGGCTCTGCCAGAAGTCGGCGAGAACGGCCTCGAGATGGCCCGGATCGTGACTTTCCAGGACGAAGAGCGCCTGGACCGCGCGCTGTCGTCCCAGATGACGGGGCGAGACCGTCATGCGCCCTCCCCGATGGCCCGGAAGAGCGTCGCCTGCTCCAGCGCCGCCAGGGCCGCCTCCTCCCCCTTGTTCCCTGCCTTGCCACCGGCGCGATCGACGGCCTGCTCGAGGTCGTCGCAGGTCAGCACGCCGAAGCTCACCGCACAGGGCGCGGACATGGCCACCTCGCGCAGGCTGGACGTGCACGCCTGGGCCACGTAATCGAAATGCGGCGTGCCGCCGCGCAGCACGGCGCCCAGGGCAACGACCGCGTCGTGGCGACCGCTCTGCGCCACCCGCCGCACCAGCGGCCCGAGTTCGAAGGCCCCCGCGCAGCGGTAGATGGCGATGTCGCTTTCCGCCACGCCGTGGCGCAAGAGCGCCTCGACGGCGCCGCGCTCCAGCCTCTCGGTGACGAGGGAGTTGAACCGCGCCACGCAGAGCGCCACGCGCAGCCCCGTGCCCACCAGCGTCCCTTGAACGATCCGCATCAGCCCTCGTCCTTTCCGCCGACGACCAGCCGCGGCCGAAGCGTCGCCACCGATGCCCCGTCTGCCTCGTCGCTGGCAACCGGGATGGGCACCTGCTCCACCACCTCCAGGCCATAGCCCTCGAGACCGATCATCTTCTTCGGGCTATTCGTCAAGACCCGCAGGCGCCGGATGCCCAGGTCGCTCAGGATCTGGGCCCCCAGCCCGTAGTCGCGGAACGGGCCCGTGCTGCGCCGCCCGTCGTCCGGCTCGCGCATTCGGGCGCAGCGCAGGGGCGAGGCGCCACCCTCCGGTTCCTTTTGCAGATAGACGACCGCGCCGCGGCCCTCCGCCGCGATCCGCTCCAGCGAGTGGCGGAGGTTGTGCCCGCAAGGGCAAGCGGTGGAGCCGAAGACGTCGCCGATGGTGCACATCGCCTGCACGCGGACCAGGACCGGCTCGTCGCCCGCCACCTCGCCCATGACCAGCGCCAGGTGCGTTCGCGGATCCCCCACCAGGCGATAGACGATGCCGCGGAACGTCCCGCTCTCCAGCCGGACCTCCTCCTCCTCGATCCGCTGGACCAGCTTCTCCTTCTCCAGACGGTAGCGGATCAGGTCGGCGATCGAGACGATCACCAGGCCGTGCTTCTCGGCGAAGCGCTCGAGATCGGGCATGCGGGCCATGGTGCCGTCGTCGTTCATGATCTCGCAGATCACGCCGGCGGGCTCGAGTCCCGCCAGCCGGGCGAGATCCACCGAGCCCTCGGTCTGGCCGCTACGGACGAGGACTCCGCCCTTGCGCGCCCGCAGGGGAAAGACGTGGCCCGGCCGAACCAGGTCCTCCGGGCGCGCGTCCTTGCGCACCGCCGTCCGGATGGTGTGCGCGCGGTCGTGCGCGGAGATCCCCGTGGTCACGCCGTGCGCGGCCTCGATGCTCACCGTGAAGGCCGTCTCGAAGGGCGATTGGTTGTCCGCCACCATCATCGGCAGGTTCAGCTGGCGGATCTTCTCCTCTTCCAGCGCGAGGCAGATGAGCCCGCGAGCCTCCCGGGCCATGAAGGCGATCGCCTCGGGCGTGACCAGCTCGGCGGCCATGCAGAGGTCGCCCTCGTTCTCCCGATCCTCGTCGTCCACGAGGATCACCATCCGGCCCGCGCGGATCTCCGCGATGGCCCGCTCGACCTTCTCGAAGGCGTTCATCGTCCTTGCTCCCTGGCGTGGGGCCGCAGAAGCCGCTCCACGTACTTGCCGATCACGTCCCCTTCCAGGTTCACCGCAGCCCCTTGCGCCTTTTCTCCCAGCGTGGTGGACGCGAGCGTCTCGGGGATGAGCATCACCGAGAACCGGCCCTCCTGCAGGCGGTTCACCGTCAAGGAAACGCCGTCCACGGCCACGGAGCCCTTCTCCACCAGCCAGCGCTCGAGGAAAGGGGGAACGCGAAACCAGACCTCCACGAAATCGCCCCTTTGAACGCGCGACTCGATCGTCCCGACCGCGTCCACGTGGCCGAGGACCAGGTGGCCGCCAAGGCGATCCCCCAGCGCCAGGGCGCGCTCCAGATTCACCCGGCTTCCCACCCCGAGGCCGCCCATCGTGGTCCGAGCCAAGGTCTCGGGGGAGATCTCCACCGCGAAGCCCTCCGCCCCGGTCTCCACGACCGTGAGGCAGCAGCCATCCACCGCCACCGACTCGCCATGCGAGAGCGAGCGCGGGTCGATGCGCGAGGGCTGGATCCGCGCCCAGAGCCCCTCGCCCTTCCGCTCGAGGGCCTCGATTCGGCCCACGTCCTCGACGAGCCCCGTGAACATGGCTGCCCCCTTCTTAGCCGCTTTGGCGCCCGCGCGCATCCAGCTCGATGCAGACGTCCGGGCCCACCCTGCGCACCGAACGGACGGAAAAGCCGAGCGCCTCCTCCACCGTCGCCGCGGCGGGCGCGCAGGCCCAGGCGGGCCCATCCCCGAAGACCTTCGGCGCCAGGTAGAGGAGCAGCCGGTCCAGAAGCCCGGCGGCCAGGAACGCCGAGAAGACCTGCGCCCCGCCCTCGACCAGGAGACTGACGATCCCCATCTCCCCGAGGCGGACGAGCAGGTCCTCGAGATCCACGCGTCCGTCCCGGCCGGGCCGGCAGACCACGATCTCCGCACCGGAACGGCGCAGCTCGTCCGCCCGCGCGGAGTCGAAACCCTGCGCGCAGGCCACCAGCGTGCGGCCCCCCTCGCCGAAAACGCGTGCACTCGGGGGGATCTCCAGCCGGCTGGCGAGGACCACCCGCACCGGATCCCGACCTCCCGGGATGCGGGCGGTCAGCCGCGGGTCGTCGGCGCGGACCGTTCCCGAGCCCACCAGCACGGCGTCGTAAACCGAGCGGAGTTCGTGGACTTCCGCGCGCGCCTCCTCGCTCGTGATCCACCGCGACGCGCCGGTGCGGGTGGCGATGCGTCCGTCGAGCGTCGCCGCCACCTTGGCGAGGACGAAGGGGACCTTCGTGCGGATGTATTTGGCCCAGGGCTCGATGAGCGCGCGGCATTCCGCGCCGGCCACGCCCACCTCCACCGGGATCCCTGCCGCACGCAGCCGGGCGATCCCGCGACCCGAGACCTTGGGATTGGGGTCGATGGTGCCGACGAAGACGCGGGCGATGCCGGCGGCGATCACCGCGGGCGCACAGGGAGGGGTCTTGCCCTGGTGGTCGCAGGGCTCCAGGGTGACGTAGAGGTCGGCGCCTCGGGCCAGCTCCCCCGCCGCCCGGAGGGCGAGGATCTCTGCGTGGGGTCCTCCGGCACGCTGGTGGTGCCCCTCGCCGACCACCCGACCGTCGCGAACCACCACCGCGCCCACCGGCGGGTTGGGGCTGGTCCGTCCCAGCCCCTTGCGCGCGCTGGCCAGGGCCAGGCGCATGAAGCGCTCGTGCTCGTTCACTTCTTCTTCGCCTGGAGGCGGGAGAGTTCCTCGAGGAACTGGTCGATGCTTCCGAAATGGCGATAGACCGAGGCGAAGCGCACGTAGGCCACGTCGTCGAGGGAGCGGAGCTTCTCCAGGACGATCTCGCCGATCAGCGTGGAGGGGACCTCGGTCTCTCCCCTCTCCTGCAGCACGCGCTCCACCTCGTCCGCGATCCCCTCGATCCGCTTGGCGTCGATGGGGCGCTTCACGCAGGCCCGCCGCAGCCCGGCCACCACCTTCTGACGGTCGTAGGGCTCGCGGGTGCCGTCCTTCTTGATCACCAGCGGCAGGCTCTCGCCGATGCGCTCGTAGGTGGTGAATCGGCGGCTACAGCGCAGACACTCCCGGCGTCGCCGAATCGCTTCGCCGTCCTGCGAAAGCCGGCTGTCGACCACCCGATCCTCGAGCTCACCGCAATAGGGACACTTCACGGCAGGCCGTAGAGGGGAAAGCGCCGCGCCAGCGCGAGAACCTCGTCGCGGATCCTCGCCAGCTTCCGCTCGTCTTCCGGCGCGTCCAAAACCTCCGAGATGAGATTCGCGATCGTCGCCATCTCCCCGGGCCCCATCCCGCGGGTGGTCAAGGCGGGGGTCCCGAGCCGGATCCCCGAGGTGACGGTGGGCTTTTCGGGGTCGTGCGGGATCATGTTCTTGTTGACGGTGATCCCCGCCTTTCCCAGCGCCTCCTCCGCCACCTTCCCGGTGATCCCTCGGGGCCGGAGGTCGACGAGGAGAAGGTGGTTGTCGGTGCCGCCCGAGACCAGGCGCAGACCCGCCTCCGCCAGCCCCTTCGCCAGCGCCTTGGCATTCTCCACCACGCGCCGCTGGTAGTCGGCGAACTCGGGCTCGAGCGCCTCGCCGAAGGCCACCGCCTTCCCCGCGATCACGTGCTCCAGCGGTCCGCCCTGGATGCCGGGGAAGATCTGCGAGTCGATCACCTTGCCGAGCTCGCCCCGCGCCAAAATCAGCCCTCCGCGCGGCCCCCGCAGCGTCTTGTGCGTGGTCGAGGTGACGATGTCCGCGTGCGGGATGGGCGAGGGGTGCAGGCCCGCGGCCACCAGGCCCGCGATGTGCGCCATGTCCACGATCAGCCGGGCGCCGCAGGCATCCGCCGCCTTGCGGAAACGAGCGAAGTCGATGATGCGGGGATAGGCCGAGGCACCCGCCACGATCACCTTCGGCCGGTGCTCCACGGCCAGCGCCTCCACCTGGTCGTAGTCGATGGTCTCGTCCTCCCGCAGGCCGTAGGAGACCACCTCGAAGAGCTTGCCGGAGAAATTGGGGGGAGCGCCGTGGGTGAGATGGCCGCCGAAGGCCAGGGACATGGCCAGGATCTTGTCGCCCGGCCGGGCCACGGCGAAGTAGGCGGCCATGTTGGCCTGCGAGCCCGAATGCGGCTGGACGTTGGCGTGCTCGGCGCCGAAGAGCTGCTTGGCGCGGTCGATGGCGATCTGCTCGACGTCGTCGACCACCTCGCAGCCCCCGTAGTAGCGGCGCCTCGGGTAGCCCTCGGCGTACTTGTTCGTCAGCACGCTGCCGACGGCCTCCAGCACCGCGCGCGAGACGAAGTTCTCGCTGGCGATGAGTTCCAGCCCCTCGGCTTGCCGCCGCGCCTCCGCCGCGATGAGCGAATGGATCGCCGGGTCGACCTGCGAGAGGGGAAGATCGTGGGGGCTGGCCATCGGCTTCACCTCATGTTCTCGTCTTCGACGTCGGCGATCTTCTGAACGCGACGCTCGTGCCTTCCGCCCTCGAAGGCCGTATCGAAAAAGGCCTGGGCGATGGCGAGGCCCAGCCCCACACCCACCAGCCGTTCACCGAGGCAGAGCACGTTGGCATCGTTGTGGGCGCGGGCGGCCCGCGCCGCGAACTCCGTGGTGCAGGGAACCGCGCGCACGCCGCGGTACTTGTTGGCCACGATGGCCATTCCCAGCCCGGTTCCGCAGACGAGGACGCCGAAATCCGCCTCGCCGGAGCCGACCTTGCGCGCCACCGTCGAGGCGAAATCGGGGTAGTCCACCGAGGCATTGCCGTGGGTGCCCACGTCCTCGACCTCGACCCCCCGCTCGCGCAGAAAGGCCGTCACGGCTTCCTTGAGCTCGAATCCGGCGTGGTCGGAACCGATGACGACGCGCACGGCTTACCCGTGGAAGCGGCGGAAAGCGAGCACCACGTTCGTCCCGCCGAATCCGAAGGAATTGGAGAGCGCCACGTCCACCCGCTGCTCCCGCGCCACGTTCGGAACGTAATCGAGGTCGCATTCGGGATCGGGCGTGGTGTAGTTGATCGTCGGCGGGAGCACGCCTCGCGTGATCGCCAGCACGGTGATCACCGCCTCGATGCCGCCCGCGGCACCGAGCGTGTGGCCGATCATCGACTTGGTCGAGGAAACCGCCAGCTTGCGGGCGTGGTCGCCGAAGACCTTCTTGATCGCCGCCGTCTCGTTGGCGTCGTTGAGCGGCGTCGAGGTACCGTGGGCGTTGATGTAGCCCACCTCCTCCGGGTGGATGCCGCCGTCCTCCAGGCAGAGCCGAATGCAGGCCGGAGCGCCCTCGTCCGAGGGAGCGGTGATGTGGAACGCGTCGGCGTTGGCGCCGTAGCCCACGATCTCACTGAGGATGTTGGCGCCGCGCTTCTTGGCGTGCTCCAGCTCCTCGAGGACCAGCACTCCCGCGCCTTCGCCCTGCACGAAGCCGTCGCGGTCCTTGTCGAAGGGCCGCGAAGCTCCCTGCGGATCGTCGTTGCGGGTCGACATGGCCCGCATGGCAGTGAAGCCGCCGATCCCCAGGGGCGTGATCGCCGCCTCCGCTCCCCCGCAGATCGCGACGTCGGCGTCGCCGCGCTGGATGGTGCGGAAGGCCTCCCCGATCGCATGAGCGCCCGTCGCGCAGGCGCTCACCGGCGACCAGGACGGCCCCCGTGCCCCCCAGCGAATCGAGATGTTCCCGGGGAGCAGGTTGACGATCATCATCGGGATGAAGAAGGGGGAAAGCCTCCTGGGCCCCTTGGCGAGCAGCGTCTTGTGTTCGTCCTCCAGCGTCGCCAGGCCGCCGATGCCGGAGCCCAGGATGGTGGCGACGCGCGCCGCCTCCTCCCCCTCGAAGGGCTTTTCGAACCCCGCCTGCCGCATCGCCATGTCGGTGGCGACCACGCCGAACTGGACGAAGCGGTCCATCCGGCGCGCCTCCTTCTTGTCGATGAAGCGCTCCGGATCGAAGCCCTTCACCTCGGCCGCGATCTGGGTGGGGAAGTCGGAGGCGTCAAAGAGAGTGATCCTTCCGATGCCGCTCTTCCCGGCGAGCAGAGCTTGCCAGGTTTCCTCCACCCCGATCCCCACCGAGGTGACCAGTCCCAACCCGGTTACGACGACACGGCGCTTCATGGGTTCGCTTCCCGATCCCGATGGAGGAATGCCTTACTTCTTGTGCGTGGTGATGTAGTTGATGGCGTCGCCGACGGTCTTGATGTTCTCGGCCTCCTCGTCGGGGATCTCGACCTCGAACTCCTCCTCCATCGCCATCACCAGCTCGACGATGTCGAGGCTGTCGGCGCCGAGATCCTCGACGAACGAGGACTCGAGCTTGATCTCGTCCTCGCCGACGCCGAGCTGCTCCGCGACGATGGCCCGAACCTTCGCCTCAATCTGGGACTCTGCCATGAGACTCCAGCCTCCGCTGTGGGTTTGTGCCCGATGCGGGCGTGAAAATCCAGGTGCGGCCGCTCATAACACGAACCGGGACTTTTTTCGCCCCTGGATTCGCATCCGTCACATGAGCATGCCGCCATTGACTCGAATCACTTCTCCCGTGACGTAGGAAGCGGCGTCGGATGCCAAGAATGCGACGACCGAAGCCACCTCCTCCGGCGTGCCCATCCTCCCCAGAGGAATGGACTCCAGCATCTTCGCCCGCGCCTCTTCCGGCAGGTCGCGGGTCATGTCCGTATCGATGAAGCCCGGCGAAACCAGGTTCACGCGGACGTTCCGACTCGCCAGCTCGCGGGCGAGGCTCTTGGTAAAGCCCATCAGCCCCGCCTTGGTCGCGGCGTAGGCGGTCTGACCGACGTTGCCCATCTCGCCGACCACCGAGCCGAGGTTCACGATGCAGCCTTGCCTCTGCTTCATCATCGGCCGGGCTGCGGCGCGGCAGAGATAGAACGCGGCCTTCAAATTGATGGCGAACTGCCGCTCCAGGTCCTCGTCCTTGAGGCGCAAAAGGAGCTGGTCGATCGCCACCCCGGCGTTGTTGACCAGGATGTGCAGCCCCCCGTGCGCCTTCACCGTCTCGTCGATCGCGGCCTGACAGGCCTCGGCGTCGGCCACGTCGAAGCGCTTGGCCTCGGCCCGGCCGCCAACCGACTCGACGAGCCGGCAGGTCTCCCGCGCCGCCTCGTCGTTGCCCGCGTAGCCGATGACCACCGTCGCCCCGCCGCGCCCCAGCTCGACGGCGATGGCGCGGCCGATCCCTCTCGATCCGCCGGTGACAAACGCGATCTTTCCCTTGAAGTCGAACATGACTCAGCTCCCGGCCAGCGCCTCCAGCGTCTTTTCCAGCGAGGCGGGATCCTCCACGTTGAGAACCGCGACGTCCTTGGCGATGCGGCGGACGAGCCCGGAGAGAACCTTGCCCGGGCCGAGCTCCACCATGTGCGTGACGCCCGCCTCGACCATCGCCTGCACGCATTCCACCCACCGGACCGGCGCCACCACCTGCTCCACGAGCAGATCCTTGATCCGAGACGGATCCGCGTTGGGCCGTGCCTCCACGTTGGTCACGATGGGCGCGGCCGGAGCGCGAACCTCGATCTCCGCGAGCACCCGGGCGAGCCGCGGCTTGACCGGCTCCATCAGCGCGCAGTGGAAGGGTGCGCTCACCGGTAGCGGAACCGCCCGCTTCGCACCCGCGGCCTTGCAGGCCTCCACCGCCCGCGCGACCGCGCCGGCGGCACCGGCGATCACGGTCTGCTCGGGCGAGTTGTAGTTCGCGGGCGAGACCACCTCGCCCTGCGCCACCTGCTCACACGCCTCGCGAATCTTCTCCGGCGGCAGGCCGAGGATGGCGGCCATGGCGCCCTGCCCCTCCGGCACCGCCTCCTGCATGAAGGTCCCCCGAAGCCGCACCGCACGCACCGCGTCCTCGAGCGCCATCGCGCCGGCGGCCACCAGCGCCGACCATTCCCCGAGGGAGTGCCCGGCGAAAAAGGCCGGCGTCCGCCCGAAACGCTCGACGAAGACCGCGTGCGCCGCGACACTCGTGACGAGGATCGCCGGCTGCGTATTCGCCGTCAGCCGAAGCGCGTCCTCCGGCCCCTCGAAGCAGAGCTGCGAGAGCTTTTCGCCCAGCGCCGCGTCGGCCCTCTCGAAGATCTCGCGCGCTTTCGGCGAGGCGTCGTAGAGGGCCTTCCCCATTCCGACCGTCTGGCTCCCCTGCCCGGGGAACAGAAATGCGACCTTGGGGGCCATGCGTTCTCCTTGCGTTCTCGCCTGGGGCGGGCGTGATAGCCCAAAGCCGCGGGAGAGGTAAAGCCTTCCGATTGTCGCGCCGCGTCAACGTCGGCAAGCCAACGCGGCCCTCAGACCACTTCCATTCGCCGCGCCGCTCTCAGGCAGGCCTCCGTGATCTCCGCCGCGAGGTCCAGCGTGGTCGCGTCGCGCGCCTCGCGGATCGCGTTGGCGATCGCGTCCGGGCCCGAGCGGCCGTGCGCGAGGATGACCGCGCCCTTGCAGCCCAGAAGCGGCGCCCCCCCGTATTGGGCGTAGTCGCTGATACACCGGAGCTCGGCGAGCGCCGGCCGAAGCAGCATCCCCCCGAAGCGCGCCATCGGCGAGGCCTCGATCCGCTTCTGGAGAAAGGTGAAGAGCGCCTGGGCGGCGCCCTCCGCCGTCTTGAGGATGGCGTTTCCCGTGAAGCCGTCGGTGACCACCACGTCGCAGGCGCCGGTGAAGAGGTCCTTGCCCTCCACGTAACCGCGAAAGTCGAGGCCCGGCATCCTCCCGAGCACCTCGAGCGCCGCGCGCGTGGTCGCGGTCCCCTTGGAGGCCTCCTCGCCGTTGGAGATCAGGCCGATCCGCGGCCGGGCGATCCCCAGGACGCGACGGGCGTAGATCTCCCCCAGCATGGCGAACTGGACCAGATGGAGGGGCTTGACGTCGACGTTGGCGCCCGCGTCGAGGAGGACCACACGACCGCCGAGAAGCGATGGGACCCGAGCCACCACCGCGGGCCGGTCCACGCCCTCCAGCGTGCCGAGCGTGAGGAGTGCACCCGCCAGCACTGCTCCCGAGTGGCCGGCGGACATCAACGCGTCCGCCTCCCCGCTTTTGACGAGCTCGAAAGCCTGCCGGAGCGAGCTTTCCGTGCGCGAGCGGATCTGCTGCGACGGCGGCGCTTCGTCGCGGACCGTGTCCGGAGCGTGCCGGATGGCGATCCCCTTCTGACCGGCAGCACCGAGGCGCACGAGCTCCCCTCGGATCCTCGTCTCGTCCCCGACGAGGACCACGTCCAGCCCGTACTCCCGGCATGCGCGGACGGCGCCCTCGACTACGACGCCCGGGGCGCGATCCCCGCCCATCGCGTCGACGGCGATGCGCGCCATCGCGATCCCTCCGGGATCACTCCTCGACCGCGACGAGCTTGCGGCCGCGGTAGGTACCGCAGGAAGGACAGACCTGGTGGCTGAGGGCAGGCTCGTTGCAGTTGGGGCAGCGGCTCACGTTGGGAGCCGTCAGCTTCCAGTGCGTGCGACGCTGCAGCTTCTTCTGCCTCGAAGTGCGCTTCTTCGGGACTGCCACGACTCGTTCCTCCGAACTTCGTGGGCCGCGCAAGACTGGGGGCGCGGCCGGAATGGCGCCTCATACATCGAGGACCGCGGCTTGTCCACCCGGTAGGAGCCTTTTGCCGCAACCCGCCCAACGCAACGAGCGCTGGCAAGCCCGCCGCAGGAACCAGCCCGATCTGGCGACGGCCGGCTCCCGCGACAGGCTCCTATCGCGGCAACTTGATCGAGCGGAGGGCCGCCCAGCGCGGGTCGGGCACGCGTCGGTCGCAGCCGCACTCCCGCTCGTTCAGGTCCTGACCGCAGACCTGACAGAGGCCCCGGCAGTCGTCCTTGCAGAGTGCGCTCATCGGCAGCGCCAAGAGGATCTGCTCGCGCACCGCCGGCGCCAGATCCACCTCCGTGCCGTCGTAGAGGATCTGGTCCGCCTCGTCGGGCGTGAAGGTTCCCGCGATCTCGCCGGCGCCGTCGTCCTCGACCGGCATGTTCGCCTTCTTGGCCACGCGCGAGCGATGCACCAGGCTGAGAGTGAAGCGGACGTCCAGCCGCACCTCGGCCCGCCCGAGGCAGCGGCGGCAGGAGGTCGTCAGCTCGAGGTGCGTCCCCCCGGCGAAGACGAGCTCGTGCCCGTCCACGCGCGTGAGCGTCCCCGAAAACCGCGCTGCCTCCCGCGCGACGAAGCCCGTGGGCGGCTCGGCGCCCAGGATCTCCTGCAGGTCTGCCAGCGCGATCTCGCGCTCGATGGGGAACGGGGCTTCCTTGATGCGATCCAGCTGAAAGACGAAATCCATGGTCGTCCGTGCAACAAGCGGGGGCGACGCTACATGTCCAAAGCCGTCCAGGCAAGGAAGCGACGCCGGCCCCTCGTGTATATCGCATGAGCATGAGCGTCTTTCGTGACCGGACGGAGGCCGGCGAGAGGCTGGCGCAGGCTCTCGAGCGCTGGGCGGGTGAGGACGTGATCGTCCTCGCCCTGCCACGCGGCGGGGTGGAGGTCGCCCTTCCCGTGGCCGAAAGGCTGGGCGCACCGCTGGACGTCCTCGTGTCGCGCAAGCTCGGCGCGCCAATGCAGCCCGAACTCGGCTTCGGCGCCGTCTCCGAAGGCGGCGCCATCTGGGTCGACGAGGAGGCCACCCGGGCCCTGGGACTGGGCCCGCAGGTGATCGAGGCCATCGAAAGCCGGGAACGCGAGGAACTCCAGCGCCGCGTGCGAGCCTACCGCGGAGGCCGCCCCCTGAACCTCGAGGGCCGCACCGTCCTCCTGGTCGACGATGGCGTGGCCACCGGCGGAACGATGCGCGCCGCCATCCGTGCCGCCCGCGCCCTCGGCGCCGCCCGCGTGATCGTTGCCGTTCCCGTGGCGGCGCCGGAGAGCGCAGCGGAGATCCGTCGCGAGGTAGACGAGTGGGTCTGCCTGCAGGAGCCCTCCGAACTTTGGGCCATCGGTGTGTGGTACCGCAGCTTTCCTCAGCTCGACGACGATCGGGTCCTGGAGATGCTGGGAGGCGGCAAGCCCCTCGAAAGCCTGCCGCCACACCCCCCGACTTCCTGACGGGCAGGAGCCTGGTGCAATCACCCGCCTACTGCGGACACGGTCGGTTACGACGACCGGCTCCTGGGCCCGGATCAGGTGTGGATGGGGATGGTCCTCCCCTTCGCCTCCGCGCGCTTGGGCAGGTGGATTTCCAGCACGCCGTTCTTGAACTCCGCCCGGATCCGGTCCTTGTCGATCGTCGACGGCATGGTGAACGACCGGCTGAAGGAGCCGTAGTTCGCCTCGACCCGGACGTAGTTTTCCTTCTTGTCTTCCCGGGTCATCTTCCGCTCGCCCTGGATGGTCAGCGTCGAGTCCTCGAGACGGATCTCGACGTCCTTGATGTCCATCCCTGGGAGCTCGACCATGCAGACGATCTCTTCCTTGTCCTCGTAGATGTCGACGTTGGGCCAAAAGCCCTCGCCGAAGTAACGGAACGGTTCACGGAACGACGTTACACTCGTCATGGGTTCCATGAAACGCTCCAGCCGGCGGGCGAGAGAGCGCACTTCGGTCAAGGGGTCCCAGCTCGTGATGGCCATGGTTCGTTCTCCTTGGTCTCCCCGGGGAATTTTCCATCCAGCCGCCCGGGCACCGTCAATTATAACCGGGCCAGCCGAGCTGCCAGGCCCCCGTACGGTAGTATTGATTTCATTTTTCGGCCGAATTCAGGAACTTAATGATCGCCTCGACGAGGGCGTCGGAGACATTTCTGTCGACTCCTGAATCACGCATGCAGTTGAGCGCATGCGTTACACAAGGCAGGATTTTCACCGGATGGATCGTCCCGTCGAGAGCGCGCATCCAGGCCTCGGTCTCCGACGGCGGAACGTTGGTATCCTTGTCGCCGGAGATGACGAGGATCGGCCGGTCCAGGCTCGGGACGTTCTCGCGTGCCTCCCGGCCCAGGTCGAGCAGGGACTGCCAGTAGGCGACGGGCAACCCCTGGATGGGATCGCTTCCCCAGGTCCCGGCCTGGAGCTCCCGCAGCGCCTCGACCGTCAGGCGGATCGGTCCGAGTTGCTGGTCGATGGTCGATTCCCCAAAGCCGGCCTCGCGCATCTGCCGCTCCAGGTACTCCACCTGGTAGGCGAGAATGTCCGTGATGTCCGAGTACGTGCCCGCGAGCATCACGCCGGCCCGGACCCCTTCGAGTCGCCGCATCACGTCCGGGACGTAAAGCGCCCCCTTGCTGTGGCCGATGGCGAAGAGCCGCTCGGGATCCACTTCCGGCTGCTTTGCGAGGAAACGGAGCGCACCCTCGAAGTCCTGCGAGAACGTGCGCACCGTGACCTCGGCGACCCAGGAGCCGAACTCGTAGTCGTTGTTGGCGCAGCCGTTCCACTTGCCGCAGGTCCGCTTGTCGTAGGTCAGGACGACGTAGCCGGCTGCCTGCAGCGCCTCGGCCAGCTCGCGATAGACCGCGATGGAAAAGCCGAAGGGCATTCCGAGCTGCCCGGGCAACTCGCCGTCGCGGGAGTTTGGCCCGCTCCCGTGTGCGATGGCCACGGCGGGGAGGCGCTCGCCCACTCTCCACTCCGGGACGTAGAGGTTCCCCACGTGCTCGAAGCCGTCCGGCGCGGCGGAGACGAAGCGAACCTCGCGCACGTGCGCCTGGACGACCTCTTCGTCGCCCGGTGCCGGAGAGCCGTCGCTCGGCACTGGAGATCCGTCGGTGGCGCACGAGAGCCAGGCGAGCGCGGCCAGCGGGATCCACGAGATTCTTCGCATCATCGGTGTTGCCTCCGTTCGAGCACCCGCATGGTATCGAACGGTCGTCGGCAGCCGCCACCGTCTCGTGGGCGCCCGCGTCGCCCGCCGTGGAATGCGCCGCCTCCCCCCTTGGTATTCTGTTCGCCGCAGGCCGACGAGAGTATGAACGGGGAATGAGGACCGCGCACACACCCCCTGGACTCGAGCCAGTGGAGCAAGGCGCCGCCGACGCCACGGGCCGATCGACCGGTTTCGCGGAGAGCCTGCGCTTCGCCGCCTTCGGCATCGCCCGCGCCTACGGACGGGAGCGCAACCTCCGCATCCAGTCCGCGCTCGGCTGCGCCGCCCTCTCCCTCGGCTGCCTCCTCGACCTTACCGCCGCCGAGCTCGCCCTGGTCGCGGGGACGTGCGCGCTGGTCCTGGGAGCCGAGCTGGTCAACACGGCCATCGAGGCCGCCGTCGATCTCTGTACCCGAGAGTTCCATCCCCTGGCTGGCCTCGCCAAGGACGTCGCCGCCGGCGCCGTGCTCCTCGCCAGCTTCTTTTCCGTGGTCGTCGGCGCCCTGCTCTTCGTCCCGCGCCTCTGGCCCCTCCAGCTTCGTCCCGGCGGAACTCCCTGGGCGCTCGGCGTCCTCGTCCTCGGCGCCGCCCTTCACATCCTCCTGCGCAAGATCTCGCTTGCGTTCCCCTCCGGCCGCGACTAAAACGCCAACCGCCTGTGGGCGATTAGCTCAGCTGGATAGAGCGTTGGCCTCCGGAGCCAAAGGCCACAGGTTCGAATCCTGTATCGCCCGCCACCGAAGCCCCCGAGATCCTCGGTGTCCCCGATGCGGTCTCGGGGGTTCTTCTTTCGCTCGGCACCGCCGACTGCCTTCCGAGACCCCGCCGTCGAAATCCGTTCGCCACCTCTGTTTCCGGGCGACCACCTCGGCTAGGCTTTTCGCCATCGACTACGGAGGCGCAGCATGCGCGTGCTCGAGCGAATCGCCCTGGGGCTGCTCGGCCTCGTGATCCTGCTCGGTGTCGTCGGATTCTTCCTTCCCTCCTCCTGGAGCGTCGAGACGTCGATCTCGATCCACGCCGAGCCGACGCACATCCTTCCACTCCTGGACTCGCCGAGGCGGTGGCCGGAGTGGTCCGCATGGACTCCCGAGCGATACCCCGGGATGAAGAGCGACTTCGCGGGCCCCGAACGCGGCCCGGGCGCTCGCTGGGAGTGGACGGGGGACGACAGCGGAACCGGCGTGCTGGAGATCACGTAAAGCGACCTCTCGGCCGGCATCGAGTACCGCCTCACCTTCGAAGGCTTCCCTCCAACCCCCGGCGGCATGCGCTTCGAGCCCTCCGAGAAGGGAACGCGCGTGGTCTGGTGGATGCAGGGCGACGTGGGCAGGAACCCCCTGTTCCGCTACTTCGCCCTCCTCATGCCCTCGATGATGCTCCGGGACCTTTCCACCGGCCTCGAAAGGCTCGAGGTCCTGGCCGAAGAGGCGAAAGCTGCCGCCGAAAAGGAAGCTTGGGAGCGCGCAGAGGCCGAGGCCCGCGCCGCCGAGGCCGCCTCGGCGGAAGGCGGGGCCGACCCGACCGAGAACGCCGCCGCCGAGTGAAGCGCCCGAGGGGTGGCCTCGCACCCCTGCGCTGCCCCTTCTCGCCACTCGTCCTGCCGCCCCTGGGCTGCGGCGAGCGAGGCCCGCACCGCAGCCCCGAGCGATCCATGGCGCCGGTCTGCGAGAGCGGAGCGACCGGTGTGACCCTGTTTGCTCAGCCGAGGGCGGCGTCGATGGCGGCGAGGAGACGCGGGTCGTCGGGGGCGATGCCGGGGATGAAGCGTCCGATGACGCGTCCGTCGCGCGAGACGAGGAATTTTTCGAAGTTCCAGAGGAGGTCGGAGGGGCTTTCGCGGCGGATGCCGTAGCTCTCCAGGCGCTTCTCGAAGGAATCGTCCCCGAAATCCTCGGCGCGCGGGAAGGCTGCGACCAGGGCTCGGTAGAGCGGGTGCATCTCGGGCCCCTTGACCGCGATCTTCTCGAACATGGGGAACTGCACCCCGTAGGTCGAGGTGCAGAAGGCGAGGATCTCCTCGTTGGTGCCCGGCTCCTGGGCGCCGAAGTCGTTGGCGGGAAAGCCCAGGACCACGAGGCCGCGGTCGCGGCGACTCTCGTAGAGCTTTTCGAGCGCCTCGTACTGGGGCGTCAACCCACACTTCGAGGCGACGTTGACGATCAGCAGCACCTTCCCCCGAAACTCGCCGAGGGTGGTGGGGCTGCCGTCGATGCGTCGAAGCGGGATGTCGTAGAGGGAGACGGATGCCGCGGCGGTGCTCATGGG
The DNA here is from genome assembly GCA_003242475.1 of Pseudomonadota bacterium. GTDB lineage: Bacteria > Myxococcota > Myxococcia > Myxococcales > Vulgatibacteraceae > ZC4RG40. The sequence goes on from QGUN01000004.1 coordinate 67,147, forward strand.
CGTTCCTCCTGCATGATGTCCCATTGCACAAAAGGCTCGGCCGCGCGGCAAGGGCCCCGTTTCGGTCTCGATGCGCCGCCGTCGAGGCGGCCGCCCACACAGGCGTCCGGCTGCCTAGGGCGGGCTGCCCTGCTCCACCCAGCGGCGCAGCATCTTCCTCGCGTTGGGGCCGAGGCCGTCGCCCCATTTCGCCGCCGGGGGCATCAGCCCTTCCTCGACCACCTGGAGGCAATGGAGCGACATGGCCTTCGCGCCGAAGGGCCCCTCGCCTTCCGGGTGGGCGTGTCCCGCGTGATGCTGCCGCCGCTCGCCCAGGCCGTCGGGATGCGCTTCGGCCTCGGGGATCTCGTAGACGTCGAGTCGAAAGTAGGTCGGTGCACCGCGACTCGGTGGATCGCCGTGACAGAGGAGACAGTGATCCTGGTACAGCGGAAGGATGTCTCGGTGAAAGGTGGGGTTCTCCGGCACTTCCGGAATGTCGTCGACGCCGAAGGCACAACCCCAGCCGACGAGCGCGAGACCGCACGCGAGCCATCGCCTGCGCATCGCTTCTCCCCTCCCCGAGCAATCAAAACAGCCACACCGAAGCGGCCACGCTCATGAGGCCAAGGGTGGTGTATCCCACCGCCTGGTGCACCGTGGCGTATGTCACCAGGTTGCGTGAATTGCCTGCGTCCGCGCTCCGGGCGGCGACGAAGCCCAGCACGACCTGCGTGACCAGGCCCGCCGACGCGCCGATCACCGCGATGCGATGGAGGGTTCCCGTATCGAAGCCGCCGGATCGCTCGTAGGGCGTGGGTGCGAAGAGCGCGAAGGCGGCGGTGGTGAGAAAGGCCCCCGCGGTGGCGTACGAGGAGATCCGGTGCAGCAAGAGGAAGTCTCCGGTTCGCGCCCCGCCCCTTCCGTAGAGGTCGGAATAGTTGAGCTGCCCGACGACGGCGTTGCCCGCCATCAGCCCGAGCGTGCCGAGTCCGAGGATCTGATGGGTCTGCAGCATGGACCGGCGCGCCTGCACCTGCCGATCCAGCGCCGGATCGATCGGCCCCTTCTGCGATGCAGCGGTATCGCCGAACAGGTCGAAATCGATTCGTCCTTCCTCTTCCGGTGCGGGATCGTCGGGCGCCAGCCGCAGGTCAGCGGCTCCCAGGAAAAACTGGACCGCCAGGAGCGTGGGAATCGCCGCGAACATCTCCCCCTCCCCGAGTCACGGAAAAGCCTGCCCGGGCCAAAGATGGGACCCGGCCGCCGGGCGGTCGTCTCCCTCCTCGGGTCGCACGCCGAGTCGAGCCGATGCGCGGACGCGGATCGCGGCCGTCGCGATCGCCGTTTCAGCGGGGCTGGCAGCGGGGGCAGAAGGCGCTGGTCCGCCCGCCGAGTTCGATCTTCTCGATCGTCGTCCCGCAGCGCGGGCAGGGCGAGCCGGCGCGGCCGTAGATGCGGAAGGGATTCTCCGCCCGAGGCTCCTCCACGTACGTGATCGAGTCGCCCTCTCCCTGGATCTTCAGCGTGTGCTGTAGCGACTCGAGGATCGCCGAGGCGAGCTCTTTCGCCTCCTTCTCCGAGATCGAGGACGCCGGCCGCGCCGGGTGGATGCCGGCGAGAAAGAGCGCCTCCGTCGCCTGGATGTTTCCGAGCCCTGCCAGCAGAGCCTGGTCCATCAGGGCCACTTTCACGGGGCGCTGGCTGCGCGCAAGCCGCTCGTGAAGACGCGCGGCGTCGACGCCATCCACGAGGGGATCGGGTCCGAGCCCGCGGATCTCGGGCAGCGAGAAGAGTTCGTCCGCTCGGTGGACGGCAATGCGGCCGAAGAGCCGGGTGTCGCGATAGGCCACGACCTCGCCGGAATCGAGTTCGAGCCGGGCACGGACGTGGCTCGGAAGCGGTGCCCCGGGCGGCACCCGCACCCACTTCCCCGTCATGCCGAGATGGTTGAGCAGCCCCGCCCCACCCCGAAACGCGATGAGCAGGTACTTCCCCCGTCTCTCGATCCAGTCGAGGGACTCACCCTGTAGAACTCGGGAAAACTCCTTCCGATCGCTGCCGCGAAAGATGCGGCTCTCGGGCGCGTCGGCGCTCGCGATGCGCCGGCCGCCGAGCCAGCGGCGTAGCGCCCGTGCCGCAAACTCGACCTCCGGGAGTTCGGGCATGCAAGGGCTCCGATCAGTCGATCGGGACGGGACAGGCGTGCACGATGACGAGGTCCTGCACCTGCCCGCCCCGCAGGGCGTCGCAGGCCGGTCCGCGAAAGACGATCCGGCTCGAGCCCCGATCGTACTCCCATCCCGAATTCGGGTCGTGGGGAACTTCGACCCCGTCGAAGAAGACGTGGATGTCTTGGGGCTCCAGCGCGAGACCGGTGTCCTGGATCTCGTAAGAGCAGGTCAGCACCATCCCACCGATGGTGGAGAAGGCCGCGACCAAAGAGGCCTCGTCGTCCGCCTGGAAATACTTGGGCGATCCCGGCAGCGCCGTTCCGCCGGCCTCGGCCATCGCATTCAGGTCCTCCGCCGAGACCTCGTCGCCGAAGCCCACGACGAAGGTCTTCACCTCGGGGTCGAGGGCCCGCAACGCCGCCACGGCCGCTGCCCCGTTTCCGCCGCAGCGCTCCTCGCCGTCGGTGAGCAGCAGGACGAAGTTGTTCCGCGAAGGGTCCTGGATGGACGGATGCCCGATCACCGCCTCCACGCTCGCCCCGATCGGCGTCGAGCCGTTCGGAGAATGGTCGTCGAGCGCCGCGAGGATCGCCGAGGCGTTGTCCGCTCCCACGTCGACCAGAATTCGCCCCGGATCGCAACCGCGGCCGTCCGGGTAGAGCACCAGCCCGAAGCGGATTCGATCCCCGTAATCGGCCAGGAGCCGCTCCAGCGCACGGATGGCGATGCTCCACTTGGTCTCCGACCCCACCCGGTCGTCCATGCTGCCGGACTTGTCGAGGAGGATCAGGACGTTCGGCTCCACCGGTTCGGCCTCGTAGCGATCGCCCATGCAGCCGCAGTGCCCGGCGATGCAGCGTTCACCGCGCGGGCATTCCTCGTCGGCCGCGCAGAGCCCCCCGGTCTCGTTGGGACGGCACTCGCCCTGCTCGCAGAGGGCGCCCGTGCCGCAATCGGCCGAGCTTCGGCAGGAGGCCGAGGCGACGCAGCTCCGAGAGGCAGGGTCGCAGACCTCCCCGTCGGGACAGTCCCGGGCACTCGTGCAGGCAACCCCGCCTGTTCCGCCCGACCCTCCCGAACCCGCCGCGCCGCCACCCCCGGGCGACGACGACCCGCCGGAGCCCTCCGCGCCGGCCTCCGCTCCGGGGCCTGTGCAGGCCTGAAGCCCCGCGAGTGCGAGCGCAACACCGAGCCAGGCGAGCGTGTGGAATCGGATCGCCACCATCGGACACTCCTTTTACAATTGAGAATTTTTCGCACTTTTTCGATTGGAAGCCAACCCCTCGCCCGGCTGCCTTCGAATCGACCGAAATGGCCGTTTCGCCCGGCCTCTCGATCTGTCAGACTCGGAGCCGATGAACCCGAACCGGCCTTTCTCGATGGTCGAGGCACCGTCGTTCGAGTTCGCCCTGGACGACGAGCGCCCCCGCCTCCTCGCCCACTGCTACCGGATGCTCGGCTCGCTGCCGGACGCGGACGACGCGGTGCAGGAGACCCTGCTGCGCGCGTACCGCAGCCGGGACTCCTTCGAGGGCCGGTCGTCGCTCGGAACCTGGCTGCACCGAATCGCCACCCGCGTCTGCCTGGACATGCTGGCCGACCAGAGGCGCCGCCAACGGGCCATGGAGATGGGGCCGGTGGGCAATACGGAGTCGCCCCTCGTCGAGGTCGCGGCCGAGTGCTGGCTCGAGCCCGTCCCCGATGCCCTCGTCCTCCCTCCTCGGGCAGGGCCAGAAGAGCGGGCCGAGATCCGGCAACGAATCCGGCTGGCCTACGTCGCCGCCCTCCAGCACCTTCCGCCTCGGCAACGCGCGGCGCTGCTCCTCACGGACGTGGTCGGCTTTTCCGCGGCCGAAGCGGCCGACCTTTTGGAGACTTCGGTGCCGGCCCTCAACAGCGCCCTGCAGCGCGCTCGGGCGACCTTGGCGCGGCACGCGCCCTCGCCCGCGCCCGGCGAGCTCACCGAGGAGCAGCTCGGCCTGGTGGAGCGCTTCGTGGACGCCTTCGAGCGCTACGACATGGAAGCGCTCACCGCCCTGCTGCGCGAAGACGCGACCATGTCCATGCCCCCCTACTCTCTGTGGCTTCGCGGCCCCGGCGACATCGCCGCGTGGATGACCGGGCGCGGGGCGGCATGCCGGGGCTCGCGGCTCGTCCCCACCCACGCGAACGGCGCTCCGGCCTTCGGGCAGTACAAGCCGAACCCGGAGACGGGCCGGTACGAGCCCTGGGCGCTCGTCATGCTGGAGCTGGGCGAGTCGAGGATCGAAGGCCTCACCTTCTATCTGGATACCGGGCGATTCTTCCCCCGATTCGGCCTCCCCGAGTTCTTGCCGGGGAGCCTTCCCTCGAACCCCGAATAGGCGACCGATGATTTTTCGCGCCTCCTCCCGTCCAAGGGATCGACAACCCTAGTTTGGGAGGAGTGAAGATGGCTTCCGAACGACTCGTTTTCGTCAACCTTCCCGTCCGCGACCTCGAGCGCAGCATGCGCTTCTTCCGCGCGCTCGGCTTCGAGTTCAATCCGCAGTTCACCGACGAGAAGGCCGCCTGCATGGTCCTGAGCGACAAGGGCTACGTCATGTTGCTGACCGAGCCCTTCTTCGCGACCTTCACCACGAAGAAGGTGGCGGACGCGAGCTCCACGACGGAGTGCACGGTCGCGATCTCGGCGACAAGCCGCGAAGAGGTGGACGCGCTGGTCGGCAAGGCGCTCGAGCTCGAAGCATCCGAGGTCGGGGAGGCGCGCGACTACGGCTTCATGTACCAGCGCTCCTTCTACGACCTGGACGGCCACCTCTGGGAGGTCCTCTACATGCAGCCCGGCGCCTGACGCGTCCGTCGCAGCAACGGCAAGCTGCGGCGACGGCCGGTCACGACGACAGGCTCCTCACGGGTCACACCGGAGGGGCCGCCCCATCCTTTCGAGGGTTGAAGGCGATCACCTACGACGGCCCCTTCCACGTGCGGCTGCGCGACAAGCCCTTTTCGCGGATCGAGCACCCGCAGGATGCCATCCTCCGCGTCACGGCGGCGGGGATCTGCGGCTCCGACCTCCACCTGCTGCACGGGCTCGTCCCCGACACCCGCGTCGGCTTCACTTTGGGCCACGAGATGGTCGGCGTGATCGAGGAGACGGGGCCCGAATGCACGGGGTTGAAGAAGGGGGATCGGGTGCTCGTCCCGTTCCAGATCTTCTGCGGCAGCTGCTACTACTGCCAGCAGGGCCTCACCGCGTGCTGCGAGAACACCAACCCCGCCGGTGACCTGGCCACCGGCTGCTACGGCTACGCGCACATCACCGGTGGGTACGACGGGGGACAGGCCGAGTACGTGCGCATCCCCTTCGCGGACGTCTGCGCCGAAAAGATCCCCGACGACCTCTCGGACCTCGACGCCCTCCCGCTCACCGATGCCATGGCCACGGGCTATCAGGCCGCGGAGATGTGCGGTCTGCAAGGAGACGAGACGGTCGTGGTCTTCGGCTGCGGTCCCGTGGGCCTGTACGCCATGCGCTCGGCGTGGCTGATGGGCGCGGGCCGCGTGATCGCGGTCGACCACGTGCCCTACCGGTTGGAGTTCGCCAAGAACTGGGCCGGCGCGGAGCCCCTGAACTTCCGCGAGGTGGACGTGGTCTCCGCGATCAGGAGCATGACCGAAGACCGCGGCGCGCACTGCACCATCGACGCGGTGGGGTGCGAGGCGGCCGGCTCGCCGGTGCAGCGAGCGCTGGGCATCTACGGCAAGCTCTACGGCGGCTCCGCACAGGCGCTCAACTGGTGCATCCACGCCACGCGCAAGGGAGGCACGGTATCGGTGGTCGGTGTCTATGGCCCGCCGTGGACGCTCCTGGACTTCGGCACCGCCATGAACAAGCAGCTCACCATTCGCACCGGCCAGGTGAGCGTGAAGCGATACATCCCCCGACTCATCGATCACATCCGCGCGGGACGCCTGCAGTCCGAATCGATCTTCACCCACCGCCTGCCGCTCGAGGAGGCCCCGAAGGCCTACCGCCTCTTCGCCCAGAAGAAGGACGGCTGCATCAAGGTGGCTCTCTTCCCCCGAGGCGAGCCGACGACGATCCACTGAGGAGGAGCGGATGCTGCCCATCGACGAGATCCGAGGCGTCGACGACGTCAGCCGCCGTCCCGGCCACGAGGGCTTTCGGCCCGTCGCCCCCTGGCCAAACGCCCGGATTCCGCCCGCCTCGCAACCCGGCCGGCCATCGGTGCCGGTTCGGACTCGCGCGGGCAAGCCCATGACGCCGGTCTTCGGAACCTCCAGTCCACTGCGGGGCGTCTCCGGGATGATCCGCAGATGGGCCTATACCTTTCCCGAGCACCGGGCGCGCCGCTGGCTCCTCTTGATCCTCGCCGATCGCGTGGAGGCGACGGGCCCGCGCCTGCGCAGGCTCGCCCCCTTGGCAGTGCCCCTCCTGTTCGCGACGTTCGCGGCGTTCCGCCCCCGCGCGAGAATGGGCCGCGTGCGGGTCTCGATGCTGCATCTCCCGCGCGATTCCGGCAGTCGCCTCGCGACGGGAAGGTAGATGCGGCTCGGCCTCTGCTGCACCTTTCTTCGCGAGCCCATCCGCTTCCGCCGCACGACCGCGCGCTACCTGTCACGCCTCGATCCGCCTGCACGCGCCGAATTTCTGCGCGAGCTGCTTCTGCACAACGCCGAAGCGCTCGAAAAGGCCGTGGCCTGGTGCGCGGACCACGGCATCCTCGCCTTCCGCCTGAGCAGCCACCTCTTTCCCGTCTACACGCATCCCGAAGTCGGCTACCGGCTGGACGCGATCGATGGCACGGGGACCATTCGCGAGCTCGCCCTGGAAAACGACGATCGGACCTACACCGTGGCCGACCTTCTCCCCCTCTGCCATGCCGAAGGGATTCCCCTCGTCTTCGACGTCCACCATCATCGCGTCCACGGAGACGGAAGCTCCGAGGACGAAGCCGCGGAGGCGTGCTTTGCCACCTGGAAAGGCCGCGAGCCATGGGCGCACGTCTCCAGCCCCCGAGGAGGATGGGAGGGACCGACGCCCCGCCTGCACGCCGATTACGTGGACCCCTCGGACGTGCCCAGGGACTGGCCCGCGCGAAGACTGACCGTCGACGTGGAGGCCAAGGCCAAGGAGCTGGCCGTCCTTCGTCTGCAGCGGGATCTGGGTTTGATTGCAGCCGGACGGCGGTCGGACCGCTGAAACTTGTCGAGACCTTGCTCATCGACTAGAAGGCGTCCGGTCGCGCCTCCACGGCCCGACGCCCCCGAGGTACGGAGCCAAAGGCGTCGTCCTGCCGGAGGGCATACCGCCCCAGAATCGGTGGTTCGAGGAGTCGGCGAATCCGCCGACTCGTGGGTGAGACATGTCCGAATTGATCGAGAGCGTCGAGATCGCGCCGAATACCTACTGGGTTGGGAAGAGAGATCCCAAGAGCATCTTCCACGCCAATCCCTACCTGCGCATCTTCCGCGGCGTCTCGCCGGAAGGCCGGGCGCAGCAGTTCAACCTTCTCATCGACCCCGGCTCCCGCTCCGACTTCGCGGTGGTGAGCACCAAGGTCAGCTCGCTCATCGGGAGCCTCTCTCGCGTCTCGGCGGTCTGGGTGAACCACCAGGATCCCGACGTCAGCTCCTCGGCCTCGATGATCGTGGCCAAGCACTCGCCGCGCGCCGCGGTGATCTGCTCGGAGGCCACCTGGCGGCTCATCCAGCACTACGGAATTCCCCGCGACCGCTTCTACTCCACCGACCGCGTCCAGGGGGGCCTCAAGATCCCCACCGGCGGCCACGTCATCCCGGTTCCGAGCCCCTTTTGCCACTTCCGTGGCGCGGTGATGCTTTACGACCCGGAGACCCGAGTCCTCTTCAGCGGCGACCTCTTCGGCGGTCTGACCGAACTCGATGCCAGCGGCCTGTGGGCGGACGAGACCGACTGGCGAGGCATGCGCGCCTTTCACCAGGTGTACATGCCCTCGTCGAAGGCGGTGGCCAACGCCATCGCCGCCATCCGGCGCCTCGAACCCAAGGTGGAGATCATCGCGCCGCAGCACGGACGGCTCATCCGCGGCGCCTGGGTGGACTACTTCATGGACCGGCTCGAGCGCCTTCCCGTCGGGTTGGACATCCTCGAGGACGAGGACGAGACCAAAAACCTCGTCGCCTGGAACAGCGTTTTGGAGCGCGTGCTCGAAACGGCCCGCATGTACCTCGGCCCCGTGGCGGACGACCGGATCGCGTCGGCCGCCGAGGAACTCGAGGACGTGGTCGTCTTCGAGGCGGACGGGCCTCGAATCCAGGCCTCGCCACGCTGGGCGCTCGGCGCGATCGTCAACGCCATCACCCAGAACGAGGCGCCGGCCATCGCCAACGTGATCAAGCAGGAGGCGCTCGTCGCCGCCGACGAACTCGACCTGCCTCCTCCGGACCTTCGGCTCGAGGAAGCCGACGTCGACGCCTGACCGAATCGTCCTCGGGTCACGGCCCGTCGCCGACGGTCGGCGACGGGCTTTTCTCTGCCCACACCGTCCAGCCGGTGCGCGCTTCGGGCGCTCGCCCCCTGCCCCCGATCCACTCCCGAGACCGGCGCGCAGCCCTTGGCGCGGGTACGTCGGCTTCCGGCCACCCCGCCGACTTCGCCGGCCGCCTCACCCATATCCGGCGGCGGACCGTCCTCGGCCATTGCCTCAGGTACCGAGGAGCCGAACCTTCCCGCTCTCGACCAGCTCGAGCTCCTCCAGGGCACGGTCGAGGGAGCGGAGCGCCCGTGCCTCCTCCCGCGCCGCCTCCAGGGCCTCCTCCGTGGTCGTCGACTCGTGCAGCCGCCGCTGCGCCTGGCGGAGCCGAGACGCCGCCACGGCAACCCTCCGCAGCGCCTCCTTCTCGACGCTCGACCTGTCCACCGACATCCCCTCCTGGGTTCGTCCTGACGAACGATTCTGAATCGCGGCGTGCGTAGGGTCAAGCGCATGCCCCGCCGGCAGACCCCCGATCCTCTCGCCCTACGGATCGGTCAGCGCATCCGCGAGCTCCGCACCCAGGCCGGCCTCTCCCTGGAGAAGCTCGCCTACGAAAGCGAGCTCGGCTCGAAGGGCCATCTCTCGGACCTGGAACGCGGGCTGACCCGCCCCACCATCGCCACCCTGCAGGCCATCGCCGGCCGCCTCGGCGTCGCCCTCCTCGACCTCGTGACCTTCCCCGAAGAAGACGACCGGCAGCGCCTGGTGGAGGCCCTGCGCACCCTGCCCGAGCGGGAGATCGAGAGGCTCGTGCGGCGTTACGCGCCCTCGCGCCCCTCCGCCCTCCGCGTGGGCGAGCCGGGAAGGGACCGCGGCGAGGCGCTATCGCGCCGCCTCGGCGAGCGCCTGCGCGAGCGCCGGCTCGAGCTTCGCAGGGATGCCGCGGAAGTGGCCGGTCGCGCCGGCCTGGGCACAGAGGAGTACCTCGCCATCGAGGCGGGCGAGGCGGACCCCACCCTGCGCACCTTGGCCCAGATCGCCGATGCGCTGGAGATCCCGCTCCACGAGCTCTTCCGCGCGCCCATCTGATGGCCGCGCGGCCAGGCAGCCGGCCGGCCGCTCTCCCCGCGCTCGCGAAACCGCGCCGAGGCGCCTTGCGCGTGCGCGACCGTCCCGGCGGGCCGGACGGATGACCACGTTTGGGGCATGGACGAGGAGCTTTTCGGCCTGCTTTCGCGCAGCCGCCTCTACTCCGAGGAGCTGGGCATCGACCTCGCCGAAGGCGGTGACCCGGCCTACTTTCGCTGGTTTCTCGCCAGCCAGCTTTTCGGTCAGCGGATCAGCGAGCCCATCGCCCTGCGCACCTACCACGCCTTCGAGCGCCACGGTCTCCTCTCGCCGAATGCCCTCCTCTCCGCGGGCTGGGACTACCTGGTCGACCCGGTGATGCGCGAGGGCGGATACGTCCGCTACGACGAATCCAAGTCGCGGCAGCTGCTCCGCAACGCGAAGACGCTTCTGGATCGATACGGCGGAAGCCTGCAGCGACTGCACGACGAGGCCCGCGATCCCGAGGATCTCGAGCGGCGCCTCCAGACCTTCTACCGAATTGGACCGGTCACGACGAACATCTTCCTGCGGGAGCTTCGGCCCTTCTGGCCCAAGGCCGATCCCGAGCCGCTGCCGCGCGTGCGCGAGCTCGCGCAGATGCTGGAGATCGACCTCTCCACCCTTCCCCGCAAATCCCTCGCCTTCGCCCGGCTGGAGGCCGGCCTCGTCCGCCTGCAGATCCGCCATCCCAAGGGCCGCAAGGCGCCGCGCACACGGGAGGATTTCGAACGCCTGGCCAGGCAGGGTGTGGCGCGGGGCGCTCCCTCGCCCTGAAACGCGGGGCGCCCCGTTCGCATCGGATGGGCGAGAGGCGATCCCCTCGGGCTGCGCGGTATAATGGCGCCTGGAGGAGTTTCCCAAAGGAGCCGGTCATGGCGAACGAAGGCAATGCCCGCGACCTTCTTCCGCGCGGGAACGCCCTGCGGCAGGCGGTGCGCTGGATCAGCGAGCAGCGGCAGCTTCGTCCGAACGAAAAGCTCGTCAAGCTGATCGACGAGGCTTCGATCCGTTTCGACCTGACGCCGAACGACGCCACGTTTCTGCACCGCACGCTCGTCGAGGAGTCCTGATCGGGCCCGATTGTGGTATCGAGGGCCCGTGCCCGGGTGACGGAACGGCAGACGTGGCGGACTTAAAATCCGCTGCCCGCCAGGGCGTGAGGGTTCGAGTCCCTCCCCGGGCACCAGCAAATCCCCTCACCCGCCTCGAGGCCATCCGCCGATCTTCCGCGCCCCGGGGTTTCCGAGCTTCCTTCGGGGCCACGGTTCTCGAACGCGCGTTGAAGCGACGGAATGCGCGTGGTAGAGACCTGCGTTCCTTTCCTCTGAGAAGGAATCATGCTGGACGTCGTTTCGAAGGGCTTTCGCGCTGCCAAGAACCGCCTGCGAGGCCAGGCCGAGATCACCGAGGAGGTGATCGACGAGGCCCTGCGCGACATTCGCGTGGCCCTCCTGGAAGCGGACGTCGAGTTCGGCGTCGTCAAGCAGTTCATCGCCGACCTACGCCAGAAGGCGATCGGCGAGGTGGTCCCGACCCGGGTGGAGACCAGCAAGGGCCTGTTGAAGGTCACGCCGGCGGACCACTTCATCAAGCTCTGCCACGACGAGCTCGAGGCCCTGATGGGCCCGGTCGACACCTCGCTCCGCTTCAAGCCCCGCGGGATCTCGACCTTGATGATGGTCGGCCTCCAGGGTTCGGGTAAGACGACCACCGCCGCCAAGCTCGCCAACAAGCTGCTTTCCGAGGGCAAAAAGCCCCTGCTCGTCGCGGCGGACATCTACCGCCCCGCCGCGGTGGACCAGCTCAAGGTCCTGGGCGAGCGCATCGGCGTTCCCGTCTACCACGCTCCCGACACGCCGCCGCCGAAGCTTTGCGAGGACGCGCTCGAGGAGGCGAAGCGTCTCGGCCGCGACGTGGTGATCTTCGATACCGCCGGGCGCCTGGCCATCGACGAGGAGATGATGGCCGAGCTGGAGCAGATCAAAGCGCGCACCCAGCCGGACAACATCCTCCTCGTCGCCGACGCCATGATCGGCCAGGACGCCGTCAAGACCGCGGCGGAGTTCAACCGGCGCCTCGACATCGACGGCTTCATCCTCACCAAGCTCGACGGCGATGCGCGCGGCGGTGCCGCCCTCTCCATCAAGGCCGTCACGGGCAAGCCCATCAAATTCCTCGGCATGGGCGAGGGCCTCGATCGCCTCGAGGAATTCCGCCCCGACGGCCTGGCCAGCCGAATCCTCGGCTTCGGCGACATCGTCGGCCTGATGAAGGATTTCGAGCGGGTCGTCGACGAGAAGAAGGCCGAGGAGGACGCGGCCCGGATCCTCTCGGGAAAGTTCACCCTGGAGGATTTCGTCGAGCAGATCCGCCTCGTCCGCAGGATGGGGTCGCTTTCCGAGCTGCTCGAAAAGTTCCCCATCTTCGGCGAGCTGCCGGAGGGCTTCCAGGTCGACGAAAAGGAACTCGTGCGCATCGAGGCGATGGTCAACTCGATGACGCCCGAGGAGCGCCGGAACGCCCCGCAGATCTTCAACGAGTCCCGCATCCGCCGCGTGGCGCGCGGCTCGGGCCATACCGAAAAGCAGGTCCGCGACCTCCTGGCCCGCTACAAGGCCATGCGGGACCTGATGGGCCAGATCGGCGGAAACGCCGGGGGATTCCTCAGCCGGCTCCCCGGCATCCGTCAGCTCGCCCAGCTGCAGCAGATGAAGGGGATGGACCTGTCGGCCATCTTCGGAGACCTCGCCGGAGCGCCGGCGCCGGCACCGGTCCCCCAGCGAATCCCGGGCCTTCCCCGCGGCTATACCCCGCCGATGGACCCGGCCATGCGCGCCCGGGCGCGGAGCATGGGCTGGAACAACGGCCCGGCCGTGATCAGCCCCTCCGAGGAGGAGCGGCGGCGCCTCAAGGAGAAGCGCAAGCGCGAGCGCCAGGCGCGCAAGGCCAGCCGAAAGAAGCGCCGCTAGCCCGGAACCGGGTCACCTGTACGGGGGCCTGTTGCAGCCACCCGCCAGCTGCGACGACGGATTCGAGGGCCGGCCTCCGACCGGCGGTTTCCAATCGCCGGCCCCCTTCGCCGCGATTGCCGAGCACCGGGCGGGGACATGGCTCACGCGCGGCGCTCACTCCTCGTCGTCCGTGAGACTGTCGCGGTACTCGACCACGCACTCCAGGCAGAGCTTGTGGGGTGGCTCGCGCCGGGAGGCGACCACCGTCTCGCCGACCCGCCCGCAGACGTCGCACCGGCTCTCGGCCTTCGCCTCCCCGGATTCCAGGAGGTCCTTCTTCGACCCGGACATCGCCTACTCCCCTTGCCTTTCCTCCTCCGTCCTTCGGCCGAGGCGGCGCGGTACCACCAGGCCGCGCGACAGGCGCCGAAGGACGCGGAGCTGCTGCCTTCGCTTGTACCGCTCGTGGGAGTTCTCGCCCATCTCGTTCTGGCGCGCCGTCTCCGCGTCCAGGAACTGGAACTCCACCGGGACGAAGACGATCGCCGGCTGGTAGGCCTCGATGGCCACGGAATCGCAGGCCGGCGGCCCCTCCAGCCGGACGGGAACGTCCGCCACGAAGTTGAGGACCCGGTAGGTCTTGCCCGAGAACTCGTTCGGCACGCCGTTCTTCTTCTTCTCCCACTCTAGCTCGGTCGCCTCGTAGGGATCGAGCTGCAGAAGCGGCACCAGCTCCTTGAGTTCCGGCGTGGACTCGATGAGGCCACTGAAGGAGATCAGCGTGTTCTCCGTCTGCGCCGGGACGACGAGGTTGAAGGGGAGCAGGTGGGTCACCAGGTGCTGCATGGCCGAGAGCACGTCGCGCCTCTCGCGAACGACCAGCCGGTAGCGCACCTTGTCGAAGATCTGGGTGGCCACCGTCTCGCGCTTGGCCAGGAGCTTGGTGATCGTCGACTCGCGCGACTTCACGCTTCCCTTGAATTCCACGACCGGCGCACCGGCTTCCCGAAGCTGCTCCGCCCAGCCCTGGACTCGCTCGTCCACCAGCCTTGCCAGCGTCTCCGAGGCGATCGGGAGGCGGTGCAGAAGCTCCCGCGAGTCGGTGTGGAAGATCGTGTGCATCACCTTGAGCACGATGCACGCGATCCGGCGCCACTTGCGGTGCGGACCGACCCCGGAAGCGATGAGGAAGAGGTCGTGGATCGATTCGGGCTCGGCGACCGGGTCTGCCACGCGGTAGCGGAAGACGTTGCGGAGGTAGGCCACCGCCTCGTCCAGGATGGCGCGCATCCGGGCATTGTCGACCGGTTCGCCGGGGCGGAACTGGCAGAGCCGGAGGAAGTCGTCGACCTCCTCGCGGGTCTGGAAGTTGAGCCGGCGCCAATCGACCACCGACCCTCCGCGGAGGATCAACCGGATCTCCTCGAGCTCGCGCACCCCGAAGCGCTCCGGGGGCAGGATGGCCTGGGTGCTCGCAACGATGCGGCGAATCTCGATGGCCATGGAGAGATCCTCCGGTGCGTTCCACGCTAGTGGGAGGTACCCCACCCGTCAAGGCGCGCGCCCACCCCTCCCGGCCTCCTTGGGCGGGGCCGGACGCGCGACGAGGGAAGAGCCGCTTGGCCCTTCCCTCGTCCTACCAGTCAGCGGCGGCGCGATCGCCGCGCCGCCCTTTCCATAGACGGGCGGTCGCCCGCCCTCTGGCTCAGCGCGTACCGATCACGCAGAGCGTGTTGGAGGCGTTGCCCGCCGCGTCGCGGACGAAGATCGCCGTGCCGGGGGTGTTCACGCCGTCGGGGAAGCAGGCGCCGAACTCGGCCCGATTGCCGCCGAGCGCGCGGACGGCGAAGGCATTGCTGTGGCCGCCCTTCCCGCTCACGACGAAAACGTTGTTGTTGGAGGGAGTGAAGTCGTTGTTCGGGTCGAAGTACTCGAACGAGAACTTGCAGAAGAGGCGAGCGCCCTCGCCGCCGCACATGTCGCTGTTGGGCTCGCAGTTCTGGCCCGAGCGGACCGCGACCTGCTCCGGGAAGAAGATGACCGGAGCGTTGGCCTGCTTCGTCCCGTTGTTGGCGCCCAGCGTGCAGCGCGAGCAGTCGTTGAAGACCGAGCCGCAGGCGATGCCCACGCACTCCTGGGAGCCGCCGACCACGCCGCAGTAGTAGTCGCCGAGGTCATAGCACTCCGAGGTGTCGTCGCAGCTGTTGTCCGCGACGTCCGGGACACACTGACCGGACCGGCAGACCTCGCCGTCGCCGCAATCGTCGTCGTCGCCGCAAGAGGCACCGGCAGCGACGCAGATCCCCGTGTTGGTGTTGCAGAGGAAGCCATCCCCGCAATCGTCGTTGCTGGTGCACTTCGGCTCGCACTCGTTCGTCACGAGGTTGCAGAACTCTCCCTCGCCGCAATCGGCGTTCGAGGCACACTGCTCGGCCCTCGGAAGCTCACAGCGGCCGAACTTGCCGTCGCAGAACTCCGTGTTGCAGATTTGCCCCTCCGGGCAATCCTCGTCGCTCTTGCAGTCGAGGAAACAGATGGGCTGCTCGGCTTCCGGACAGGCACCCGAGCAAGAGTGCTCCGGGTTGTCACAGTCGTCCGCGTCAAAGCAGACCTGGCCGCAGGTCCCGTTCACGCAGATCTCGTTCTCGGCGCAATCGTCCTTCGTTTCGCAGCGCGTGGCTTCGTCCTCGCCGCAGCCGACGAGCGCGAACGAGGCGAATGCCGTCACACCGAAAGCAAGAACGAGCCAGTGAAGTCTCGACATGGTCTTCTCCTTCGACCCCGCCCTTCGCAGGGCACCAGCGCGCCCTTTACCCCAGCCTTTGGGAGAATTTCAAGTAATGGACCGCGCCCCTCATGTGCGCCGTTGTGGTTCACGAGCGCCACTGGGGAGCGGACCGCCCCCGAATGGCCGCCCGGCCGCCCCGTGAACGCCGATGCTCTCCGTAAATACGATCGAAGCGACCCGTAAGCATCCGCATCCGAGGGCCGGGCCGCGTACGCGGGCAAAGGTGCAGCGAGCACGCCCGCAGCCCCCGCCCGCGGCGCCGTGGATGTCGAGGCTGCGGACGCCGCCGGCGGCAGGCGAGAGCGGCAACCGCAGCGACGACCGAGCCGAGCGTACGAAAAGGTACGTGAGGCGAGGGAGGAGCGAGGACGCCGCTCGCAGCCCCGCATGCGGCGCAGTGGATCCCGAGGTGCGGACGCCGCAGGCGGTCGGCGAGGGCGGCAGCGCAGCCGAGCGCGAGCGGAGGCGTACTCAGACGTACGTCGAAGCGAGCGCGAGGCGAGCACGCCGGCCGCAGCCCCGCATGCGGCGCAGTGGATCCCGAGGTGCGGACGCCGCAGGCGGTCGGCGAGGGCGGCAGCGCAGCCGAGCGCGAGCGGAGGCGTACTCAGACGTACGTCGAAGCGAGCGCGAGGCGAGCACGCCGGCCGCAGCCCCGCATGCGGCGTCCGCCCTAGAACTGGAAGGGGAACTCGATCGCCTCCATCCTCGGCCCCGAGTACGACGGGAACTTCCACTTGCGGATCTGCTCCTCGAGGCAGCGAACCATTCCCGCGTGCTCCTGGCCCTTGACCGCCTTGACGTTGGAGGTGCGGCCGTCGGGTTCGATGACCCAGCTCATCACCACGCTGCCGGAGCTGCCGCCCTGCTCCTTGTAGCGGTTGGCGCAGGCGCGCAGCTCGGCGCGGTGGCCGGCGACCACGCTCATGATGTCCCCCTGGCCGAGCTGCCGCGGCTTCTGCACGCCCGAGCCGGGCGGCGGCGGAATGTAGGGATCGCTGCCCTTCCGCTCCGCGGGCCGAGGCGCGGGGCTCGACAGCTCCTTCTCGAAAAGCGCGTCGATCGAACTCGACTTGCCTGCGGCGAGCAGGTCGCGCTTGCCGCTCGGCTGGCTGCTCGTGGACGCCGGGGCCGGAGCCGAGCGCGACTCTCGGGTGCTCGCCCCCGACCGGGCCGCGGTCGCCTGTCGCTTCGGCTCGGGAGCCGCGCGACGCGCCGGAGCCTTGGCCACGGCGGTCTTCGGCTGCGCCGGCTCCTTGGCCTCCGGCTCCGGCTCGGGCTCGGCTTCCGCGGTCTCCTCCGCGCTGGCCACCGTGGTGGCGCCCTGGCCCTCGCCGGCTTGCTTCTCTTCCGAAGTGCCACCGCCGCCGCCTGCACTCGCGGCGACCGATTCGCCCTGGGGCGCGCCGCCACTTCCCTCCCCGGGCTGCGCCGGAGCTGGCGCAGGCTGGGCCGGGGGCGGAGGCTCGGCCCGCGCCATCTCCGTGCGCACGGCCGGCGGCTCATTCGAGGAAGCGCCGACGGGGAGCAGGCCCGTGAAATAGGCCGCCGCCGCACCGCCAGCGAGAACGAGCACGGTGAGCGCGACGAAGAGCGGCGCACGGCTGCGCTGCGGCTCCCTCGCGGCGGTCTGAATGGGCCGCTGTACGCGAGGCGCGGGCGCCGGTGCGGGCGCCGGCACGTTCTTGGGGATGGGGATGAACTTGGACGGCTCGGGAGGCGGTGGCTCCGGCAGATCCCGGAGCACGACCCGAATGCCGGTGGTCTCGGGGTCGGGGATGGCCGGGGCCTCGTCCTGGCGCTTCTTCGCCTCCTCGACCTCCTTTTCCACCAGGGATTCGAGGGCGACACCCGCCGAGGGCTTCCACTCCCGCCCTTTCGTCTCCGCGGCCGCGGAGCGGGCCCCGGCTCCTTTCGCCGCATCCTTCGCAGCGGCATCCGGCTTTGCCCCCGAGGACTTCTCCGTCTTCGCCTCCTTCGCTCCGGCCGGCTTCGCTTCTGCGGACACCTCGGCCTTCTTCGGCTCGGCCACGCCGGCCGCAGACTTCGCCTGAGCGGGCAAGCGCTTGATCAGATCCGGGAGCTGGCGGATCGGTACCCAGTCGGAGAGCCCGGCCCTCCAGCAGAGAGAATCGGGGCCGAGCACGCCGCGCGCCCAGCGCTCGGAAAGATCGGCGAAGCTGACGGGACCCACCTGCTGGCCGTCGATGGCCACGTACCATTCCACCGCGGCGGGGTCGGACTCGTCCTCGCTCAGAAAGACGTTCTCGAAAGCCTGGCCGAGTTCGTCGTCCAGCGCGACGTCGATCCCCGTGGGAGCGTGGACGTGGCCACAGTGGGGACAGACGACGTCACCACCGGAGGTAGGCTCCGGAAGGGGCTGCTGGCAACGATCGCAGCGAGCATCCATCGACGCCCTCGAAAATCCCAGCGCCGCCGGCGTGGAAGGTTCCGGCAGGCGCCGCTACCTTAGCCAGGCGTCCTCGAAAGGGTCAAGGAATCACCTGAAGCGCGAGGAAGCGCAGCGTCTTCGGCACGCTGACGCCGATGCAGTTGGTGCAGCGCGCGAGGATGGCGATCTGGTGGTTGCCGGGCGAGAGACGCTTCTTGGCGATCATCAGGCGGGTGTTGCTGTCGCCGTCCCGAAGCGGGACGCTGACCGGGGTAAAGCCCGACTGGCTCCCGTCGACCCGGTAGACGAATTCCACGCTCGCACCGAGGGAACCGAGGCCTCCGATTGGACTGGAGTAGCTGGCCGAAACCTCTCCCAGCAGAAGGACGTCGGCCGTCGAGGTCACGGTGATCGTCCTGGGCTGTCCCACGACGGTCCACGTGGTGCCGGGGGTCATCGCCCCGGAAGGCTCTGCCTGCAGGATGTCGAAGTCGAGGATTCCATCGTCGCCCTTCGGCCCGGTCGGGCCCCGCGGCCCCTGAGGTCCCTGTGGTCCCTGAGGACCCATCGGTCCCTGCGGTCCCGGAGGTCCAGGCGGTCCCATCTCACCGCGCTCGCCTTTCGGTCCCGGCTCACCCTGGGGCCCGCGCTCGCCCACCGGTCCCTGCGGTCCCGGCTCGCCTCGCTCGCCCTTCTCGCCCGGCTCACCTTTCTCGCCACGCTCGCCCTTCTCACCGCGGAGCAGCCAGACCTTCTCCTCCGCCTCCATGCCGAGGCGCCGGACCACGAAGCGACCGGTGCCGGGTTTCAGGTCCTCCGGCATCTTTACGCGGAGGAAGTCGTCGCGCGCCTCGAAGATCTCCAGCGCCCGCTCGCGCCCTCCCTGGTCGAAAAAGACCGAAGCACCCAGGAGATTGCGTCCGTGGATCCGGACGCTGGACCGCAAACGGCCGCTCTCCCCGTCCCCCTCGATCCGCTCGATCCGCGGGGCTGTGTCGGCGTCGAACTGGTCCTCGACGCCGAGCTCGGACCCGGGTCGTGGTTCGGCCGTCGGCTCCGCCTGTCCGCAGCCGGCGGCGCCGAGCCAAAGCAATGCGAGGATGGCGATTCGAATTCTCATGGCTCTCTCCCTCTCGGGCGGCGGATCCGCCCTCGTGCTTTCAGGAGAGAGCCAGGAGCATGCCGAGCGCTAAGCCTTTGAAATCCTTGCCGACGCGGTGGAAGGGCGGGCCCGGCTCTCGAACCGCCGGGCCCGGTGAGCCGCCCCCGGAAAGCCGCTGCGGTCACGCCGCGAAGAGGCGGCGGAGGCAGTTGGGGAGACGCTTCTCGCCTGCCGGGCGTTGGCGTGCTCCGCTTGGCCTCCGCCGTGCAGCAAAGGGCGAGGGCAGGCGTCGCGGAAGCCACGCCGAGGCGCGAGCGCACCGGCCCCAACCCGCGGGCGCTACTCCGGGACCTCGATCGCCAGCTTCAGCTTGCGGCGTAGCTCGCCGTAGGCCTCGGAGAGGCAGAAGGCCACCAGGTCGTCGACGAGGGGGTCGAGGCCGAGGCGGCTCCCCGCGGTTCCCTCCGAGACCAGGCAGCGGGAGACGACCTTGAGGTCGCCGCCCAGGAGCGTGCCGGCACGCGTGGCGGTGAACTCCACGGACTCGACGTAGCGCCGCAGACTCAGCCGCTTGCCCACGCTCTCGCGCGCGAGGCGGGCGAGGCGTTCACGCGCCTCGTCCCCGAGCTGAGCGGCGAGCTGGCTCTTGACCTTCTCGACCCGCATCGCCTCGGAGGTCGGCTCGAAGCGAGGCTCGCCCAGCGAGAGGGCGGCCTCGAGCGTCACCTGCAGCTCGTCGCGTTTGAGCAGCGAGGCGAAGGCGAAATCCGGCCGGGTGAAGACCAGGTAGCGCCCGAGCAGGAAGTAGAGCTCCTTTTTGCGCCGCTTCTCCGAGAACATGTCGGGGCCGGCGACCAGGCAGAGCGGATAGGTGCCGGCCACCGCCAGGCCGACCACGGCATCGGAGCGGAAGACCGCCGGCGGGGCGATGCCCAGCGTCGCGCAGGCGTAGCGACACGCGTTGGCGAAAAAGAGCATCGAGTTCTCGATGTCCACGCGGTCGCGCTCGGGATCGATGCGCAGCGTCTTGCCCTGCACCCGGACGGCGTCCAGGCCCGAGGCGAAGAGGGCGCCGGCCTCGCGGTAGAGGAGGCCGAAGATCTCGGCCGTCGGCGCCAGCGCATCGGGGTGGCAGAGCCGGCCCTTGAAGTCCGCCTCGACCAGCGTCTCCTCGGGGGAGTCGCGCGAAAA
>QGUN01000126.1 GCA_003242475.1 Pseudomonadota bacterium
GGAGGCTTTGGCGCCCCGCTCGCGCGCGAGATCGGGCTTTCCCTCGAGGAGGTCCGCCGCGAGGATCTGCCGCCCGTGTTTCACGGGGCCGGCATGGGCCTGGCGCTGCGGACGCGAACGCCGGAGCAGGCCCTCCGCCTCACCCTGGAGGCGATGGGCATCTCGCTCGAGCGCGTCCCGGGCCTCCTCGTCGATGCGGAAAGCCGCGAGGGCAAGGAGGGGCGCTCGCTCTGCCTGCCCGGTCCGGAGAAGGCGCGGCTGGCGGTCCCCGCGGGCGGCGGACGCAGCCACCACGCGCTGCTCGCGGACGCGGGCTGCGCCCTCTTTTCCGCCCACGCCGGCCAGGAAGGCGTCCTGCTCGCGCCGGAGGCGGCGACGCGCGCGTTCGCCTCTCTCTTCGCGCGCATCTCCGAGGATCCTGCCTGGCTGACCGGAATCGGGGAGATGACGCGAGCCGAGGCCCGGGCCCGCGCGGCGGCGCTCGCCCTGCGCCGACTCCTCTCGGTTCGCCGCCATGCGGCGGCGATCCGCATCGAGCACGAGCGCAGCCTCGCGCCCGGCGACCTCGCGGCGGCGGAGCGGGCCTATGCGCGCTGGATGGGCCGCGCGCTCGGCTTCCCCGTCCCGGGGGCCTGGGCGCGCCTGGAGAGCCTGGACCTGGTGGCCGCGGCCGAGGCGGTTCGCGGCGAGCTCCTCGCGGCCCAGCTCGCCCGGACCCTCGGCGAGGGCTGGTGGTCGCGCCCCGACGCGCTCGACCGCCTGCGCTCCTACTTCGCGGCGGGCGCGAGAGGCGTCGAGGCGCTGCTTTCGGCCCTCGAAACCGCGCGCCTCGAGGCGGGCGTCCTCGTCGAGGAGGTCCGGGCCCGGCTCGCGGAGGAGCCGCCTCAGCGGGGGACGGGGGAGGCCACGTAGACCACCTGGCCCTCCTCCTCGTACGGGATCACCATGCCGGTATTCATCGACTCCTGGATGGCCCGCTCCCGCTCCTCGTCCGTCCACGGGAAGAGGACGGCGAGGTCGGCGCTCCACAGCGTCACCGCGGAGCGAAGCGCGGCGAGGAAGAGGATCGTCCAGGAGCGCTCCAGCGGAACGACGCGCTCCATGCGCGGAGCGCGTTCGAGCCAACGGGGGAAGGACTCGACCACGCGGACGTCCTTCTCCTCGTCCTCGTCGTACTCCGTCCGGCTGATCACGACGAGCTGGCTCTCCAGGTAGCCCACCAGCCGCTCGGCGTCCGAGTCGGAGAGGTCGAGCATTTCGCCGAGCCGGTCGATGGGGATGGTCTTGCGGCGATCGAGGATCTCCAGCGCCTCGCGCACCTCGGGCG
Organism: Pseudomonadota bacterium; assembly: GCA_003242475.1. Taxonomy (GTDB): domain Bacteria; phylum Myxococcota; class Myxococcia; order Myxococcales; family Vulgatibacteraceae; genus ZC4RG40. Next base: position 1,328 of record QGUN01000126.1, read on the forward strand.
GCAGCTTGCGGTTCGTGCGCGCCTCCTCCTCGCGCGCCTGCGCGATCGGCTTGAGGCAGGCCCAGAGGTCGGCCTGCACCAGCGTCGGTCGCTGGAAGCAGAGGCGGATCTCGGTGATGTCCGGCGTGCTGCGGATCTCCGGCATCCAGGACTGCAGCGTCTTGACCGCCTGGCTTTCCTTGCGCTCCTCGGGGGTCAGTGCGCGGCCGACGATCGGATCGAGGAGATTGGGAAGGACCGAGGGGATGGTGG
>QGUN01000037.1 GCA_003242475.1 Pseudomonadota bacterium
AAAGAAACAGGCCCCGGCGCCGCCGGCGCGGGGAGGGGAATGGGGCCGGTCTGCTTCTGCCCCATCCCGCTCCCCAGGGGCGGGGGCGAGGCGCGGATCTCGTCGATCCCCAGCCAGGCGGCGCCGACCGCCACGCCCACGACGTCCACGATCGAATCGACCGCGCCGACCTCGTGAAAGTGCACCTCTTCCGGGGAGGTGCCGTGAACGCGCGCCTCGGCCGCGGCGAGCCGCTCGAAGATGGCCAGGGCATGGCGCCGCGCCCGATCCGGCAGCGAGGCCCGCTCGATCCGCTCGCGGATCTTCCGCCACGACGTGTGATCCGCCCGCGGGCCCTCCACCACCACGTCGACGCGCGTGCCGACGATCCCCATCTTCGAGGATCGCGAGACGCGCAGTTCCCACGGCCCGAGGTCGAGGCCGGCGAGCCTCTCGCGGATCGCCTCCGGCGGCACGCCGAGGTCGACGAGCGCCGCCAGGCACATGTCGCCGGAGCACCCCCCCACGGGATCGAGCCAGAGCAGGTTCTCCATCTGCGCAACCATCGTTCGGATCGGTTCAGGCGCGGTTGATCGTGGCGGCGAACACGCCGGCGCCGTAGCCGTCGTCGATGTTGACCACCGCCACGTTGGGCGCGCACGAGGTGAGCATCGAAAGCAGCGCCGCCAGGCCGCCCAGCGAAGCGCCGTAGCCGACGCTGGTGGGCACGGCGATCACCGGCGAAGCGACCAGCCCCGCCACCACGGTGGGAAGGGTGCCCTCCATTCCCGCCACCGCCACGATCGCGCTCGCCCTGGCCAGCACCTCTCGCCGTGCCAGCAGGCGGTGGATGCCCGCCACGCCGACGTCGCGGATCCGCTCCACCGGATGACCGGCGAGCTCGAGCGTGATCGCCGCCTCCTCGGCAACGGGGAGGTCGCTCGTCCCGGCGCAGACGACGGCCACGTAGCCGCGAGTCCTCGGCCGCGGGCTCTCCTTCGCCTCGAGCCGGAAGGTGCGGGAGAGCGCGTCGTACTTTCCCTCGGGAAGGAGGGAGCGCAGCGGCTTTAGCCGCGACACGTCCAGGCGCGTGACCAGGAGCGGCGATCCCTTCGCCGCGATCTCGCAGGCGATGCCGGCGATCTGCTCGGCGGTCTTTCCCTCCGCGTAAACCGCCTCGGGAAAACCCTGGCGCAGGTTCCGGTGATGGTCGACGCTCGCGTATCCCAGATCGGCGAAGGGCAGGTCGCGCAGCGCCTCCATCGCCTCCTCGGCCGAGAGCTCGCCACTTCCGACCTTCTCGAGCAGCGCGCGGATCCGCTCCGGGCTCATGCGAAATGCTCCCATCCGCGCCGGGCCGGCAGCGGCACCTCTTCGCCTCGGGCATCGAGGAGGCGGATCCCCTCCCCCGCCCGGATCTCGCCGATCCGGCTCATCGGCCATCCACGCCGGCGGCAGGCGCGAAGCAACGCCTGAGCTCGCTCCGGGGGCGCGGCGCAGAGGATCTCGTAGTCCTCTCCGCCGGCGAGGGCCAGTTCCACACCTGCGCGGCGGACCGCGGGCCGGATCGGCAGCTCGTCGAGGCGGACGTCCGCGCCCACCCGGCTGCGCGCGCAGAGGTGGCCGAGGTCCTGGAGGAAGCCATCCGAAATGTCGATGGCGGCGCGCGCATAGCGGCCGAGGATCTCTCCCAGCGCCACGCGCGGCTCCGGAGCGAGCTGGGCTCGGACGAAGGGATCGGGGCGCGCCGGCCTCCCTGCGGCCAGCCGGCGGAGGCCGAGGGCGGCGTCGCCGAGGGTGCCGGAGACCAGGAGCCAGTCGCCCGGGCGCGCGCCGCTGCGGCCGAGAACCTGGTCGGGGCGAGCCTCGCCCAGCGCGGTCACCGCGAGGGAGAGCTCGCGGGCGCGGGAGAAATTGCCGCCGACCAGGTCCACCTTCGCGGAACGGGCCAGCCGTGCCATTCCCCGCGCCACGCCATCCAGGAATTCGGGCGGAAGCTCGGGGGGATGGGCGACGGCCACGAGGAACCAGCGCGGTTTTGCGCCCGCCGCGGCGAGATCCGAAAGCGCCGCCGCCAGCGCCTTGTGCCCGATCTCCTCGGGGCGAAACGCCGGGCCGAAATGCACGCCGGCCACCACCTGGTCCACCTTGGAAACGAGGACGCGCCCCGGTCGCGGCCGGGTGATCGCGCAATCGTCGCCCGGCCCGGCCAGAACCGAAGGGGAGCAGCCGGGGAAGGCCCGGACGAAGCGCGCGATGAGCTCGAACTCGGAGGGCACGCCCGCATCATAGGCGAGCGCGGCGCCGGCTCAAGCGAGAGCGCCGCTGCGGCGAGCGTTCAGGGCGCGTAGGTTCGCAAGAGCGCCTCGGCGCGAACCGGACTGACGTAGACGCGCGGAAGGATCATGGTGAAGGTGGCTCCCTTTCCCACCTCGGACTCGCAGTAGATCTCGCCGCCGTGGGCCTCCACGTAGCTCTTGACGATGGCGAGGCCCAGGCCGACGCCGCCGTACTCGCGGGTGGCGCTCCCGTCCACCTGATAGAAGCTGTCGAAGATCCGGTCGAGCGCCTCGGCGGGGATGCCGATCCCCGTGTCGCGAACCCGGATGGCGAAATAGGACTCCGGGCCGTCGAAGCGCCCCTGTGCCCGATACGGGACCCGAGGCGCCTCCTCCACGGAGACCACGACGCTCCCTCCCGCCGGCGTGAACTTCACCGCGTTGCTCAGCAGGTTGACCAGGCATTGCTGCAGCCGCTGCGGATCGATCAGGGCCTTGTCGACGGGAGGGCGGGCGTCGATGTCCACCGAGATGTTCTTCTTTCGCGCCTGCGGGAGGATGGAGCTGACGGCCTCCGTCACCGCCTCCACCAGGTCGACCGCCTGGGGCTCGAGGCGCAGGCGCCCCGACTCGACGCGGGTGAGGTCGAGGATGGAGGTGATGAGCTGCAAGAGCCGCTCACCCTTGTCCATGATGGTGCGCAGGTACTCCTGCTGCTCCGAGTTGAGCGAGCCGGCCAGGCCCTCGAGGAGCATCTCCGCATAGCCGATGATCGAGGTCAGGGGCGTGCGCAGCTCGTGGGAGACGGTGGCGAGGAAATTCGACTTGAGCTGGTCGAGCTCGCGCAACCGAGTGAGCGTGGCCTCGAGCTTTTCCGCCTTGGCGGCCACCTCGCGGTAGCTCTCGCGCACCGATTCGATGTGCATCTTCGAGGTCAGGTAGACCTGGTACGAGGAAAAGATCAGGACCTCGCAGATGCCGGCGAAGTGCTCGAGGACGCGGCCGATGGTCGAATCCTGGGCTCGCCGGATTCGCGAAAGCAGCGTGCGCCCGTGGACGAGGTCGAGGCCCTGGATCTCCTTCAGCGCTGCCGGGAAGTCCTGCAAGTCCTGCGGCACGAAGGGCCCGAAGACCGCGCGCCCGACCACGTCTCCCTCGTAAAGGAGGGGAATGGCGAGGTAGCGCAGGCCGGTGAAACAGGGGATGGCGTAAACGCAGGGACCGACCGCGAGCGGCTGGCTCTTGACCAGCGCGATCACCGTCGAGCAGCGCCGCGCCCCCTCCGCATTCGAGTAGACGAAACTGCAGAACTCGCTCGAACCCCGGCTGATGTCCACGAGGAGGGTTCCCGTGGCGTCGATCACCTTGATCCCGACGCCATAGAGCTCGGCGAAGGAATTGCAGACCTCGCGAAACAGACGCAGGTCGAGGAGTTCTCCTAGCGGGACCCGTCGATCGAGGAAGTTCCGCTCCTGCATCGGGGTCATCGCGCCTCCTCCTTGGTCGAGTCGAAGCCCCTCACTGTCCGGATGGAGGTCCCTCGCAGGTCGACCTGACGAAAGATCTCGCGGAGGAATCCTTCCTCGTCGATGCGGAGCATGTTCGCCAGCCCGAACTGGCGGTGCATGTGACGGAAGGTCAGCTGTAACAGTCCATGAAGCGTCTCGACCACGCCTTCCCCCCGTATCGCGATGGATTGAAATACAGGCTCGTTGCCGCGTGCAGCAGCCGCGGCGATCTCCTCCTGTGAACGCACGTCGGGAAGATCCATCTTGTTGAACTGGATGACCGTGGGGGTCATCTGCGGATCGATCCCGTTGGCGCGCATGTCTTCGATCATGTTGCGCCAGGCCTCGTTGTTGGCCTGGGTGGCGCTGCGCTGTGCATCGGCGATGAAAGCGACCGCATCCGCGCCCTGAAGGACGAGCCTCCTGGTGGAGGCATGAATCACCTGACCAGGAACGGTGAAGAGCTTGATCTTCACCTTGAATCCACTTCCACTGCGGAAGTGGATGGGAAGCATGTCGAAAAAAAGCGTGCGATCGTCCTTGGTGTCGACGGTGAGCAGGCGCCCCCGAACCTCGCTCGACACACGGTCGTGAAGCGCCACGAGATTGGTCGTCTTTCCGCTGAGCGCGGGGCCGTAATAGACGACCTTGATACCGATCTCGCGGCGATCGTGGTTGATCTGGACCATTCGAACCTCGAGACGAAGCCCGCGACAAGAAATCGGACGTGCGAGCGGACGACCCCTTCACCCCGTCGTGTCGATTCCGCCAGCAGCAACCCGCGCGCTCTCTACTTTCCCTCGAGCCCTCGGGTCAACCCGCAAGGCGATCGCCACCGCCTCGTCCAGCGTCCGGACCGTGTGAATTCGCAACCGACGCCGGGCGATCGCGGGAAGCTTCGCGAGATCTTTTTTATTTTCGTACGGAATTATGACTTCATTGACCTCGTTTCGAAGCGCCGCAAGCAATTTTTCCTTGATTCCCCCGACTGGCATCACGCGTCCGCGCAAGGTGATCTCCCCGGTGACGGCAACGTCGTGACGAACGGGGGTGCCGGTGGCCAGGGAAAGCAGCGAGATGGCCATGGCCACGCCGGCGGAAGGACCGTCCTTGGGAATGGCGCCGGCGGGGACGTGGACGTGGATCTCGTGGCGCGCGAAGAAGTCCGATTCCACGTTCCACGACGGTCCCCGCGACCGCACCCAGGTCAAGGCGGCGCGCGCACTCTCCTTCATCACGTCGCCGAGGTGGCCGGTGAGCGTCAGACCGGGGCCGCCGGGGACGGCCGCCGCCTCCACGTGCAGGGTCTCGCCCCCCGCCTGCGTCCAGGCCAGGCCCGTGACCACGCCGACCAGATCTTCCCGTCCGGCCGGATCCTCGAGGTATCGCGGCGGGCCGAGGAAGGACTGCAGCCGCGCCGCCGTGATGCGGACGGGCCGGCGTTCTCCCTCGGCCACCCGCCGCGCCACCTTGCGGCACAGAGAAGCGACCTCTCGGGTCAGGTTTCGCACGCCCGCCTCGCGCGTGTAGCCGCGGACGAGTTCGAGGATCGCCTGGTCGGAAAAGCGGATCTGATCCCGCGAAAGACCATTCTCCTCGACCTGGCGGGGGATGATGTGCCGCTTGCAGATCTGCAGCTTCTCCCACTCGGTGTAGCCGGCGATGGAGATGACCTCGAGCCGGTCCCGGAGCGGAGCGGGGATGGGATCGAGGAGGTTGGCCGTGGCGAGAAAAAGGACCTCCGAGAGGTCGAAGTCCACGCCCAGGTAGTGATCCCGGAATTTGTTGTTCTGCTCGGGGTCGAGGACCTCGAGGAGTGCGGCGGAGGGGTCGCCGCGGAAGTCCTGACCGATCTTGTCGATCTCGTCGAGAACGAGGACGGGGTTCTTGGCGCCCGCCTGGCGCATCGCCGCGATGATCCGGCCGGGCATGGCGCCCACGTAGGTTCGCCGGTGGCCGCGGATCTCGGCCTCGTCCCGGACCCCGCCCAGCGAGACGCGGGCGAAGGCGCGTCCCATGGCGCGGGCGACGCTGCGGCCGAGCGAGGTCTTTCCCACGCCGGGAGGCCCGACCAGGCAGAGGATCGGGCTGCGCATGCGCGGGTTGAGCTTGCGCACGCCGAGAAATTCGAGCAGCCGCTCCTTCACTTCCTCCAGGCCGTGATGGTCCTCGTCGAGGATCCGCCGCGCCCGCTGCAGATCCAGCACGTCCTCGGTGCGGACCGACCAGGGCAGCTCGGTGAGCGTGTCCAGATAGGTCCGGATCACCGCGGCCTCGGCGGAGTCGGGGCTCATGCTCTCCAGGCGACGAAGCTGCTTGTTGGCCTCCGCCTCCACCTCGGAGGGCATGCGGGCACGCGCGATGCGCAGTCGAAGTTCGTCGATCTCCTCCGCCTTGCCGTCGCCCTCGCCGAGCTCCGCCTTGATCTGGCGCAGATGCTCCCGGAGGATGTACTCGCGCTGCGAGCGGCTCATCTCCTCGCGGGCCTGCGCCTGGATCTCGCTCTGTACCTTCTGGACGGCGATCTCCCGGAGGAGGCGCTCGTTGACGCGGCGCAGGCGCTCCACCGGGTCCTCCGTCTCGAGGACGGCCTGTGCGTCGTCCACGCCGAGACCGAGGTGAGCGGCGACCAGGTCGGCGAGGCGCCCAGGGTGGTGGATTCCGGCGATGACGGTCATCACCTCGGGAGAGAGAACCTTGCCCACGGCGGCGAGCTCGTGGAGGTTCTCCCGGGCGGCGCGGACCAGCGCCTCGGTCCGCGGGTCGGAGAGCTCCACCGGCGCCTCGGGGATCTCCTCCACCCTCACGCGGAAGTAGGGACTTTCCTGGAGGACCTCGGCGAGGCGGGCGCGCGAAAGCCCCTGGACGATGAGCTTGAGGCGGCCGTCGGGGAGGCGGCGCAGGCGCATCACCATGCCCACCGAGCCGACGGCGTGGATGCCCTCCGGCCCGGGTCTCTCCTCCGCCATGTCCTTCTGCGAGGCGAAGAAGAGAACGCGGTCCCGATCCATCGCCGCCTCGACCGCCGCCATCGAGAGGTCCCGCCCGACGAGGAGCGGCACGATGACGTAGGGGAAGACGACGAGGTCCCGAACCGGAACGAGGGGCAGCGCGTCGGGGATCCGGAAGGTGCGCGCCGCCTCGAAGGGATTCGCCATACAGACAGCGTGAACCGGGACCGCCCGCGGGTCAACTTCCCCACCCTGAGCAAATCGGCCGCGGATCCCTTAGGTTGGAGACATGACCGTGCGCCTCGTCTTCGTCGACACGCCCAAGCAACTTCCCTCGCCGCCTCCAGCGGGGCGCGTGGTCACGCTCGACCTCGCCTTCGCGGCAGGCCCGCATTTCGAGCGCGCGACCCGTCCCTTCATCCGCGACCTCGGCCTGCGCCTGGCGCGCTGGATCGACCACCACCCCCACCCCGCATGGGAGGAATACCAGGGCGATCCGCGCTTCACGCTGGTCGACAAGAAAGAGGCGCCGGCGTGTCCAGAACTGGTCACCCCCGAACGGGTGGTGGAGATCGGCGAGGTCGAGCACGTCTTCGCTCACGCGGACTTCGACGGCCTGATGTCGGCGGTGAAATTCCTTCGCCGGGGCGTTCCCCCCTACCCGGAGGCGGACGAGGATGCGCGCGCCATCGACGCGCCGGGCCGGGGCTTTCGCTGTAGCGAGCGAGGACAGCGGCTCGCCGACGCCATCGACCGCAGCCGCGACGCCCACCCGCGCCAGCACGGCCGCTTCCTCCAGGCGCTGGCGGAGGCGCTGGTCGAGGGGAAGGAACCCGACGCGCTGAGGCAGCGGATCGACTCCCTCGCCGCAGCCGCACAGAAGCGCCGCCAGCAGCTCCTTCCTCTCCTCGCGCGCGCGGTCCGTGACCACCCGGATATCCTCCTCCTCTCCCTCGACCGCATGATCTCCCCCTCGGACAAGAAGCGCCTCCTCCTTCCCATGGAGGAGCGGGCGCGGGTGGCGGTGATCGAGGAGCCGCAAGCGGTGACCGTGGCCACCTTCGACGAGTCGGTCCGCCTCACCCGCCTCTCCGCCCTGCACGGCACCGACGGCCTCGCCTGGGGGAAGGCCCGTTACCGCGACGTGCGCGACGAACTCGTGGCGCTGCTCTCCTAATCCCACCACGCCCACGCATCCACCTTCGGGCGAGGGTAACGAGGCTCGAGAGCCCCCTGCGTGGCCACATCCCGGCCGAAGAGCGACTCCCGGGAATGTCGGCGTTTCGTCCCAAAGGTTCGTGAAACAGGCAGCCCATGCGGTGACTCGGGAACGCCCCGAGTTCCGCCTCCGGGTATCCCCACAGCTCCGGCCTAAATCGCATTCGTTACCATCATGTTGACTTCGCTCGACAAACGGCTATTGTGACGTACGGGCGCGCACCTGGGGACCTCTTCTTCGATGCCTAGTTCAACATCAGAAAGGAACAGACCATGACGAAATAGACATTCAACCCCTTTCCATTGGAGTTTTTGGCATCGCTTCGAACTGCTGTCTACGTGACCCTCATCGGGGTTTCCCTTTCGCCAGGGATGGCTGTCGGAGATGAAGAAGAGACGGGCGTGCCGGAAGGCTTCGCGATTTTCGTCCATGGCGATGAGCCGGGTCACCTGGAGATCGACGGGAGCAACTTGAATGCCATGCTTCAATTGCCCGAAGAGCCTCGGCATTTTTACAGCGCTGACGAGTTCGTCGAGTTTGCTATTCAAGAACTGAACGCCAGCGTCGTTCTCGACGAGTTGGGCATTCCGGTAGGAGTCGAGGGTTTCCTAACTGTCACCGACACACTTCTTACCGTCGATCCTGCCACACATGAGATCTTGGAGGTAAAAGACCCGATTGCGGCCTTCCTCGGAGGCCAGTTCGGGTACTTCTTCATTGGCGAAGAAAAGGTCTGCCTCGACCCTGCAGGAGACGGCTGCGAAGAACAACTCGTTGACGCAGGTGAGTTCGAGGGCCCCGCATCTTCACTCCAGAGCTTGTTTTTCCAGCCTACCTCTTCGACCTACAGCATCAGCGGTGTATCGACGTACATCAACTTGCTGTTCTACAAGACCGTCGGCTCCTCGACGCACCAAAAGAAAGGCGGCTGGAAGAAGTCGACCTACTTTTGTTGGAAATGGGGATTCATTCCCTGGGTCTGCAGCAAGACCAGCGGGTGGAATGAGCTCTGGGTAGAGTCTGAGTTCTTCAGCTTCCTGCGGCAGCCCATGCATCATCTAACGCTCAGCAAGACCAAGAGGAACGTTTCAAGCGTTTCCGTGAATCACTGGGGCCTCTTCTTCCCACTCCGGGGGTGCGCCTGGACCCCCCAACTTTGCGTTATCGGAGGCGTCCGAGGATCACATTGGGGGCAAGGATCCGGTGGAAGCCATAGCACTTCCAGCTGCAGAAAAGCGGGCTGCTAGATTGGTGATACTTCTTCAGCCTGGGGCGGCGCCCCACCTCGGAGCGCCGCTCCATTGGAATCAAGCCCCAAAACAAGGCCGCAGGCACGCTGTGCGCTCGATCCTTCGCCATGCCATTATTGCTCTAATTTCGTTTTCGTTATACGGTTGCAACCCCTCTTTGGACCAAAGCCCGAAGTGTGAAATCGATGAGGGTCTTCCGGAATCGTTCAGAAACACCTCGCTTCCTTGGCCAACGGAGATCTTCTTCAGCCATTCGGTCGGGTTGAGCGGAAAGCTCGTGTTTCCCCCATCTTCTCGGTCCTTATATGGCCTATCCTACTGGCTTCGAGACTCAGAACCGCTCCTTTATACGATGCATGTCGAGCGTGCTCCGACGAGCGAGTTGAGCGGCGAGCTTTGGACCACCCTGTTGGTCGACGGTGTCCAGGTCCACGCCAACTTCGACGGCGTGCTCGGAACGACCGGCCTTATTCATTTGGAGCAGGAAGGGGGGGCGCGACTCGAGGTAGAGGTTCCTTTCGAACAACTGGGAACCGGTATTCAACTTGCCTCAATCCTGACGTGGTCGCCGGGTACGGAATTGGCAATTGGACACCACTTCTCGCTCGTCCGAAACGAGGTCTCCCTCCCTCCGAGCTGGCCCGCCGTGAACTCTGACCGAATACGCCGGGAATTTCGGCCGGCCAAGCGAATCGATGCGCCCGAGTATCCCTTGCGAGGCGAGAGCCCTCCCGGCCCCAACGGAGCCTTCGTGGCGGAGGTGGTAGTCGGCTCTCACCAAGAATTCGACGATCGCGAGTGCATGGAGACCGAGCAGGAATTCCTTCTCGTCGCTCTTTTGGACGGCAAGCAGGTTCCCGTGGGGCAGTTCGGAGAGCGTGCACGGGTCCTCGCCGCTTGGTCCGAATTCGCGGTGCTACGCATCGAGTTCGAGGGTCTTCCTGTCGACGGCGGGTGGCACCAACTCCAGGTCTGGTCCCTCCCCGGATTCCGGCGGTTCCTAGAGACCAAGGATGGAGGGCCGAGTCACTGGCATGAGTCGCCTCGACCTCTGATCAACGTTTGGTGGAGTACCGAGGAGTAACATCGTATGCGCCTCGAATCGTCTAGATGGCAGCTCGGGATTGTGTCATGGGTTTTGATGTTTTCGCTTGTGAGCTGTGGCTCGGAGCATGATGGCGGCACCAACCATAGCCACCCCAAACCTCCATGCGTCGAGCATGGACAATCCTCGGACGAATGCCTGGAATGCTTCCTGAATGCATCCTCGACATGCAAGCAATATGACTGCAAGGAAAGCTTCGATGCGGCAATGTCCTGTTTCGAAGCGTTCGATTGCATCGACGAAGAGCTACGGATCCCAGACGAGGCTTGCGCCGAGCAGCATTGCCCCACGGAGAAAGAGGCCTTTGAAACGTGTTTCATGAGCTGCCCTGCGCTCTTGAAATGCGGTCTTCCCGACTGACGAGACGAGAGGCATAAGCCTGGAGTCTCGGCCAACTACCTCATCTCCTCCCAAATGCGGCGTAGGTCCTCGATGCGCCCCGTCTTGGGAGCCTCCGGCAGCGTGCGCAGGAACTGCCGGCCGTAGCCCTTGGTCACGATCCGGCGGTCGAGCACGGCGACGATCCCCCGGTCGCTCCGGCTACGGATGAGGCGGCCGAAGCCCTGCCGAAGGGCGATGACGGCCTGGGGCACCTGGTAGGCGGAAAAGGGTTCGACGTCGCGCTTGCGCAGAGCCTCGATCCGCGCGGCGACGAGGGGATCGGTCGGGGAGGCGAAGGGGAGCCGATCGATCACCACGAGGGAGAGGGCCTCGCCGGGGACGTCCACGCCTTCCCAGAAGGAGGCCGTGGCGAAGAGCACGCTCGGCTCCTCGACGAAGAGCTCGAGGATCCGAGCCTTGGGGAGCTGGCCCTGCACCAGGACGCGGTAGGGGAGGCGCGGCGCGAGGAGTTCCCACGCCCGGGTCATGTTCCGGATGCTGGTGAAGAGCGCGAAGGCCCTGCCCCCCGTCACCTCGAAGAGTCGTTCCATCTCGAGGGCGGCGCGCTCGATGAAGCTCGGGTCCTGGGGCTCGGGAAGGTGCGTGGGGAGGTAGAGGGCGCACTGGCTGCGGTAGTCGAAGGGGCTCGCCACCCTCTTCTCCACGAGCGTCTCCACCGAACCGAGACCGAGCCGCCGCTTCACGTGATCGAGGCGGCCTTCCACGGCGAGGGTGGCGCTGGTGAAGACCGCGGTCGAGAGCCCGCTCCACACGCGGCGAGCGAGTTCGCGGTCCACCTCGATCGGCGCGGCCTGGACGAAGAGCCCCCGCCCCCTCCGCTCCGCGAAGTGCACGAAGGGGCCGCCCTCCTCCACGGAGGTGACGAATTCGAGCTCGGCCGCGAGGGTCTGGCACCGCCGTGCGATCGCCTGGAGTTCGGGCTCCGGATCGTCGCCGGTCGCCTCGCCCAGCGCCTCCAGGGCGGCCAAGAGTTCCTCCTGCTCCCGCGCCATCGCGTCGGCGGCGTCCGACCGGAGGCGGACGACGCCGTCGCTTCGGCGGGCGCTCCCCAGAAGCCCGGTCCGCTCCTCCAGCGCGGAGAAGAAGCCGGCGGCCCGCCCCTCCACGTCCGCGATCAGCGGCTCGAGCAGGGCCGCGGCCTCCTTCGAGACCGCCCGCCGCGCGTCGGCGACGAGCTCCTGCAGCCGATACGTGGAGACCTGCACCCCGAAATGGGCGGTGGCGACCTCCTCCAGCGCGTGCGCCTCGTCGAAGATCACGGCGTCGTAGCGGGGGATCACCTCCAACCCCACCTCGCCCTCTCGCGTGCGCAGGGCGGCGTCCGCGAAGAAGAGGTGGTGGTTGACGACGACGATCCGGGCCTCCTGCGCCTTGCGCCGCATCTCGGTGACGAAGCAGGAATCCCAGTGCGCGCACTTCTGGCCGAGGCAGCGCTCGGAGGTGGAGGTGATCTCCTTCCACGTGGCGAAGCTCTCGGGGAGGCCGAGCTCGGCGCGGTCCCCCGTCTCCGTCGCCTCGGCCCAAGCCACGAGGAGCGGCCACTTCTCGGCCTCCTCCCGGCTCGGGAACCTCGGCGATTCCGCGAAGCTCTCGTAGCGCAGCTTGCAGAGGTAGTTGCTGCGCCCCTTCATGTACGCGGCCGGGATCGAGGCGCCGAAGGCCCGGGCGAGGAGCGGGATGTCCTTGAAGAAGATCTGGTCCTGGAGGGTCTTGGTGGCGGTGGAGACGACGACCTTCTTGCCCGAGAGGGCGGCGGGGACGAGGTAGGCGAGCGTCTTGCCGGTGCCGGTGCCCGCCTCGACCATGGCGTAGGTCTCGTCGCGGAGCGCGGCGAGGACGACGCGCGCCATCTCGATCTGCTGGGGGCGCTCCTCGTAGCCGGGCTGGACGCGGGCGAGCCGTCCCCCGGCACCGAGGATGGGAAGGAGCGGATCGCGATCGCTCACAGCCAGTCCGCCGCCACCGGGGTGAGGGTGAGCAGAAAGACGAGGAGGGTCAGGGCTACGACGACCTTCCGCCCCGGCGAGAGCGGCTCGGGGCTCTCGATCGGCGGATGGCCGAGCCCGATCACCCGCCGGGCGAGGAAGAACCACAAGAACCACGCCACGCTGGAGAAGAAGGCGAGGGCCAGGCAGAAGTAGGAGGCCGCGGCACCCACCTTCCGCGCTTTCGGTCCCAGCACCGCGTAGGCCACGTGACCGCCGTCGAGCTGGCCGATGGGGATGAGGTTGAGGGCGGTGACGTAGAGGCCGATCACCGCGGCAAAGGCCACGGGGTGCACGATCACGTCCTCCATGGGACCGACGCCGAAGACCCAGCGCTTGATCAGCAGGTAGAGCAGTGGCTGCGGCTCCATGAAGAGGCCGGCCTGCCAAGGAGGCCAGGAATCGGTGAGCCAGGCCTCGAGCATGCGGAGGATGGAGAGGTTTCCGAAGAGGTAGTTCGGGGCCACCTCGATCGGCTCGATCCGCGACAGTGCGATGCCCACGAAGAGGAGCGGCACGGCCACCACGAAACCGGCGATGGGACCGGAGGCGCCGATGTCGACCAGCGCGTTTCGGGTGCCGATCCGCCCCCGCATCCGGATCACCGCGCCGAGGGTGCCGATCCCGAAGGGAACCGGAATGAAGTAGGGCCAGGAGGCGTCCACCCGGTGGTAGCGCGCGGTGACGAAGTGGCCCATTTCGTGCGCGACGAGGATGCCGAGCAGGCTGGCGGAGAAGGGAAGCCCCGCCCGGAGCAGACCGGCGAGGGTATCGGGTTCGTCGGTCCAACCCGCCCCCACGGAGAAGGCGGCGCCGGTAACGAGCGTCGAGAGGATGGTGGCGAGGAAGAGGAGGAGATTCAGCCAGGGGAATCTCCGCCGCGTCGGCAGGGCGACGGCTTCCTCCGCGGGCCTCATGGGAGGGCGTCTTCCTCCTGCTCCGCGTCGACCCCCGGCTCGCCCTCCCGAATCGAGCCCTTGTCGATGGAGAGCCGGTAGAGCTCGTGCCGGATCTCGCCCTTCTCGTTCATCCACATCGGCCCCATCGGCCCCTCGCCCTGGTAGTCGGCCATGGTGTCCCGAAGCTGGCGCCGGCTCTGGGGAGCCTGCCTTTCGATGACCTGGCGCAGCGCCGTTCCCGCCGCGGCCGCGTAGGCCTCCAGCAAGGTGGGCGCCTTGCCGAAGCGCTGCTGGAAAGCGCCGACGAATTCCACGGTGGCCGGCCGCGAGGAGGCGGCGAAGAACCCGTCCACGAAGACGGAGCAGTTGAGGTACTTGCCGCCGCGCACGGGCAGCTCGGGATGGTTCCAGAGGTTGCCGCCGACCAGCATCACCGGCCGGACCCGGTGACCGGTCGTCCGCCGCGCCTTCTCGATCTCCCAGTCGTCGCACCATGCGGTGACCACGTCCTCGAAGGCGAGCGCAGGAGCGACCAGCGAGACGTTGCGCCAGTGGTCGGGGAGGAAGATCGCGTCGAAGTCGATGAGCGGCGTCAGGCTCTGGCGCATCTTCTCGATGGCGTTGCGCTGCCGCCGCGCGTCCAGCCGCTTGGCCCGGATCTCCGCCAGCCGCTGGTGGTATTCCGGGTGCTTCTCCACCTCGAAGCGTCCCACCAGCTTCTTGACCGGCTCGGAGAAGCTGGTCGAGTCGGGCGGGTAGACTTCCACCTTGCGCACCTCTCCGCCCCGCTCCATCACCGCCTGCTCGAAGAGGCTGCGCATCTCGTGGCCGTAGGGCATGTCGGGGTGGAGAATGGCCACGGCGCCGAGCCCTTTCTCGACCACCACGTAATCCGCCAGGGCCTCGGCCACGGCCTCGTTGGTGAGCATGGCGCGGAAGACCCATTCGGATTCGTCCACCCAGGTGACGGTCGGCGAGAACGAGATCGCGGGCAGCCCGAGCTCGTCGGCCTTGGCCGCCACCGCCTGCGCCTCGTCGTGCAGCACCCCGCCCACGACCGCCACCGCCCGCTCCTCGTAGAGCAGCCGCTCGACCTCCTCCTCTGCCCGCACGGGGTCGCCGTGGTCGTCGCGGATCACCAGGCGGATCTGCGAGCCGGCGAGCGCGTACTGTAGCCCCCTGAGGAGCTGCTGGCCGTAGGCCTCGTAGCTGCCCGAGAGGGGGAGGACCACGCCCACGACCAGGGGGTCCACCTCGCCGCGGCGGGCGATCTTCTCCAGGAGATCCCGCGCCTCCAGGGCCAGCGGATGGTCGGGGTGATCGGCCAAGAAGTCCTTCAGGGCCGACTCGAGCCGCTTCCAGTCGCGCCGCTCGTGATGGACCATGGCGAGGCGGTAGCGAAGCAGCGGCGCCGCCACCGAGTCACGCGGCTCGGAGCGGGCCAGGCGCTCCACCTCCATGGGCGAGAGGCGGTCGACGAGCGCGCGCAGCTCCTCGAGCGCGGTCTCGCGCTCCGCGGCATTCCGCGCCGCCAGCGCGGCCTCCTTGCGCCAGTGCAGGGCCGCGCTCCCGCTCCCGGCCTCCTCGGCCTCCCGGGCCAGGCGACGCGCCTCCGCGTACCGGCGCTCCTCGGGAAGCTCTTCGTAGGCGGCGATGGCGCGCTCCAGGTCGGCGTCCCCCAGGCCGGCCAGGCGCTCCCGGGCCTGCACGGCGAAGCGGGAATTCGGCGCCTTCTCGATCAGCCGCTCGTAGGCGGCGCGCGCCCGCATCTTCTCGCCGATCGCCTCCCACGAGCGCCCGGCGCGGTAGAGCGCCTCGGTGGCCACCGAGGCCCGGGGGAAGCGGTAGGCGATCTCCTCGTAGCGGGTGGCCGCCTCCTGGTAGTCGCCGGCCCCCTCCTTCTTGCGCGCCTCCTCGAATTGCGCGAAGGCCGCCTCCTCCACGCTCATCTCCACGCCTCCGTGCACCACCGTCCGGGGCGGGAGGCAGCCGAGAGCGAAGAGGAGGAGGGGGAGAACGCGGACGATCGCACTCATGAGGTCCGGCTTCTATGCCACCCATTCGGGCGGATCAAGGACGGGCGGCCGGGCGGTAGCTCCCCGCGCCGGCGCTCAGCCGAGGAAATCCCGCACCTTCTCGAAGAAGGATTTCCGGCGCGGATGCACCTCCTCGCCCGCCTCGCGGGCGAACTCCTCCAGCAGTTGGCGCTGGCGCGGCGTGAGATGGGTCGGGGTCTCCACCACCACGCGGACCCGCTGGTCGCCGCGCCGACCGCTGTGGAGATCGGGAATCCCCTTGCCGCGCAGCCGGAAGACTCGGCCGCTCTGCGTTCCCGGCGGGATGCGCATCTCCACCTTCCCGTCGAGGGTGGGAACGTCCACCGTGGCGCCCAGCGCGGCCTGAGGGAAGCTGATGGGGACCTCGCAATAGATGTCGCTGCCGTCGCGGACGAAGATCGGGTGTTCCTCGACCTCGAGCACCACGTAGAGGTCGCCGGGGACGCCGCCGCGCGGCCCGGGCTCGCCGTAGCCCGAAACCTTGATCCGGGTCCCGGTATCCACCCCCGGCGGGACCTTGACCGTGACGCGGGTGGTCCGGCTCACCTTGCCAGCGCCGCCGCAGTCCGGACACTTGTCGGTGATCACCTGGCCCTCGCCCTCGCAGGCGGGGCAGGTCCGCGAGACGGTGAAGAAGCCCTGGGAGAAGCGCTGCGCGCCGGTGCCGCCGCAGACGCGGCAGGTCTGGGGCCTCGACCCGGGTTTCGCTCCGGAGCCCTCGCAGGTCGAGCAGACCACCGGCCGCGGATACTCCACCTCCAGGTCCGTCCCGAAGGCCGCCTCCTTGAAGCCGATGGTGCGGTGGACCTGCAGGTCGGCGCCCCGGTAGCGCACCGCGCGGCGCCGCGCCCCGGTCCCGAAGACCTCGCCGAAGATGTCGCTGAAGATGTCGGCGAAGCCGCCGAACGTATCGAAGTCGAAGCCGCCGAAGCCCTCCCCGAAGGGGTTGCCCGCATGCCCGAAGCGGTCGTACTTCGCCCTCTTTTCCGGGTCCGAGAGGCAGGCGTAGGCCTCCGAGGCCTCCTTGAACTTCTCCTCCGCCTCCTTGTCCCCGGGGTTGCGGTCGGGGTGGTACTTCAGGGCGAGCTTGCGGTAGGCACTCTTGATCTCCTCGGCGGTGGCGTTTCGCGGAACGCCCAGGACCTCGTAGTAGTCTCGCTTCAAGTTCGTGCCCTCTGCCGGACTGGCCATGCAGGCAACCTAATGCAGGCCCGGCACATGTCGAGTCGCCGCTCGGCTCCCGGGCGCCGAATCACCGCGGAAGCGCGTCCTGGATGTCTCGGGCGAGGGCTCGCGCGGTCTGTGCGGCGACGATCGCGAAATCCCGCTCGCGGGAGGCGTATTCCACCGCCCGGCTCGCCGCCACGATGGCGCCCATCCCCCGCCGATCGAAGGCGGGCGTCAGGTCCTTGGGCCGCGCGCCCTGAGCCCCGACCCCGGGGAGGAGCAGCCAGCTCTTCGGCAACCGGCTCCGCCAGTCGGAAAGCTCCGCCGGCCGGGTGGCGCCGATCACGGCACCCACCGGGCCGTATCCCACCACCTCGGCGTGGTAGTCGGCGATCCAGCCGGCGACCTCCTCCGCCACCGTCCGTCCGCCGAGGTCCCGCGCCTGCAGGTCGTCGGCCCCGGGATTGCTCGTGCGAACCAGGCAGAAGATCGCTCCGCCCTCCTCGCGCGCGGCGGCGACGAAGGGATCGAGCGAGTCCCGGCCGAGATAGGGATGGACCGTGAGCGCCGAGCCCGCCCGCGGCCCGCGCAGCCACGCCCTGGCGTAGGCCTCGGCGGTGCTGCCGATGTCGCCACGCTTGCCGTCGACGATCACCGGGATCTCCATCTCCCGCGCCAGGTCGAGGACCCGATAGAGGACCTCGAGCCCGCCCAGGCCCTGGGCCTCGAAGAAGGCCAGTTGCGGCTTGACCGCGCAGGCGTATGGCGCGCAGGCCTCCAGCACGTCGCGACAGTGGGTCCACAGATCGACCCCCGGCGGATGCCACTCCGGCCTGGGGTCGAGGCCGATGCAAAGTCGCGTCCCCAGCCTCTCGATCCGGTCGAGAAGCGCCTCCAGGAAGTTCATCCTCTCCTCATCCCTCCGCGCGGTAGAGCGCCTCCGCGATCCGGTACGCCGATTCCTCGAGCCGCTCGTGCGCCTGCTGGATCTTGTCGGCGTCGTCCGTCTCTAGGACCTGGCGCAGCGCCTCGCAATCGCGGCGGATCTCCTCGACCTCCTTCGGGTCGAGCATGCTCCCGTAGGCCTCGAGGCTCTTCTCGGTGGTGTAGAGCAGGCCCTCCGCCGCGTTCTTGCGCTCCGCGAGCTCGCGGCGAGCCTCGTCGGCCCGGCGGTTTTCCTCCGCCTCGCGGATCATCCGGTCGATCTCCTCCCGCGTCAGGCCGGAGGCCGAGACGATCCGCATGCTCTGCTGCTTTCCGGTCCCCAGGTCCTTGGCGCTGACCTGGAGAATGCCGTCCGCGTCGATCTCGAACGTGACCTCGATCTGCGGCACGCCGCGCGGGGCGGGCGGGATGCCCACCAGATCCAGCCGGGCGAGGCTCTTGTTGTCCGCCGCCATCTCGCGCTCGCCCTGCAGCACGTGGACCGAGACGAGCGGCTGGTTGTCGTGCGCGGTCGAAAAGATCTGCGAGACCTTGCGCGGGATCGTGGAGTTGCGGGGGATGAGCCGAGTGAAGACGCCTCCCGCGGTCTCCACGCCCAGGCTGAGCGGGGTGACGTCGAGGAGGAGCACGTCCTTGACCTCGCCGGCGAGAATCCCCGCCTGGATCGCCGCGCCCACCGCCACCACCTCGTCGGGGTTGAGCCCCTTGAGCGGATCCTTCCCGAAGAACTCCTTCACCCTCTGCTGTACGCGCGGCATCCGGGTCATGCCGCCCACCAGGAGGACGTGGTCGATCTGCCGGGGCGAGAGCCCCGCGTCGGCCAGCGCGCGCTCGCAGGGAGCCAGCGTGCGCTCGATGAGATCCGCGCAGAGCTGCTCGAGCGTGGCGCGGTCGAGGGTGGCGATCAGGTGCTTGGGGCCGGACGCGTCGGCGGCGATGAAAGGCAGGTTGATCTCGGTCTCCAGCGCGGAGGAGAGCTCCTGCTTGGCTCGCTCCGCCGCCTCCTTGAGCCGCTGCAGCGCGCTGCGGTCCGCCTTGAGATCGATGGCGTGCTCCTCGGCGAAGCGCGTCGCCAACCAGTCGATGATCCGCTGGTCGAAGTCGTCGCCACCGAGAAGCGGATCGCCCGAGGTGGCGAGCACCTCGAAGACGCCCTCGGAAAGCTGCAGGATCGAGATGTCGAACGTGCCGCCACCGAGGTCGTAGACCGCCACGCGGGCCGATTTCTCGCCGAGCTTGTCGAGGCCGTAGGCCAGGGCGGCGGCGGTCGGCTCGTTGACGATGCGCAGGACGTCGAGACCCGCCACCAGCCCCGCATCCTTGGTGGCCTGCCGCTGGGCGTCGTCGAAGTAGGCCGGAACGGTGATCACGGCCTCGCGAACCGCCTCGCCCAGATAGTCCTCCGCGATCTTCTTCATCTTCGAGAGGATGTGGGCGGAAATTTCGACGGGCGAAACGGACTTTTCCCGGACCTCGACCCAGGCGTCGCCGTTGTCGGCGGCCACCACCTGATAGGGCAGCAGGCGAACCATGTCTCGAATTTCCGGTTCGTCCAGCTTGCGCCCCATCAGGCGCTTGATCCCGAAGATGGTGTTCTGGGGGTTGGTGATCGCCTGCCGCTTGGCGATCTGTCCCACCAAGAGCTCGCCGTTGTCGGTGTAGGCGACGATGGACGGGGTGGTCCGACTTCCCTCCTCGTTGGGAACGACCACCGGCTCCCCGCTCATCATCACCGAGACACACGAGTTGGTCGTCCCCAGGTCGATGCCGATGACCTTGCCCACGGTCGGCCCCCTACTCGTCTTGGCTGGACTCGACCGGCGGCGCCGCCACGCAGACCATGGCCGGCCGCACCAGCCGGTCGTGGAGACGGTATCCGCGCACCAGCTCCTCTACCACGGTGTTGGGAGGATGGTCGGCGGTCGGACGCAGCTCCACGGCCTCGTGCAGAGCCGGGTCGAAGGGCTGGCCGAGAGCGGAAAAGGACTCGATACCGAAGCGGCGCAGAGCATCCACGAACATGCGGTGCGTCATCTCCACCCCCTCGGCGAGGCCCTGCTCGCCCTGGCGGGCGTGCCGCTGCGCGCGCTCCAGGTTGTCGAGGACGGGGATGAGTTCGACGAGGAGCTTCTCCACCCCGTAGCGCTCCGCCTCCTCCTTTTCCCGCTGCGCCCTGCGGCGCAGTGCCTCGATGTCCGCCTGGAGGCGCTCCACCATGCCACGCAGGGCGCGGTTCTCCTCCTCCAGAGCGAGAAGCTCGGGGTCAGGTTCGGAGGGCACCAGCGTCGGAGGCTCCGGCTCGGCCGCCGGGTCGAAGATCTCACCCTCCTGCCGGCGCTCCGCCTCCAGTCGCTCGACCGCGCGCAGCGCTTCCTCGATCGCGCCCTCGTCGATGTCGACCGAGATGTTGCCCCTGGGTTCCCTCCGACCGGAAGCCATGCCGCCGAGTTCTCCCTCGGCGTCACCCTGCCACAGGACGGCGCGCAAATCGAGAATTGCACCGCCGCGGCCGCCTGTTCTGGTATCTCGCCGCTGCCATGGTCGATCGCACCGGGGAGATCGCCGCCCTTCGACGCCTCGTCGAACGGCTGGAGCAGGATGGCGTGGCCCGCGCCGTCGGCGTGCGCCATGCGGCTCGGGGTCTTCTCGCCGCGCATTTGCGCCAGCGTATCGGGCCCGTCCTGGCCGTGGCCGCCACCGAGGAGGAGGCCGACCGGCTCGCGGGCGATCTGCGCTTTTTCCTCGGTCCCTCGAGGGTGGTGCGCATCCCCGCGGACGCCCTCCTCCCCTACGACGGCATCGTCCCGGACCGCGGCGCCGAATTCGAGCGGCTCGCCGGCCTTTCCCGGCTGGGCGAGGCGTTCGACGCCGCGGTGGTCTCGGCGCGCGGGCTGGCCCGAAAGGTGATCCCGCCCTCCATCCTCCGCTCCTCCGCCGAGCGGATCGCCGTCGGCACCCGGCTCGACCGGGACGCCCTGGCGCGGCGGCTCGTCGAGCTCGGCTACCTGAACGCCCCGATGGTCGAGGACCCGGGCACCTTCGCCGTCCGCGGCGCCATCGTCGACGTCTGGCCGCCGACCTCGGAAGCGCCCGTCCGCCTCGAACTCTTCGGCGACGAGGTGGAGAGCCTGCGCGCCTTCGACCCCTCCACCCAGCGCACCACCGTCCCCGTCGAGGAGCTCGTGATCGGGCCGGCGCGGGAATTCCTCCTGCGCGAGGAGGCGAAGGCCGCGGCGGTGGAGGCCATCCGCGCCGCCGGCGACCGCGTCCGGATGCCCTCGGCGAAGATCCGGGCGCTGGTGGAGGCGCTGGAGGCCGGCCGCATCGAGCCGGAGATCCGCGGCGTGCTCCCCGCCTTCTACGAGGGCGGCCTCGCCTCCCTCTTCGACCACCTGCCGCCGGAGGCTTGCGTGCTCGTGGACGACCCGGTGGCCCTCCAGCGCTCGCTGGAGGAGCTGTGGACGGATCTCGGGCGCGAGCACGCCGCGGCACTGGAGCGACGCGAGCTGGTCCTCGAGCCGGAGGCGCATTTTCTGCGGACCGAGGAGCTCGAAGTCCGGCTCGGCACGCGCCGCCGCGTCGAGCTCTTCGGCCTCTGGCTGGGTGCCGACGACGAGAGGCCCGTCCGCTTCGACCTCGAGGACATGTCCGGACTGCGCAAGGAGCTCGAGGAGAGCCAGGCCTCCGAGGCAGGGATGCTCGCCCCCCTCGTCCGGCGTCTCGAGAGCTTCCGCGAGCGAGGCGTGGTCGCGGTGATCGCCTGCTCCAGTCCTTCGCGCGCCGACCGCATCGCCCGGCTGCTCGCCTCCCGCGACGCGCGTGCGCAGGTGCGAAACGAGGCGCTGCCGGAGATCCTGCCCGAGCTGAGGAGCGGCGCCGCCCACCTGCTCTCCGGCGAGATCTCGGGCGGCTTCTTCTCCGGAGAGGCGCGCCTCGCCGTGATCTCGGACGAGGAGATCCTCGGCGCGAGGCCGGCGAAGCGGCGTTCCGCTCGCATTCCCGACCTGCCCTCCATCGAGGCCTTCCGCGACCTGAAGGAAGGCGATCTCTGCGTCCACGTCGACCACGGCCTCTGCCGCTACGGGGGCCTGCGGCGCATGCAGTTCGACGGGGTGGAGGCCGACTTCCTCGTCCTCCACTTCGCCGGCAACGACAAGCTCTACCTGCCGGTCTGGAAGCTGCGCCTCATCCAGAAATTCGTCGGCGCCGGCGCCGAGCACGTCCGTCTCGACCGGCTCGGCGGCACCTCCTGGGAGAAGACCAAGAAGCGCGTCCGCGACGAGCTCTTGGAGATGGCCGCGCAGCTGCTCGACCTCTACGCGCGACGAAAGGCGCATCCGGGCTTCGCCTTCCCGCCTCCGGACGCCACCTTCCGCGCCTTCGAGGACGCCTTCCCCTGGGAGGAGACGCCCGACCAGAAGAAGGCCATCGCCGACGTGATCGAAGACATGACCAGCCCCGCCCCCATGGATCGGCTGATCTGCGGCGACGTCGGCTTCGGCAAGACCGAGGTGGCCATGCGCGCCGCCTTCCTCGCCGTGCTGGGCGGAAAGCAGGTGGCGGTCCTCGTCCCCACCACCCTGCTCGCCTACCAGCACCACCGCACCTTCTCCGAGCGGATGAAGGGATTTCCGGTGACGGTCGACTGGGTCTCCTCGCTTCGGACCGCGCGGGAGAACCGCGAGGTGCTGCGGCGGGTGGCGGAGGGTGCCGTGGACATCGTCATCGGCACGCACGCGCTCCTCTCGCCCTCGGTCTCCTTCAAAGACCTCGGCCTGCTCGTCATCGACGAGGAGCACCGCTTCGGCGTGGCGCACAAGGAGAAGATCAAGCAGTGGAAGACCGACGTGGACGTGCTCACCCTCACGGCCACGCCCATCCCCCGCACCCTGCACATGTCCCTCACCGGACTGCGCGACATGTCGGTCATCCAGACGCCGCCGCCTGATCGGCGCTCCATCCGCACCTTCGTGCTGCGTTTCTCGCCCACGGAGATCCGCGAGGCCATCCTTCGCGAGAAGGCGCGCGGCGGGCAGGTCTTCTTCGTCCACGACCGGGTGGAGTCGATCGGCGGGATCCACCGCTTCCTGCAGGAGCTCGTCCCCGAGGTGAGCATCGAGGTCGCGCACGGCCAGATGCCGGAGCGCGCGCTGGAAAAGGTCATCGCCCGCTTCATCGCCAAGGAGGTGGACGTCCTGCTCTGCACCACCATCGTGGAGAGCGGGCTGGACATCCCCAACGCCAACACCATCCTCGTCAACCGCGCCGACACCCTGGGCCTCGCCCAGCTCCACCAGCTCCGCGGGCGGGTGGGCCGGTCCTCGGAGCGCGCCTACGCGTACTTTCTCGTGCCGGCCGAGCGGGCCCTGACGCGCGACGCGCAGAAGCGGCTGGAGGTGATCCAGCGTCTGAGCGAGCTGGGGTCGGGCTTTCAGATCGCCACCTTCGACCTGGAGATCCGCGGGGCGGGCCACCTGCTCGGGTCCAAGCAGAGCGGCCACATCGAAGCGGTGGGATTCGACCTCTATCTGGAACTGCTCGAAGAAGCGGTGGCCGAGGTGCGGGGCGAGCCGATCCGAAAGGCCACCGAGCCGGAGATCAAGCTGCCGGTCCCGGCCTTCATCCCGGAGGGCTACCTGCCCGACGTCCACCAGCGCCTGCTCTTTTACAAGAAGCTTTCGCAGGCCAACTCCCCCGAGGAGGTGGAAGAGGTCCGCGCCGAGCTGGTCGACCGGGCCGGCCCTCCCCCGCCGGAGGTGGACGCGCTCGCCAACCTCATGGCGATCAAGGCCCGGCTGCGCGCCCTGGGTTTGCGGGGCCTGGAGGCCGGCCCTCACCGCCTCGCCCTCGTCCTCGGCCGCGAGGTCAGCCTCGACCCCGTCCGCCTCGCCGAGCTCGTCTCCCGGGAGCAGGACCGCCTCCGCCTCACCCCCGACCTCAAGCTCGTCGCCCGCCTCTCCGGCGACCTCACCCCGGCTCGCATCTTCGACGAGGCCAACCGCCTGGTCGACGAAGTTGCAGCATGTCGGTCCTCGTAGATGTGGTATGAGGATCGGAACCCGCGAGGATGCGCCGAGGAAAGCCATGAGCCGTAGATTCGGATTTCAGGTCGTGCTGGCGAGCGCCCTCGTGCTCGCCGCCTGCAGCGAAGAGAAGAAGCCCCAACAGCCGCCTCCGCCCGATCCGCCGGAGGCCCACGTCAAGATCGCGGACCCGACTTCGGGTCCGTATCCAATCGGCCAGCGCATCGTCGTCGATGGCCGGGAGAGCAAGGGCGAGGGCGAGCTCGAATACCGCTGGACGCTCCACGTCCCCGAGGGCAGCCAGGCCGAATTCGAATTCGAAAACCGCGACCGCAACGCCTTCACGCCGGACACGGGCGGCACCTACGTCGTCGAGCTGGTGGTCGTGGACAAGAACGGCGAAAGCGAGCCGGCCACTCTCGAGATCGCCGTGGCCTACGGCGCTCCGGTGGCGGTCCTCGAGCTGCACGCCCCCGATCCCGTGGTGGCGCTCGAGGACGAGGTGGTCGCCGACGGCAGCAAGAGCCACGATCCGGTCGGCCGCCCCCTCACCTACGAATTCCGCCTCACCGCGAGGCCGCCTGGGAGCAACGCCCAGCTCGTGGTGGAAGGCGCCGAGGCGCGCTTCCTCCCCGACCGCGGCGGCACCTACCAGGTCGGCCTGCGAGTGAAGAACGAGACGACCTGGAGCGAGGAGGTCGTCCAGAGCATCCAGGTGCAGCCGCCCCGCAACCTGGCGCCCGTGGCGAACGCGGGCCCGGACTTCACCGTGGAGGTGGGCCGGGTGGCCCAGCTCGACGGCAGCCAGTCCAGCGATCCGAACGGCGACCCGCTGACCTACGAGTGGAACTTCCTCGAGACGCCCGAGGGGAGCACGGCCTCCATCGAGGACGCAGACAAGGCCAAGGCGCGCTTCATCCCCGACCTGGAAGGCACGTACGTGGTCGAGCTCCGCGTCTTTGACGGCGAGCTCGATTCGACCGATACCGTCGTCGTCACCGCCCGTCCCTTCGTCAACGCCCCGCCGCAGATCGTTCGGGTCCGCCTGGACGGCGTTCCCGTGGATCCCGGCGTCTTCGTCACCCGTCCCTTCGGTCAGGCGGCGGTGGTCGAGGTGGAGGTTCAGGACGAGGTGCCCTCCTCCGTCCAGCTGAGGTGGCAACTCGACCCGCCGGCGGGAAGCACCGCCGAGCTCGTCCCCACCGAAAGGCTGAAAGCGGAGTTCGTTCCCGACGTGGAGGGCTTCTACGAGCTCACCGTCGTCGCCCACGATGGCGACCTGGACAGCGACCCCTTCTCCTTCGGCGTCCGCTTCCGCGATCCGGCCAGCAACCTGCCTCCCCTCGCCGTCCTCGAGGTCCTCCTCGACGTGCCTGGGGGCATGCTCCGCGACGACGGGGTCTACTCCTTCGAGAACGGCACGACCATCACCCTCGACGGAAGCAAGAGCGTCGACCAGGATAACCCGCCCGACGACCTCATCACCTACACCTGGTCTCTTATACACTTTCCGGACCACAGGAGCC
>QGUN01000038.1 GCA_003242475.1 Pseudomonadota bacterium
GCGCTGGGCGCGGCGGGCCTCGGCGGCGGCCTGAAGGTCGCGCTCCTCCTGGGTCTCGAGCAAGAGGGGCGGCACGGTGGTGGGTCGGCCCTCGGCATCGAGGGCGACGAAGGTGAGCAAGGCGGAGCAGGTGTGGTTGCGGCGGCCGGTGAGCGGGTCCTCGGAAAAGACCTCGACGCCCACTTCCAACGACCGATGGAAGACGGCGTTCACCCGCGCGTGGATCTGAACGACCTCGCCCACCTTGATCGGTTTGTGGAAGTGCAGCTCGTCCATGGAGGCGGTGACCACCACCTTTCGGGTGTGGCGGATGGCGGCGATGGCCGCGGCGGTATCGATCCACTGCATGACCTTGCCACCGAAGGCGGTGCCGAGGGCGTTGCCGTCGCCGGGCAGGACGAGCTCGGTCATCACCACCTCGGACTCCTTCGGGGAGCGCGGCGTCTCCGGGATCTCCATGCTCATCTCCCCTGGAATGCCGGGCTGCGCTTCTCGAGGAAAGCGGCGAATCCCTCGCGCGCGTCGGAGCTCTCGAAGAGCTGCTGCTGCAGCTCGCGCTCGAGGGCCAGGCCGCCCTCCAGGCTCGCCTCGAGACCGGAGTGGACGGCGCGCTTGATCGCGCCGACCGCCTTCGCGGCCCGTGCAGGAGGCACGAACTGGCGCGCAAAGGCGATAACCTCCTCCAAGAAAGCGGCGGAATCCGAGGCCTCGATCACCCGGTTGACGAGGCCGATCCGCTCCGCCTCCTCGAAGTCCATCACCCTCCCCTCCACCATCAGCTCCAGGGCCTTGGCCTTGCCGAGCAACCGGGCCAGCCGCTGGGTACCGCCAGTTCCAGGGAGGACGCCCAGTGCCACCTCGGGAAGGCCGATCTTTCCGGCTCCCCTGCGCGCGACGCGGATATCCGCCGCGAGGGCGATCTCCAGCCCACCGCCGACGCAGTGCCCGTTGAGAGCGGCGATGACGAGCTTGGGGGTGTTCTCCAGGCGCAGCAGGGTCTCGTTGGCGTGAAGGCAGAAGTAGTACTTGAAGTAGGGATCCACCTCCTTGAGCATCTCGATGTTCGCGCCGGCGCAGAACATCTTCTCCCCTGCGCCGGTGATCACGACGACATGAACCTCGCGATCGAAGCGCGCGCGAAGGATGGCGTCGTCGATCTGACGGAACATCGGATACGAGTACGCGTTGGCCGGCGGGTCCTGAAGGCGGATCAAGGCCACGCCGGCGCGGACCTCGTAGTCGACCAGTTTTTCCTCGGTGGGCTGGGTCCAGTCGCGCTTCATCGCCTCACCCCAGGGAAACCATCACGGTCTTGGTTTCCGTGTAGCTCTCGATCGCCGCCGCACCAAGCTCGCGGCCGAAGCCGGAGGCCCCGAATCCGCCGAAGGGGAGCGCGGCGTCGTAGATGTTGTAGCAATTCACCCACACCGTTCCGGCGCGCAGCGCCTTCGCGGCGGACATCGCCTTGCTGACGTCGCGGGTCCAGACGCCGGCCGCCAGGCCGTAGTCGGTGCCGTTGGCGAGGGCAGCGGCCTCCTCCACGGAGTCGAAGGGGATGACCGCCACCACGGGGCCGAAGATCTCCTCTCGGGCGATGGTCATCGAGGGCGTGACGCGGTCGAAAACCGTGGGCTGGAGGAAGAAGCCGGGACCCGCGGCCTCGTTGCGCCCACCGCCGGTGACGAGGCGCGCGCCCTCGGCCTTTCCCTTCTCGATGTAGCCGAGGACCTTCTCCATGTGGGCGCGGGAGATCTGCGGGCCGAGCCGCGTGTCGGGCGAGAGCGGATCGCCCTGGCCCGCGGCAAACTTGGCGGCGCGCTCGGCGAGGCGAGCCACCACCTCCTCGTGCACGCTCCGCTCCACCAGCAGGCGCGAGCCGGCGGCGCAGACCTCGCCCTTGTTGTAGAAGGCGGCGTTGAGCGCGCCCTTGACCGCGGCCTCGAGGTCGGCGTCGGCGAAGACGACGTTGGGGTTCTTGCCGCCGAGTTCCAGGGTCAGGCGCTTCAGAGAACCCGCCCCGAGTTCCATGATGCGCCGGCCGACGGCGGTGGAGCCGGTAAACGAGATCTTGGCCACGCCGGGATGGCGAACGAGCGCCTCGCCGGCCTCGGGGCCGCGCCCCGGCAGCACCTGGTAGACGCCTTCGGGCAGGCCCGCCTCGAGGGCCAGCTCGGCGAGCCGCAGCGCGGAGAGCGGCGTGAGCTCCGAGGGCTTGTGGACGACCACGTTGCCGCAGGCGAGCGCCGCCGCGATCTTCCAGGCGGACATCAGGAGGGGGAAATTCCAGGGGGTGATGATCCCCACCACGCCCATGGGCTCGCGCAGCGTGAAGGTCAGAAGCCCAGGATGCGTCGGCACGGTCTCGCCGTGGATCTTGGTGGCCCAACCGGCGAAGTACTGGAAGATCTCGGCCGCCAGTGGGACCTCCACGCCGCGCGTCTCGCGAATGGGCTTGCCGGTGCAGATGGTCTCGAGCTCGGCGAGCTCGTCGGCGTGCGCAAACATCAGCTCCGCGAGCTTCCACAGGATCCGGCTGCGGTCGGCGGGTCGGATCTTCGTCGACCAGGGCCCGCGCAGCGCCGCCTCGGCAGCGCGGACGGCCTCGTCGACGTCCTCGGCCGAGGCGCCGGCGTAGCGCAGAAACGTCTCGCCCGTAGCCGGATACACGAGCTCCAGGGGCTCCTGGGACCGGCCCTCCCTCCACGCGCCACCGACGAGGATCTTGGCCTCGGGAATCTTCGCCTTCTGCAGCTGCATCTTCGCCTCCCAACCTTTCCGTTCGTCGTCCCGCCTGTCCTCTCAAACGCGCTCGACGAGGGCGGCCACGCCCTGCCCCACCCCCACGCACATGGTGGCCAGGCCGTAGCGGCCCCCGCAGCGCGCCAGCTCGTGCACCAGGGTCGTCAGGATGCGCGCGCCCGAGCAGCCGAGCGGATGGCCGATGGCGATGGCCCCGCCGTTCACGTTGACGCGCCCCGGATCCAGCTCCAGCTCGCGGATGCAGGCCAGGGCCTGGGCGGCGAAGGCCTCGTTGAGCTCCACCCGATCCACGTCGCCGAGGGCGACGCCCAGCCGGCCGAGGAGCTTGCGCACGGCAGGAACGGGGCCGATGCCCATGTAACGCGGGTCCACGCCCGCCGCAGCGCCGCCGAGAAAGCGCGCGAGCGGCGAAAGGCCGAGCCTCCGCGCGCCCTCCTCGGAGGTCAGCAGCACGGCGGCGGCGCCGTCGTTCAGCGAGGAGCTGTTACCGGCGGTCACCGAGCCCCCCTTGCGGAAAACCGGCGGCAACGCCGCCAGCTTCTCCAGCGAGGTTTCGGGACGGGGTCCCTCGTCGCGCGCGACCATCAGGGGCTCACCCTTGCGCTGCGGCACCGGGACCGGGACCACCTCCTTTTCGAATCGCCCCTCTTGCCAGGCGGACACGGCGCGACGATGCGATTCGAGGGCGAAGCGGTCCTGGTCCTCGCGGGAGATTCGGTAGCGCTCCGCCACGTTCTCGGCGGTCTCTCCCATCTGCTCCAGGGGAAAGAGCGCCTCCATCCGCGGATTGGGAAAGCGCCAGCCCAGCGAGGTGTCGTAGACGGCCACGCCGCCGGTGGGGAACGCCACCTCCGGCTTGGGCATCACCCAGGGTGCACGCGACATCGACTCGACGCCTCCGGCCACCACCACGTCGGCCTCGCCGAGGGCGATGGCGCGGGCCCCCTGGATGGCCGCCTCGAGCCCGGATGCACAGAGGCGGTTGACGGTGTAGCCCGGAACCGACTGCGGCAGGCCTGCCAGAAGCAGCGCCATGCGGGCCACGTTGCGGTTGTCCTCGCCGGCCTGGTTGGCGCAGCCGAAGACCACCTCGTCCACGGCCTCGCCGGGGACGCCGGCGCGCTCCAGGAGCTTGGCGATCACGTGAGCGGCCAGGTCGTCGGGACGCACGGAGGAGAGCGCACCCCGAAGCCTGCCGATCGGCGTGCGCACGGCAGCGCAGACGAAAACGTCTTTCATGGTCGTCCGGTTCTACCGGATCTTCCTCGCTCCCGAAAGCGGCGAAAGTGGTATGAAGGCGACGCATGCGCCCGAGGACCCTCGCCGAGCTGCGGAGGCTCTATCTCGAGGAAGGCCGTCCCCTTCCCCGCGAGGAGGAGGAGCGCCTCCGCCAGGACCCGCGGGCGGGTGTACGCGCGCTGCTGGCCGCCATCGAGAAACGTCGAAAAGAAAATCGCGTCGAGGGGCAGCGACTGAGGCGGATGCTCGAAT
Organism: Pseudomonadota bacterium; assembly: GCA_003242475.1. Classification (GTDB taxonomy): domain Bacteria; phylum Myxococcota; class Myxococcia; order Myxococcales; family Vulgatibacteraceae; genus ZC4RG40. The sequence continues at coordinate 4,252 of QGUN01000038.1, forward strand.
TCGAATCGAGCTACTGGGCCCGTGGGGTCCTCGAGGTGGCGGGAGTGGACGAGGCGGGGATGAGCCCGCTGGCCGGGCCGGTCTTCGCCGCGGCGGTGATCCTCCCCCCGGGGTGGAAGCTCGCGGGCGTGGACGATTCCAAGAAACTCGATCCCGCCACGCGCGAACGGCTCGCCGCCCGCATCCGCGAAACGGCGCTCGCCTGGGCGATCGGCCGCGCGGAGGTGGAGGAGATCGACGCGCTGAACATCTACCGCGCGGGTCTGCTCGCCATGCGTCGGGCGGTCGAGGGGCTGGCACGGACGCCGCAAGCTCTGCTCATCGATGCCCGGCGGATCCCCGAGATGCCCTTCGAGCAGGTCGCGATCGTGAAGGGCGACGCGCGCAGCCTTTCCATCGCGGCCGCATCCATCCTCGCCAAGACGGCGCGCGACGCCTTCATGGTCGAGCTCGATTCGCGCCACCCGGGCTACGGCTTCGCCCGGCACAAGGGCTATCCCGTGCCGGAGCACCTGCGCGCGCTGGAGCGGCTCGGCCCCTGTCCGGCGCACCGCCGCTCGTTCGCGCCGGTCCGCAAGGTCCTCGGTCTCGACCCGGTGCAGGTGGAGCTGCCCCTCGCACGGCCGAGGTCTCACTCGTCCTCGGGATAGAGAGCGGCGAGCGCGGCGAGGTCCTCCAGGGTGCTCATGTCGCCGCTCCCGCGGCGTCCGGCGACCACGTCGCGCAAGAGCCGCCGCATGATCTTGCCCGAACGCGTCTTGGGGAGGGCTTCGGCGAAGCGGATCTGGTCGGGACGAGCGATGGCGCCAATGCGGCGGGCGACGTGCTCTTTCAGCTCTTCGCCGAGCGCCTCGGAGGGGTTCTCGCCGTGGCGCAAGGTGACGAAGGCCGCGATCCCCTGGCCTTTCACCTCGTCGGGCATTCCCACCACCGCGGCTTCCGCAACCTTCGGATGGGAGACGAGAGCGCTCTCGATCTCCGCCGTGCCGAGACGATGGCCGGAGACGTTCAGCACGTCGTCGACGCGGCCCATGATCCAGAAGTAGCCGTCGGCATCGCGCCGGGCGCCGTCGCCGGTGAAGTAGCAGCCCGGTACCTGCGAGAAGTAGGTGGAGACGAAGCGCGCGTGATCGCCGTGGATGGTCATGGCCATGGAGGGCCAGGGTCGATCGATCACGAGGTTGCCGCCCTTTCCCGCCGGGACCTCTCTCCCCTCCCCGTCGACGATCCGCGCCCGGATGCCGGGAAGTGGCAAGGTCGCCGAGCCGGGCTTGGTCGGCGTTGCGCCCGGAAAAGGCGCGATCATCACCGCTCCCGTCTCCGTCTGCCACCAGGTGTCGACGACCGGCACCTCGTCGCGGCCGATGACGCGCCGATACCACATCCATGCCTCGGGATTGATCGGTTCGCCGACGGTGCCGAGCAGCCGAAGCGAACGGAGGTCTCGGCGGCGCGGCCATTCCTCGCCGAGCCGCATGAACGTTCGGATGGCGGTGGGCGCGGTGTAGAGGATGGTCACCCGGTAGTTCTCCACCATCTCCCAGAAGCGATCGGGCCGGGGGTGAAGGGGCGCGCCCTCGTACATGAAGACGGTGGCGCCGCGGGCGAGCGGGCCGTAGACGACGTAGGAATGACCGGTGATCCAGCCGACGTCGGCGGTGCACCAGAATGTGTCGTCGTCGCGCAGATCGAAGACCCAGTCGACGGTGGCGCTGACGCCGGTGAGGTAGCCGGCGGTGCCGTGCACCATGCCCTTTGGCTTTCCCGTCGAGCCCGAGGTGTAGAGGATGAAGAGTGGATGCGCACCGAAAACGGGCACGGCATCGGCCCGCCTCTCGTCGAGGATCTCGTGCCACCAGAAGTCGCGGCCGGGCGTCCACGGCACGCGGCTGCCGGTGCGCCGAAAAACGATCACGTTCTTGACCGGCGTCTGACCGGAGAGCGCCGCGTCCACCTCGGCTTTCAGGCCGAGCTCGGCTCCCTTGCGGTAGGCGCCGTCGGCGGTGATCACCAGCGTCGCGCCCGCGTCGAGAATGCGCTCGCGCAAGGCCTCCGCAGAAAATCCTGCAAAGACCACGGAATGCACGGCGCCGATGCGCGCGCAGGCGAGCATGGCGATCGCGGCCTCGGGTATCATCGGCAGATAAATGCAAACGCGATCGCCCGTTCTCACGCCGAGGCGAAGCAACGCTGCCGCCAGGCGGGAGACCTCGCGGGCGAGATCGTTGTAGGTGAGGACGCGGCGGTCGCCCGGTTCTCCTTCCCATACGATGGCCGCCTTGTTCCGCCTCCAGGTGATCAGGTGCCGGTCGATGCAGGTCTCGGTGACGTTGAGCTCGCCGTCGGAGAACCACCGAACGTCGGGGAAGCTCCCCTCCAGGACGCGCGAGAAGGGCTTGCGCCAGACGAGGAGGGTTCTCGCAAGCTCGGCCCAGAAGCCTTGCAGATCCTTCTCGGCTCGCTCGCAGAGGGCGCGGTAGTCGTCCAGGTTGCGGATGCGCGCGCGTCTGGAAAACGAAGGAAGCGGAGGAAAGACTCGATTTTCCTCGAGGAGCGAGTCGATGGCCGCCCCGGTCTCCCTCGGTGGAATCATCGCCGACTCCCGTTCTTCGAAGCGTCGAGATCTCCCGTGCGCTCCGCCCGAAAAGCGACTTCCCAGGCGCAAGAGCTGGGACAGTTCGACGACTGCCCCCGATCGAGGGTGAGGGTCGCCGCAAGGATTCCGCGGAACGCGTTGGATTCGACGGCGGTGGCGCGCAGGGCCAGGTGGGTGAAAAAGATGCAGGAGGTCTCCCCGATGGCGAGGGGGGTGCGGAAGGTCGAGTCGGCGATGAAATCGCGATCCCTCCCCTCGGGTTCGAAAAAGAAGCGTCCGATCAACGAACGCTCGCCGGCGGCCACGTAAAGGCGCGGGTCGAGAATCGAGATCTCCACCTCGTTACCAAAGATCTCGACCTCTCCGGTCCAGCTTCCCCGGGGTGCGGGGACCTCCGGGCAGGTGGCGCGCTGGACCTCGCCGGCAAAAAACTCGTATACCCCCGCCTCGAGCGCGGGGCCGCAGGCGGAAAAGCCCGCGCCGAGGAGTCCCGTGATGAAACGGCGAAATCCCGTGCCCACGGTCGACTGCGTCATCCTCCTGCCCGACCAAAGGATCGTCCTCGTCGAGCGAAAGAACCCACCCCTCGGATGGGCGCTGCCGGGCGGCTTCGTGGACGAGGGCGAATCACTCGCCGCCGCGGCGATCCGGGAGGCAAAGGAGGAGACCGGTCTCGACGTGCATCTGGTCGAGCAGTTCCATACCTACGGCGACCCCGGTCGGGATCCCCGCCTGCACACCATCTCCACCGTCTACCTCGCGCACGCGGCAGGCGAGCCCGTGGGGGGCGACGATGCGCGGCAGGCGCGGGCCTTCGCCTGGGACGAGCTGCCACTCCTGGTCTTCGACCACTCCCGCATCCTCGCCGACGTTCGACGCTACCTGGAGACGGGCGAGCGTCCAGCTCCCTGATCCTCCCTTGGAGGAGGGCGCAAGGGAAGCCAGAGGGTGAAGGTCGATCCGATCCCCACCTCGCTTTCCAGCTCGATGCGGGCTCCGAGCGCCCGGGCCAGCAGCGAGCTGAAAGCCAGGCCGATCCCGGCGCCCTCGCCCTCTCGGTCGAGGCGGCGAAATTCCTGGAAGACCCGCTCGCGCTCCTCCGGTGCGATCCCCGGTCCCGTATCCGAGACGAAAAGTCCCAGGGCGGCCTCGTCCCGGAGCCGGCAACCGACGACGATCCGGCCCTGATCGGTGTACTTGACGGCATTGGAGAGGAAGTTGCCGAGGATCTGGCCGATGCGGCGTCGATCGGAGTTCAGAGCCGGGAGATTCTCGGGCACCGCGCACTCGAGGGCGAGCCCCTTCTCCTCGGCGCGCGCCCGGTATTCCTCGGCCACCTCCACCAGAACCTCGCCCGGATTCAGGGGCGCCAACTCGACCAGCACCTCGCCCGCCTCGGCCCGAGCGAATTCGAGGAGGTTGGCGAGGAGGTCGAGGGCGCGGTGCAGCGAGCGGCGGGCACGGTCGAGATGCTGGCTCTCCTCCTCGGAGAGCGCTCGGCCTCGAGAACGCGCGAGGAGCTGAAGATGCCCATCCGCGGCGGCCAGCGGGTTCTTCAGGTCGTGGCCGAAGCCTCGGATCAGCCGAGCGCGGCTCTCGGTCACGCGGCGCAGCTCCTCCCGCTGCCGCTCCGCCTCCGCGCGGGCCCGGCGCTCCCGAAAGACGATCTCCTCTCGCTCCTCCACGGCCCTCCGGAGATCCCGGGCGGCGAGCCGATAGCGGCGTGCCAGGCCGATGACCTGGAATGCCGCCAGCACGGCGATCGACGCGAGGGCGCACTCGGCCACGAAGCCGACGAGCAGAGTCGTCCGAAAGCGCTCGACCAGCTCCATCTCCGTCCCGGAGAGCGCCTCGTCGATGGCGGAGGCGGCGTCGAGCGCGGCGAGAAAGCGAGAGTTTTGGTCGGCGAGCAAGGACGCGCTGTAGCGCTCTCGCGTGATGGCGCCGGCGAAGACGGAGTCGACGATGAGCTCGAAGCGGTCGAGGCTGCGCTGCAGGTCCGAGAAGGCGGAACGAACCTCGGGGCCGAGGCGGTCCACGGCTCGCTCGATGGTGGCGAGGGCCTCGGTCCGGCGCTCGCGCGCTTCGCTGTACTGGCGCCGGTACCTGGGTTCGTCGACGAGGAGGAAGGCGCGCCAGGCGGTGACCTCGATGGCCAGCTCGGTCTGCACGTCGGCGATCGCCTCCCGGACGGGGAAGACCACCTTCCCCAGCTGATCGGAAACCCGTTCGATGCGAAGAAGGGTCGCGAGGGGAAGCGCGACGAGGAGCCCGAGCGAGACGAGGACGAGCGCGAGCGGGATGCGTACCCGGCGCCTCCACTCGCGCTCCTCGCCTGCTCGCCCCTCCGGGGCCGCCCGCGTCTCCATGCCCGAAAACCGCCCCTCCCCCGTCCGCCCCCAAGGTAGGCGCGGTCAGCTCGGATTTCAGTCGGTCCGGACGGCCCCGCCGGCGTGGGTCAGGCCAGAAGCTCCAGCAGGTCCTCCCGCGTGAGGGAGGCGGCGGCGGAGGCCTCTCCGATGGCCGCCTCGGCGATGGCGCGCTTTCGCTCCTGCAGCTCGAGGATCCGCTCCTCGACCGTGCCCTCTGCCACCAGACGATGGACGAAGACGGGCCGCTCCTGGCCGATGCGATGAGCCCGGTCGGCCGCCTGGTCCTCGGCCGCCGGATTCCACCACGGGTCGAGGAGGAAGACGTGGTCGGCGGCGGTCAGGTTGAGGCCCGTTCCCCCCGCCTTCAAGGTGGTGAGGAGAACCGGAGGACCGTCCTCCGCCTGAAAGGCCGAAACCACGCCGCCCCGGTCCACGGTGGAGCCATCGAGCCGCAAGAACGCGATCCCCGCCTCCCGCAACCGCGGCTCCACGAGGTCGAGGAGCGAGGTCCACTGGGAGAAGACCAGCGCCTTGTGTCCATCGCCCACCGCCTGCTCGAGCCTGTCGACGAGGAGCTCCACCTTGGTCGAGGTCTCGGCGCGACGCCCCGGAAGCAGGGCGGGATGGCAGCAGGCCTGGCGAAGCCGCAAGAGCGCCTCCAGGGCCGCCAATACCGAGCCGCCCTCGCCGAGCTGCGACACCACCGTCTCGCGGGTGGCGGCCAGCACGGCGTCGTAGATCTCCCGCTCGTCCGGCGAGAGAGCGAAGCGGACGACCAGGTCGGTACGCGGAGGCAGCTCCCGGGCGACGTCCTGCTTGCGGCGCCGCAGCAAGAAGGGACGAATGCGCCGGCGCAGATGCGCCGCCACCGTCGCCGCCCCCTCGGCGATCGGCTGGGCGTAGCGCTCCTGGAAGTCGCGCCTTGCGCCGAGCAAGCCGCGGTTGAGGAAGTGGAAGAGACTCCAGAGCTCGTCCAGGCGGTTTTCCACCGGCGTGCCGCTCAGGCAGAGCCGGAAATCCGCCTCGAGGCGATACGCCGCCTGGCTGACCTGGCTCTCGGGGTTCTTGATCGCCTGGGCCTCGTCGAGGACGACCACATTCCACCGATGCGCGGCGAGGAGATCCGCATCGAGGCGGAGGATGGCGTAGCTCGTCAGGGTGACGTCCGCCTCCGGATCGAGGCGCCGCGACGGCCCGTGATAGACCGAGACCTTCAGCCCCGGTCGGAAACGAGCGAGTTCCCGCTGCCAGTTGGGCAATACGCTCGTCGGCGCCACCACCAGCGACTTGGACTCCAGGATGCAAGCGGCCTGCAGGGTCTTGCCGAGCCCCATGTCGTCGGCCAGGAGCGCCCCCAGCCCGGCCGCCCGGAGGAAGGCGAGCCAGTCGACGCCCTCGCGCTGGTAGGGCCGGAGTTCGGCCCGCAGGTCGGCGGGCAGCTCGGCCGGCGGCAGGTGCTCGAATTCCTCGACCAGAGGCCGCAACCGCTCCAGGCCCGGCGGCGGGGGCAGGTCGAGGGCCTCACAGAGGCGAGCGAGGTCCGGGAGTGCGGAGGTCGGAACGCGCCCACTCGCGTCGCGCGCGGCCAGGAGGTCGGACAGGAGCGCCCCGTGGCGCGCGAGCCCGGCAGGCAGCGGTGCGAATCCGCCCCCGAGGAGCGGCACGAGAGATTCGCCGCTGCGGTAGGCGCGCAGCACCGCCGCGGGATCGGCCTCGCGCCTCTCCCCGGGAACGGCGAAGCGGACGAGAAGCCGGTCCCCCTCCACGGCAAGCGCGAGTTCGAGCGGCGGGGCGAGGGTGAAGCTTTCGTGCGCCTCGCCGCGCAATTTGAATCCCGACTCGCGAAGCCGGCGGACAACGGCGATGGCCTCGCCGGGCGGGTAGCGCAGCCGCACGCCGGGCCGGACACCGAAGCCCTCCTGGAGGCGGCGCTCCAGCCGGCGCTCGGCTTCGAGGTCGCGGATGGGGACGGGCCCGCCCAGATGGACCAGGTCCCGGCCGACGAGCCGCGCGCAGGGGGGATCGCCGTAGACGATGGTGGGCAAGAGCGAGAGCTCGTCCCCCTCCCGTTCGGAATGGAATTCCAGCCGGGGGACCATGCGCTCGGCGCTCGGCAGGTGGCGGGTCCGGTCCTCGATGCGGATGCGCCGCGAGAGGTAGGGCAGGACCTCGGTGACGAGATCGAGGACGCGCTCCGGGCCGAAGACGAGGCCCTTGCGCAGGTCCTCCATCTCGCGGGCGCTGAGATCCGGCGTCCCCAGAAGTTTGAGAACCCGGCCGCAGCGCACCACCCCGTTGGGGAAGACCTCGTCGATGGCGGGGTCCTGTACCGCGGTGAGCCGGAAGACGCCTGCCTGTTCCTCGAGCACACCGATCACGCCCGCCTTTTCGGTGGAGACCTCGACCGGCTCTTCGTCGAGCTTCACGTCCGTCTTCCCGGCGAGGTGGCGGAAGATCGGCTCGAGGACCTCGCGTGGGAACCACCCCTCGAGCTTGCCCCCGATGAGGGCGTCGATGGCGAGGTCGTCCTCGCCCAGGCTCAGCCGCGGGCCCTCCACCCGGCCGGCTGCCATGGCGCCCAGTGTACGGGTGAGCGGCGTCTCCGCGCCCTGCCGCACCAGGACCCGATGGAGCAAGAGCCCCGAGGGCGAGCGCCGGAAGCGATAACCGACGGTCGCGGCCGTCTCGGCCACGGCGGGCAGCTCGCGCCCCTCTTCCAGGGCGCGACGGGCGGCGATCACTGCCGCGGCCACGTGGAGGCATGCACCGTCGCTCGAGGGGCAGTCGCAGGACCAGTCGCCGCCACCGAGGTCGAGGGCGACGCTCCGTCCCACCCTCTCCCCTGGGCCACTGACGCGAAGGACGAGGGTATTCCCGTCGGACGACTCCAGGGCGACCGCCCGACCGCGCGCGAGCTCCACCCCGCGCGACCAGGCGTGTCGGGAAGCCTCCTCCCGCACTGCCTCGAAGAGCTCCTCCAGCATCGCTCTCATCGCCAACTCTCGCCCTCTCCGCCCCGTGCCCAACGTGCAGAAGGAGGAAGATTCATCCCCCACGCTCCGTTTTCGCGGTTACATTGGTGCCGAGTCTCATGGAGCCGATCCGGATCGTCAGCTACAACGTCCGCTATTTCGGGCACGTCACCCGGGGGCTGGCGAGCACCCGGGCGGGGAAGCGCAGCATCGCCCGCACCCTGGCCTCGCTGCGCCCACTGCCCGACGTGGTCTGCCTCCAGGAGGTGGAGACCAGCTCCATCCGCTCGAATATCGGGAGACCCCGCGCGCGACAAGACGAAACCCAGCTGGAGTCTTTCATGGGCTACCTCGCCCAGAACTTTCACGAGGCGGGGATGGAGATGCCCTACGACGCGCTCTACTTCCGCGCGCACGCCTACAAGCTGGGAGAGGTCTCGCTGTACACGACAGGTCTGGCCATCCTCGTCAACCGCTTCACCCTGCGAATCGACGAGCACAACGCCGACCAGCCCTACGGGATCACCTACTACCGCGTGGCGCGGTGGAAGGACCGAAAGCAGAGCCGGATCTGCGCCCACATCAAGGTGCGAGACCTGCAGGGCCGTGGCCTGCACGTCTTCAACACCCACCTCAGCCTGCCGACGCCCTTCGCCCGCGAATACTGGGCGATCAAGGACAAGATGGGCTGGGGCTTCAACCAGATCCAGGAGGCCCGGCGGCTGGCCGCCTTCATCCGGGATCGAGCGGGCGACGAACCCTTCGTGGTTTGCGGCGACTTCAACTCCCAGCCCGCCTCGCCGGTCTTCCAGTTCCTGCATCGGGACATGGGGCTCGTCGCCCCGCAGGTGGAATTCGGCCAGGTGGACCTTTCTCGGCCGCGCGCCTTCCCCACGGCGGGCTTTCTGCGCCTGCGGATGCACCTCGACCACCTCTTCTCCAACGACAAGGTCCGCTGGACCGACCTTGCCGGCACGGTCCCCTACGGCGCGGACGGGCCCTTCGACGGCCTCTCCGACCACGTGCCGCTGATCGGCCGCTTCGAGATCGCTGCACCGCGGGTCTACGGCATCGGTTTCGACGGCTCGCGTCGAGCGGGATGATCGCGTACCCTGCGCCCGCCATGTTCGGACCGATCCTGGACGACCTGGTGCGGGAGCTTCGGCCCCTCCGCTTCGGCCCGCCGGTCACCCACGTCTACAACCCGCTGCAGTACGCGCGAGAGCCGCACGAGCGCTATCTCGAGCGCTACGGCCAGGGCCGCAAGGAAGCGGTCTTCCTGGGGATGAATCCCGGTCCGTTCGGCATGGCCCAGACGGGCGTGCCCTTCGGCGAGGTTCGCATCGTTCGCGACTGGCTGAAGATCGAGGGGAAAGTCGGAAAGCCCCCCGTCGAGCATCCGAAACGCCCGGTCCAGGGCTTCGACTGCCCGCGCTCCGAGGTGAGCGGCAGCCGCATCTGGGGCTGGGTTCGCGACACCTTCGGCACCCCGGAACGCTTCTTCGAGCGATTCTTCGTGGCCAACTACTGCCCGCTGGTCTTCATGGAGGCCTCCGGGCGAAATCTGACGCCCGACAAGCTGCCGCGCGCCGAGCGCGAGCCACTCTTTGCCGCCTGCGACCGAGCGCTCCGCCGCATGATGGAGATCTGGCAGCCCAGGTGGGTGATCGGTGTGGGCAACTTCGCCGAGGCGCGTGCCCGGGAAGCGCTGGAGGGGACGGGGATCTCCGTTGGCCGCATCCTGCACCCCAGCCCGGCCAGCCCCCTGGCGAACAACGGCTGGGCGGAATCCGTCGAGGCGTCCCTCCGGGAGATGGGGGTCCAGATTCCATGAGCGAAACGAATCCCGCCGCGCTCGCTCGCCGCATGCTCGGCGAGATCCTCGCAGGGCGAAACCCCGCGCCCGTCGACTGGATTTCGGCTCCGGCTGGTCTCTTCCTCACCCTGCGCGACCCGACGGGCAAGGTACGCGCCTCGATCGGGACGAGCCAGTCGGAGGCGAAGGGCGCCGAGCTGCTCGAGCAGGTGGTTCGCGCCGCGATCGGCGGGGATCCGCGATTTCCGCCGCTTTCGGCCGGCGAACTCGAATCGCTCTCTTTGACGCTGTGGGAGCTGGTCGACCCACGCCCCGTTCGAGGTCCAATGGAGCTTCGCCCCGACGACGCCGTTCGCGTCCAGCGCGGCCGGCTCAGCGGGGTCTTCCTCCCCGAGAACTACGTGGGCGAGGCCTGGGATGCCGCCATCTTCCTCCGCCAGGCCTGCCGCCGGGCCGGATTGGAGGCCGAAGCGCACGCGGACCCCGAAACCCGCCTCACCGCTTTCACGGCGCGGCGCCACGACGCCTGAATCGCCACGCCGATGGCGCCGCCCTCGAGATGGCGCGGCGGGCGACGGCGCCACGACGCCCCTACGGCGCCGGCATGGAAAGGGGGGCCTTCGGGCCCCCGCTCTCCCTCCGGGCGCCGGGCTCCTGCATCAGCCGCGCGGGAACTCGCCGGGCGCTGGGCGATCGCTCTCCTGGGCGCGGCTGCGGGCCTCGTCCCACTTCTGGTAGGCCGACGCCACCTTCTGCTCCTTCTCCTGCAGCTCGCGCCGCGCCTGGGCCGCCTCGGCGCGCCGAGCCGAAACCTCGGCCTCGAACGACTGCGGATCCATGTCGCGGACGCGCGTGTCGTTGGCGTCGGCGAGGACCTGGTATTGCGCCTGGCTGAGGAGCGCCTCGTGGGTGCGCACCTCCGCCTCGGCGTACTTCACCCGCGCCTCGGCGGCCTCCCGGTTGGCCTCCGCCCACTCGACCTGGGCCTCGGCCGCCGCGAGCCCGGCCTCGGCCTTCGCCAGCTCGCCCTCGGCCTTCTCGACCGCGTTGGCGTCACCGGTATTGCGGGCGAGCTCGACCTGGTTCTCGGCCGCCTTCACCCGGCTCTGCGCAGCATTCCGCTCGGACTTGGCCACGTCGAGCCGGTTCTTCGCGTCCTGCAGGCCGACCTCGGCCCGGTTCTTCTCGTTCTCTGCCTGCTGAAGCTCGGCCCGGGCCCGCTCCACCGGCCCCATTTGCTCGGGGGGAACCCGCGCCAGCCAGTTTTCCTCGATCTTCGGCGCATGGCCCCTGGCGCAGCCGGTCAGGAGAGCCGCCGCTGCCAAGAGCGACAGGCCCCATCCGGTTCTCCCAGTCATGTAACACCTCCCTCTGGCGCAAAGCGTGTGCATTGCGACAGAAGGAGGGGAGCCCCTGGAGGATCAGGGGCTCCCCACGGAAGAACCGGCGCCTCAGGCCGCGCTCAGTTCGAAGGCTCCACCGGCCCGCAGGTCAGGTTGTCGCCCTCGCGGACGAGGCGCGGCACGCAGACCCGGCTCAGCCAGCACTTGTGTAGCCGCTGGGGATCGCCGCCCGGCTGGAAGCCCGCCGGGCAGCTCGCGGAGACTCCCGGGAGGACGCCGCCGTCGTTGGCGCAAGAGAACGTCGGTGTACGGCGACCAAACTCGTCCACAAGGACGTCCCCGAAGAACTCGCAGGATCCCCCTGGGCCGCAGAGGGTGTTTTTCTTCGTGCAATAGTGTTCCTGGACCTCGCCGTCCACCACGGTGGCGATGCCCGCGTTGCAAACGAACTCCGGGCTACCGCAGGGGTCGGCCGCGCTGGGGTCGCAGGCGCAGACCTTGAAGGGATACGCATCATTGGGCTGCGGCTGGTAGCGGATTCCAAAGGTCAAGGGATTGACGCAGGGTCCGCTCATGCAATCCCCGTCATCCGTGCACGTCTTGAAAGCCGGTTGGGCCGGATCGTTGAAGCACCGGGCCTCCCCGATGTTGTCGCAGATCCATCCGGCCGGGCAGTCCTGTACGTAGTCGCAACCCGGGGCGCACCAGGTGTCGCCCATCCCGGTCACGTCGACACAGACCGAAGGGTTGTCCGAGCCCGTGACGTTCATGTCCGCGCAATCGGCGCTGGAGCCGCAGGAGATGCACCACTGCGAGGCATCCATCCGGAAGCATTCGCCGTACTGCGTCCCCGACCCCGCCGGGGCCTGGACCTGGCGGTCGAGCTCCTCCCCGGTGAAGGGATCGACGAAGCGCTCACCGTTGCAGAACCATCCGTCCAGGCAGCCACCCCTCAATGCACCGCCCAGGTCGATGCAGTCCTTCTCGACACAGATGCCGGTCACCGGATCGCCGGTATCCGGATCGACGGCGCACTTGTAGGTCGAGATGCAGTCCTCGAAGGGCTCGTTGCAACCGGTCCTCCAGTCGAGGCCGAGGCGGCACCCCTCCTCCACGCACTCGAACTTGGTCAGGTCGCAGTACCCGACGTAGACCGTATCCTGGCCACCGATCTCGCACTCCTCGTCGCTCATGCAGCCCCGCACGCCGTGGGTATCCTCCCTCCGCGCGGCCGCCGCGGGGACGCAGCGACGCTCGCTTCCGTAGACGGCGCAGACGAAGCCATCGCCATAGGCCTTGCATTCGTCGTCGCTCTCGCAGGGGTTGCCGCACTTGCCATGGCCCCAGCGACGGCCGAGCTCGCAGCTTCCGATGAGCTGCGGATTCACACTGTCTGCCGTCATGTGGCAGACCTTCGCCGGCGGGCAGCCCTGGGACTTGTTGCCCTGGAAGTCGAAGTAGCACCCCGGGACGCAAATGCCGCGACGCTTGTCGCAGACCGGGTTGAGCTGGTCGCAGTCGTCATCGGTCGAGCACGGCCGGAAGTCGGCGCAGTCCTCGTACTGTGGCACACACAAGCCAATCAGGTCGGGATCGTCACCCTGGTAGGCGATCGTGCCCTGGGGGCAGCTTCCCGTGTACTTGCGCAGGCAGACGTTCATCGTCTCCCCGGCGTAGTTGTAGGGAACGCATCGGGAATCCTCGCCGCACTCCGTGTCGAGCTCGCAGAGATCGCAGAGCTTGGCCTTGCGCCAGCAGACGCCATGGCGCGGCGGATCGCCCTGCTGCATCGACTGGTCCTCCTGGCAGTAGCAGTCGCGAAGCCGCCAGTTGCAGTAGCCCTCGCCGCAATTGGCGTCGATGTCGCAGGGCATGCCTTCCACGCAGCGACCGGTGGTCTCGTCGCAGCGCAGCCCCTTGTTCAGTCCGCAGTCCCGGTCCCGCCTGCACTTCGGAACGCAGGTCCCGTCCTCGCAGCGCTCGAACTCCTGGCAGTCGTCGTCCACCTCGCAGGGCTGAGCTCCGCCGGTTCCACCGGTACCTCCGGTACCTCCCTCGCCGCCACCGGTGCCGCCGTCGCCGCTGCCACCGGTACCGCCTGTATTGTCGGAGGGTGGCCTGGGGTCGGGATCGTCGCCACAGCCGCCGCCCGCGGCAGCTGCGAGCGCCGCGACGACGACGGCGACCATCGGCATGGTACGGAGCCAACGAGAAGGTGTCATATCCGTTCTCCCACGCGCTCGAGGCGCATCTCGCCGGGGACCCTGGAATCCGCGCCAGCATGCCACGGCGCGCACACGCGAACAACTCCCCGCGCGCGCCTGCGGGCTTGCGGATTCGGACTCTCGATGCCCAGGCTACCGGAGTGGGTCGACACTTTCCAGACCTGCTCGGCGATCCGGTGCCGACGCACGGCTACTATTTCGCGCCGCGACACCACAAACTCGCGCGCCTGAGGCCCGGCGACCGGCTTCCCCGCCACATGGGGCCGTGGGAGTTCGTGGCGCGCGACGACGAGGGAACGAGCAGCGAGATCCTGCAGAGGCTCATCGAGCGCCATCCCAACCTCGATCCCTACCGGCTGACCTACGCGACCTCCACGCCCGTGGACCCTCTCCACCTGGCGAAGACGCGCCGCGCCCGGATGGCAGGTTACGCGCTGGTCTTCGGCATCACCTTCGCCCTTTCGCTCCTCGCCCTGGGAGGCTTGCGCGAAAGGCGCCGGCCGCACGAAGGCGTGACGGTATTCCCTCGAGCGCGCCAGCGGGGGTAGAGTCCCCTCCCGTGAGGCTACTGGTTGCGGACGACGACGACGCGATCCGCCGCCTGCTCGTGCTCGAGCTGCGGTCGAGGGGGGCCGAGGTCGTGGAGGCGGCCGACGGCGAGGAGGCCGTGCGACGGGCGCTCGAATACCGGCCCGACGGAGTCTTCCTCGACGTCCTCATGCCCCGCCTGAACGGCTACGACGCCCTGGCTCGGCTGCGTGCCGCCGGCTACACCGGCCGCGTGGTCATGGTCACCGCCCTCTTCGAAGGATCGCGCGAGCTGGATTCGGGGGTGCGCCCCGACGACATCCTGGCAAAGCCATTCCGCCGTCGGGACGTCCAGGCCTGCTGGGAGCGATTTCTGGCCGCCCTCGGCTCCTCGGCCTCGCGCTCCGGGGAGGGTGGTGCTCAGGAGCCTGCCGCGGGCTCCTGAAGAGCCGCTCGAGGCGCGGCTCGGTCCTCCGCTCGTAAAGCCGCCGCCGAAACGTCGCGCCGGAGACGGCTCCGGTACGCGACGCAACGGCGGCCCAGCGGCTCCTAGGGAGCCGCGGACATCGCCATCGCAGACGAGAGGAAGGCGCGGAGTTCGTCCTCCTCCATCGCCCCCACGTGCGCCGCCCGCACCGTCCCTTCCCGGTCGAGGACGACCAGCGTGGGCAGGGCCCGAACCTTCAGGGCGCCGGCCGTCCGCCCGTCGTCGAGCGCCACCCGCAGACCCGAGAGGCCCTTCGCCTTCACGAAGGCTCGCACCCTCGCCTCCCGATCCGGGCCCTCGTCCCGGTTGACGGCCACTGCCACGAGTCCCCGCTCGGAGAATTCCTGGGAGACCCGATCGAGGGCGGGGATCGACTCCACGCAGGGAGGGCACCAGGTGGCCCAGAAGTCCAGGACCACGGTCTTGCCGCGCAGATCCGCGAGCCGCATCTCGCCGCCGTCCAGCAGGGGCAGGTGGAGGTCCGGCGGCGGCGCGACGCCCACTTCGGGGCCGGAGGGCAGATAGAGGCGGCCGAAGAGGATCGCCAGGGCGGCGAGAAGCAGCAGCCAGCGCAGGGGGCGAAGGCCGGATCGTCCGTCCATGCCCTCATGGAACCACCGGCAAGCGAAAAGGTTCCACCGGAAAAGTTCCCACAGGCCGCCGACTTGCACCCCGGCGCGACGGGGGCACGATCGCCGCATGTTCGCCTTGATTCGATGGGCCTTCCTCTGCTTCCTCGCGGTCCTCGCCGGCGTCGCCGCCGTCAGCATCCCCCTCGGAGAGAAGACGCTGGCCGAACGGCTGCGCGATCTCGCCGAGGGAGCCGAGGTCGAGCGCGTGGCGGCGGAAGCGGCAAAGAAGGCCCTCGCCCGGATCGCGGAGGAGGAGCCGCCGCCCTCCGACGAGATCACGGACGAAGACCGCAAGGCCCTGGAGCGCCTGATCGGCGAGCGGACAGGCGCCCGCTGACTGGCAGGCGTGTCGTCCGTGCACATCCTCGACTGGTGCGAGGGGGTGGTGCATGGCGGCACATGTGGCGGCAGTCCTGCTTGCATTCGCGCGGGTCGCCGCTCCCACGATCGAGTCCTTCGACGGGCCGCTCTGGACGGAGCGATCGACGACAGAATTGGCCGAGGCCCGCGCCTCCTCCGCGCGGGATGGCATGCCCGCCCTCACCGAGCTGGTGAAGAACGCCCGCCCGGCGGTGGTCTCGATCGCCGTCGAGGAGGTCGGCCGCCAGCCCATGCTGCACGGGGATCCCTTTCCGGATTTCTTCGACGGCTTCTCCGGGCCTTCCGAGGGACTGGGCGCCGGCTTCGTCATCCACCCCTCGGGGCTGATCGTCACCAATGCCCACGTGGTCGAGCGGGCGCAGCGGATCAAGGTGACGCTGGAGGACCAGGGCTTCTCCCACACGCTCGAGGCGCGGATCCTCGGCACGGACTCCGAGACGGACCTCGCCCTTCTCAAGGTCGACACCGACCATCCGCTGCCCGTCCTGCCACTCGGCGATTCGGACGAGGTGGAGATCGCCGACTGGGTGGTGGCGATCGGCAACCCCTTCGGCCTGAGCCAGACGGTCACCGTCGGCATCGTCAGCCACAAGGGCAGGACCGACGTCACGCCGCAGGGGCGACAAGGTTATTTCGATTTCATCCAGACTGACGCATCCATCAACCCCGGCAACAGCGGCGGTCCGCTGCTCAACCTGCACGGCGAGGTGGTGGGCATCAACAACGCCGTCAACGCCTCGGGCCAGGGCATCGGCTTCGCCGTGCCGATCAACATGGCCAAGAAGGTGATCCCGCAGCTCGCCCGGCACGGGAAGGTGATGCGATCGTGGCTGGGGATCTCCATCGAGGACCCAACCCTGGAGCTCGCCAACCAGCTCGGCCTGCGAGAGCCGGGCGTGCTGGTGACGGCGGTCACGCCCGACAGCCCCGCAGAGCAAGCCGGTCTGCGCGCCGGGGACGTGATCGTCCGCTTCGATGGCCGACCGGTACGCGGCGCGGGCGCGCTGCGCTGGGAGGTGGCCTGCACGGAGGCCGGGAGCCGCGTCAGCCTGCACGTGATGCGCAACGGCAAGGTGATCCGCCTGGAGGCGGTCCTCCGCCCCGTTCCCGGCGAGCAGACGCCGCCGCCGAGAAAGCGGCCGGGCGTGCCCACGTAGGTCCTCCTTCTCCTTCGACAACACGGCGCTCCGTGGTAGGCATGCGTCCATGGAGCGTCTTTTTGGCGCCCGCGTGCGCCTCGCCATCGCCGCCGCGATCCTCCTGGTGGCGGCCCTTTTCGCGCCCCGGCTGTCCGGACCGGCGCGAACCGCCTCCCTGCAGCGCGCCATCGACGCCGTCTTCGACGAGCTCGAGCAGCGCATCGAAGCGGAGCGCCCCGACCTCGCGCTGCCCGTCCCCGTTCGGCTCTTCCCGGAGGACGCGGCGGCGGCCATGCTCGTGGAGCCGGCCCGGGAACGGGTCCTCGCCTCCCCTCACCTTTCGCTCTCGGCTCGTGGCTTCCGGATCCGGCTGCTCTACGCCGACGTTCCCGAGGGCATGCGCATCGGCCTCGCCTTCGACGAGACCTCGATCCAGCCGATCGAGATCGACCGGACCATTCCGCCCGTCCGCACGTGGGCGATCTTTCCGCCCCTGGTGGCCATCGTCCTGGCCTTCGCCACCCGTCGCGTCGTCCTCTCGCTCGGCGTGGCCATCGCCCTGGGGGCTTTGCTCTCGGCCACCTTCGATCCGTTGGAAGCGATCGTCCGGGCGACGCGCGACTACGCGTGGAAGTCGATCCTCTCGCGGCCCTCGAAGCTGTGGATCGTGGTCTTCACCGTGGTGCTCGGCGGCATGGTCGGCGTGACCGCGCGCGCCGGTGACATTCAGGCGATCGTCGATCGGCTGACACGATGGGTGCGGGGACCGAAATCGGCACAGCTCGCCGCCTTCGTCGCGGGCCTCGTCACCTTCTTCGACGACTACACCAACGCCGTCCTGGTCGGAAATGCGATGCGCCCGCTCTTCGATCGGCTGCGCATCTCGCGTGAAAAGCTCGCCTACCTCGTGGACTCCACCTCGGCACCCATCGCCGGCCTGGCGCTGATCTCGACCTGGATCGGCTACGAGGTGAGCCTCTTCGGCGATGCGGCGCGCGCCCTGGGGCTCTCGGCGAGCGGCTACGAGATCTTCATCCGGGCGCTGCCCTTCCGCTTCTACTGTGTCTTCGCCCTCGTTTTCGTGCTGGTCAACGTGCTCGGCGGTCGGGACTTCGGCTCGATGCTTCGCGCCGAACGCCGCGCCGCCGAGACGGGCCAGCTCCTCCGCCCCGGCGCCGTACCGCTCTCCGGGACCACCATCGCCAGCCTGCGGCCTCGCGAGGGCGTGGAAGGGAGACCGCTTTGCGCCATCGCGCCCGTGGCGGTCGTCCTCGTCGCAACGATCGTCGGCCTGGTCTGGGATGGCGGGGGATTTTCCGGCGCGCACGGCTCGCTCCTCTCCCTCGCCGCCTGGCGCGAGATCCTCGGCGCGGCCGACTCGATCCGAGTCCTCGGGATCGCCTCGCTCTTGGGCGTCGCCACCGCGCTGGCGCTCGCCCTCGGCCCCAAGCGGCTTCGCCTGCGCGAAGCGCTGGTGGCCCTCGGTCTTGGCGCTCGCTCCATGGGCCTGGCCGTCCTCGTCCTCCTTCTGGCCTGGGGCCTCGAGGCGGTGACGCGGGATCTGGGGACCACCGACCTGATGGTGGCCACCCTATCCGGCGCCATCCCGGCCGCCGCCCTGCCGGCTGCCGTCTTCGTCACCGCGGCCGTGGTCGCCTTCTCCACCGGGACGAGCTGGGGAACGATGGCGATCCTCATCCCCACCGTCCTTCCCCTCGCCTTCCACGCGGGAGGCATGCCCTTGCTCCTCGTCTGCGCCGCGGCGGTCCTCGACGGCGGGATCTTCGGCGACCACATCTCTCCGATCAGCGATACGACGGTGCTTTCCTCGATCTCTTCCGGCTCGGATCTGATGGATCACGTCCGGACCCAGATGCCCTACGCCCTGACGGCGATGGTCGCGGCGCTGGTCTTCGGCTACGGCCTGGCGGGGATCGGCCTGCCCAGCTGGCTTTCGTGGGTGCTGGGCCCGGCCATGATCGCCGCGGTTCTTTTCGGGCTGGGCAGAAGTGCGCGTCCGGCCGAGGCGCCCGTCGCGACGGCCGAGACCGCGCCGGGCGCGTAGTCACCGAGTCGATGCTCGACGCCGTCCGCGGCGCGCGGTTCACATGCGCAGGCTGCGACGGATCTGCTGGACCGCGGCGGTCAGGAGCCCTGCCTCCCGTTCGGTGGGCTCCGCGCGCACGAGGAGCCGCCTCAGCTCGGCCAGGATCTTGTCGGGCTGCTGCGGGTTGAGAAATCCCGCGAGCATCAGCACCTCCCGCAGGACTTCGAAGAGGCGATCGATGTCCTGACGAGTTGCCCTTCTCGCCAGCTCCCGCGGTGGCCGCGGCGCGGCCAGCGCCGAGCCGAGCTCGTAGGCGACGATGGCCACGGCCTGCGCCAGGTTGATCGAGGGCTGCCCGCCGGCCGTGTCGATGCGGCAGATGGCGTCGCAGCGCTCCAGGTCCTCGTTGGTGAGACCATGGTTCTCGGAGCCGAAGACGATCGCCACCGTGCCCCCGGCCGCGATCCGCCGCGCCACCTCGGCCCCGAGCTCCCGCGGCGAAAGGGCCGGGCGGCGTCGGATCGTCCGACGAGTCGTTCCGCAGACCCACGAGAACGGCGCCACCGCCTCGTCCAGGGTGAGCGCCATGTAGGCGTTCTCGAGGACGTGCTCGGCGCGCACCGCGGTGCGCGGGTCGAAGTGCCAGGTGGCCGGCGAGGCCAGGATCAGGCGGGAGAATCCGAAATTGGCCATCGCCCGCGCCACCCCGCCGACGTTGTCGGCGATGCGCGGCTTGTGCAGCACGAAACCGACCTCGCGCATACCATCCACTCCGAGATGCGCGTCGCCACGTACAACATCCGCCACGCCAGTCTCAAGGGACTGGACGCCATTCGGTCCGCGGTCGCAGCGCTCGACGCCGACCTCGTGGCCCTTCAGGAGGTCGACCGCGGCGTCCCGCGATCGGGCGCGGCGGACCAGGCGGCCTGGCTCGGCCGCGCCCTGGGAATGGAGGCGCGCTTCGGCCCGGCGATGCGCCTCGACCGGGGGGAGTACGGGCTGGCCCTCCTCTCCCGCTTTCCCATCGCCGACGCACACGTCCACCCGCTGCCCTCGCGGCTCGAGCCGCGGATCGTCCTGCACGCCGCCGTCGACCTCCCCGAGGGGGCGAGGTTGGAGGTGGCCGTCACCCATCTCGGCCTGCACCCCACCGAGCGCTGGGAACAGATGCAAGAGCTCGTCCGCCTCCTCGGCAGTCGGCGAAACACTCTTCTCATGGGCGACTTCAACGAGACGCGGACCGAGCACGGCTTCGCCCTGCTCCGGTCGCACTGGGTGGACTGCCTGGAAGAAGCCGGCTCGACCCCTCTGACCTATCCGGCCGACCATCCGGTGATCGCCATCGATCACGTGCTGCGCAGTCGCGACCTGCCCCCCGCGCGCTCTGCGGCCGCCCTCCCCACGCTCGCGTCGGACCACCTACCCATCGTCGTCGAGCTGGGGTAGAAGGCCCCCTTTCTCTCGAAGGGATCTGGCATGTTCGACGAAATCCTGAAGGCGCAGCTCTCCCGCACCCTGCCCCGCACCGACCTACCCCTCCCCGGGCGGCGCGAGGGAAAGGTCCGCGACGTATACGACCTCGGCGACCACCTCCTCATCGTGGCCACCGACCGGCTCTCGGCCTTCGACGTGGTCCTGACCACGATCCCCTTCAAGGGCCAGGTGCTCAACCAGATCTCCGCCTACTGGTTCGAGGCCACGGCCGACGTGGCGAAAAACCACGTCGTCTCCCAGCCGGACCCCTGCGCCCTGCTCGCCCGCAAATGCCGCGCCCTGCCGGTGGAAGTGGTGGTCCGGGGCTACATCACGGGTTCGCTGTGGCGCGACTACCAGGCCGGCCGCGCAGGCGTCTACGGCATCGAGCTTCCGGCCGGGCTGCGCCGCGATCAGGCCTTCGAGAAGCCGATCATCACCCCCTCCACCAAGGCGGAGGTCGGTCAGCACGACGAGCCGATCTCCTCGGAGGAGGTGGTGCGGCGCGGCCTGGTGGATCCGGAGATCTGGAAGGAGTGCCAGCGCATCGCCCTGGCCCTCTTCGAGCGCGGCCAGAAGCTCGCCGCCGAGCGCGGGCTGATCCTCGTCGACACCAAGTACGAATTCGGCCTGGCCGGTGACGAACTCTTCGTCATCGACGAGATCCACACGCCGGATTCCTCGCGCTATTGGGAGGCCGCCGAGTACGAGGAGCGCTTCGCCCGCGGCGAGGATCAGCGGATGCTCGACAAGGAAAACATCCGCAAGTGGCTGATGGAGGAGCGCGGATACATGGGCGAGGGCCCCGCTCCGACGATCCCCGACGAGGTCCGGATCGACCTGGCGAAGAAGTACGTCGCCAACTACGAGCGACTCACCGGCAAGCCCTTCGAACCCGCCGACGGCGACCCGCACGCGCGCCTCGTCGACAACCTCCGCAAGGCCGGAATTCTCTGAGCAAGGAAGACGCCGCGCGGAGT
>QGUN01000099.1 GCA_003242475.1 Pseudomonadota bacterium
CGCGCCCGCCTTGCGCGCGCCGGCGCGGGCGCTTCGAGCGTTCTTCTTCGCCGGCGCGGCCGCCAGCGCCTCGAGCGCCTGCTCCAGGCTGACGGCGTCGGGATCGAAGTCCTCGCCCTTGCCCACCGTCGCGGTGGTCTCCCCGTGCTTGACGTAGTAGCCGTAGCGACCGGAGTAGAGGTAGATGGCCTCGCCGTCCTCGGGGTGCTTGCCGACCTCCCGCAGCGGCGCCGGCCGGCCCCGCCCGCCCTTGGGCAGGGAAAGGAGCTCCAGCGCGCGCGAGAGGTCGATGGTCAGCACGTCGTCGCCCTTGCGCAGCGAGCGGAAGTCTCCGTCGTGTACCACGTAGGGGCCGAAGCGTCCCAGTCCAGCGAGGACCTCCTTCCCCGTCTCCGGGTGCACGCCCAACCGGCGCGGCAGGGCGAGGATTCGCAGCGCCAGCGAGAGGTCCACGTCCTTGGGATCCACGCCCGGGGGCAGGCTCACGGTCTTGGGCCGTTCCCCGTCGACCGCGTCGCCGAGCTGCACGTAGGGGCCGAAGCTGCCCGTCTTCAGATAGACGGGCTTGCCCGTCTCCGGGTCGACGCCGATCGCCTCCTCGCGCCGCTCGTAGCGATCGAGGATCTCGCGGACCTTCTCCTCGTCGAGATCGGCGGGGGCCACGTCCTCGGGGATGGAGGCCTTGCGCGGCGCCTCGCCGTCCGCCTTGTACTCGAGGTAAGGCCCGAACTTGCCCACGTGGATCTCCAGACCGGGGATGTCCCGGCCCAGGTGGACCAACTTCGCCTCGCGCGGATCGATTCGCTCCTCCTGCTCGTCGATCCGCTCCCGCAGGCCTCCCTTTCCGAGGAAGAATTTCGACAGGTACGGCTCGGGCTCGAGCTTGCCCTCGGCGATGGCGTCCAGGCTCTCCTCCATCTGGCTGGTGAACCTCACGTCCACCAGGTCGGGGAAATGGCCCTGGAGGAGGTCGGTGACCACGAAGGCGGTGAAGGTCGGCACGAGCTGGTTGCCGTGCTTGGTGACGTAGCCGCGATCGATGATGGTCGAGACGATCGTGGCGAAGGTGGAGGGCCGGCCGATCCCCTCGCGCTCCATGAATTGGATCAGCGAGGCCTCGGTATAGCGCGGGGGCGGACGGGTCTCGTGCGACTGGGCGACGAGGTCCACCAGGCTGAGCACGTCCCCCTTCTCGAGCGGAGGAAGCAGGCGCTCGCGCTGGTCGAGGGCAGCCTGCGCGTCGTCGCTTCCCTCCACCCAGGCCCGGAGAAAGCCAGGGAAGACGATGCGCATGCCGCCGGCGTGGAAGGCCGCGTCGTCGGCGACGATCCGCACCGAGAGCTGGATCTGTCGGGCGTCGGCCATCTGCGTGGCCAGCGTCCGCATCCAGATCAGCTCGTAGAGCTCGAGGTCGCGCCCCGAAAGGCCCACCTCGCGCGGAGGGGTGAAGTCGGTCGAAGGCCGGATGGCCTCGTGCGCCTCCTGCGCGCGCTTGGTGCTGGTCTTGTAGCGGCGGACTTCCTGCGAGAGGTATTCCTCCCCGTAGCGCTGGGCGACCATCTTGCGCGCGCCCTCGATGGCCTCCTGGGAGAGGTGTACCGAGTCGGTGCGCATGTAGGTGATGTAACCGCGCTCGTAGAGCGACTGGGCCACCCGCATGGTCTCGCTGGCGCTCCAGCCCAGCTTGCGGTTGGCCTCCTGCTGGAGGGTGGAGGTGATGAAGGGCGGCGGCGGCTTGCGGGTGATCGGCTTTTCCTCCACCGCCTCCACCACGAAGCGCGCGTTCTTCAACCGATCGACCAGCGCTTTTGCGCCTGCTTCGTCGAGGAGGAGCGCCGTCGTCTTCAGTTCACCAGTCCTCTCGTCGAAATCCTGACCGGTGGCGATCTTCTTGCCGCCGAGTTCGACGAGGCGGGCCTCGAAGCTCTCTCCCTTGGCCAGGGTGGCCAGAAGGTCCCAGTAGGTGGCCTTCCGGAACGCGATCCGCTCGCGCTCGCGCTTGACGATTTCCGCCACGGCCACCGACTGCACCCGGCCGGCGGAGAGCCCGAAGGCGATCTTCTTCCAGAGCAGGGGCGAGAGCCCGTAGCCCACCAGGCGGTCGAGGATGCGGCGCGTCTCCTGCGCGCGCACCAGGCGGTCATCGAGCGGTCGGGTGTTCTGCAGCGCGCGCTCGATGGCGTCGCGCGTGATCTCGTGGAAGACCAGCCGCTTGTAGGGGATCTTGGGCTTGAGCAGCTCGAGGAGGTGCCAGCTGATGGACTCGCCCTCGCGGTCCTCGTCGGTGGCGAGGAGGAGCTCGTCGGCTTCCTCCACGAGCTTCTTGAGCTCCTTGACCACCTTGGCCTTGTTCTTGGGCACCACGTAGAGGGGCTCGAAGCCCTTCTCCACGTTGACGCCGAGCCGCGCCCAGGGCTCCTTCTTGACCTTGGCGGGGATCTCCGAGGCGCTCTGGGGCAGATCGCGGACGTGCCCCATGCACGCCTCGACCCGGAAGCTGTCCTTGGGGAGGAACTTGCGGATCGTCCGCGCCTTGGTCGGCGACTCGACGATCACCAGGGTCTTTCCGCTACGCGACATCCGCCACTCCAGCCCGGGTCGAATCGTTGCGGCCGTCCGGCCGCCAGGGGGTAGAAACACACTCGCATCGGCGGCGCAAGGGGCCACACCCTCGGCAGGGGAACGCCCCGCGTGGGGCGGGGCGTCTCGGGGGGCCGGACGGGCCCGCTTCCGGCCGCATTGGCGCGGCTCGGGCGCCACCGGGGCGGCCCACCGCGCCGTCCAGGTGACGGGGGTCAGGCCGCCTCTTCCCGGGCGCCTTCGCTCTTCTCGCCCGGGGCGTCCACCTCCGCGTGCATCCACTTGGTGAGCAGGGGGGCCAGGGCGAACATCAGCACCGAGGAGGCGATGGCGACCACGGCGATCTGGCCGAAGACGCTCCCGTAGACGTTCACCGTCTCGATGGGGAGCGGGATCGCCTTCTGCCCCGCGTCGTCGCTGGCGCTGACGCCGGTCAGCGCGGCGATCAGGCCGGCCAGGTAGTTGGAGAAGGCGGTGGCGAGGAACCACGCGCCCATCACGGTGGAGACCATCCGCGCGGGGGCGAGCTTGGTCACCATGGACAGGCCCACCGGCGAGAGGCAGAGCTCACCGGTGGTGTGCAGCATGTAGCCGAGCAAGAGCCAGCCCATGGCGACCATGCCGCGCGCATCGGCCTGAGCGGCGCCGTACCAGAGGGCGGCGAAGCCCAGACCGAGCTGCAGGAGGCCCAGCCCGAACTTCACCGGCGTGGAGGGCTCCATTCCGCGCCGGCCGAGGAAGCTCCACAGCCAGCTGAAGACCAGGCCGAAGAGGAGGATGTAGATGGGGTTGGCTGCCTGGAAGACCGACGCCTTGATCTCGGTTCCGCCGACCTTCAGGCCCACCAGCGACTCGTCCACCTGTAGCCGCTCGATGGGTCCCTCCTTCTGGCGCCGCTCGACGTCGGTCAGCGTCTGCGGCTTGCCCTCGAGGGGATAGCCCAGGAAGGCCTGCGTGACCGGCACGTCCTCCAGGACCTGCCCCACGTCCTCCTTTGTCAGCTCGCGGGCGCCGACGACCCGGTCGACGTTGCGGTCGGTGAAGTTGTTGACGCTGCTTCCGGCCTGCTCGAAGAACGACCAGAAGAGCATCGAGAAGAAGAGCATCACCAGGATGACGAAGAGCCGCTCCCTCTCGATCTTCTCGGCCCGGAAGGCGGTCACCACCAGGGAGAGCAGCGCCAGCCCGCCGAAGACGATCAGGACCCATCCGGCCACCTCGGACCGGGTGACGAGGAGGGCGATGATCGGGATGGAGACGGCGATCCCGAGGTAGACCGCGGCGCGATGGCTCAGCCAGGGGAGGGAGGGGTGGACGGGCTCGCGCAGAAGCTCCGGATTCTTCGGCCGCCCCACCTCGTCGGGCAGGCCGCCTCGGGTGGTGGCGAAGACGCCCACGGCCGCCGCGACGAGAAGCGCCAGGGCGATGAAGGCGTGCACGGCGAGGAGGATGGGATCGCCGCGTCCCACGATCAGCAGCCCCGACGCGGCCACGAGCGCGCCGCCGCCGATGAGGATCTGCGTCAGGCGGGTGGGGGCGACGAAGACGGCAAGGCCGGCGAGCATGCCGATGGTGGCCAGCCCGAAGCCGTAGTGCCAGCCGTAGGTCTCGCCGATGTAGCCGCAGAGCAGCGGCGACATGGCCGCGCCGAGGTTGATGCCCATGTAGAAGAGGGTGAACCCGCCGTCCCGTTTC
The DNA here is from genome assembly GCA_003242475.1 of Pseudomonadota bacterium. GTDB lineage: Bacteria > Myxococcota > Myxococcia > Myxococcales > Vulgatibacteraceae > ZC4RG40. Next base: position 4,276 of record QGUN01000099.1, read on the forward strand.
GTGCTACCGGGCGGATAGAGCGAGCCGACGATGGTGGAGATATTGGGCTTGAAGAAGCCGTTGCCGACGATGAGCAGGGCCAGCGCGCCGAAGAAGGCCCACTGCAGCTCCACCGACATCAGCAGGTGGCCGGCGGCCATGAGAATCGCGCCGATCACCACCGCCTGCCGGGCACCGAGGAGCCGGTCGGCGAGCACGCCACCGATGAAGGGCGTCGCGTAGACGAGCGCCGTGTAGGCGCCGTAGACGGCGTAGGCTCGCGCGTCGTCGTACGCGAGGAAGCCCTTGATCATGTAGAAGACGAGCAGGGCGCGCATCCCGTAGTACGAGAAGCGCTCCCACATCTCCGCGAAGAAGAGGACGAAAAGCCCCGGCGGATGGCCCGCGACGGTTCTCGGCTGTGCAGCGGTCGCTGACATGAACTCCCTCTCTGGGCGGTCGCGGGCCCCGATGGGGGTGGCGATCGCCCTTGGTCACGTCGGTCGAAGGGCGGAATCCTAATGGATTCTCGACTCGGGGCAAACGCCGCGAGGCGATCGAAGCCCGAAAATCGAGCTTTCGCCCGCACGGCGGATCGCCCCGCGGGTCGCGTGGCGACGGGCCGCTTCGCGTGCTACTTCACTTCGTATGGCAGGGCACTTCGAGCGCGAAGAGCTGGGAGTGGCAACCCGGCCGAAGAGCGAGACCAAGCTGGCCAAGCCGCGCCTCTGGAAGGTTCTTCTGCACAACGACGACTACACGACCCGGGACTTCGTCGTGGAGATCCTGCAGCGGATCTTCCACAAGACGGAGGCCGAGGCCGTGACGATCATGCTCCACGTGCATCACAAAGGTGTGGGGGTGGCGGGCGTCTATCCCTACGACGTGGCCGAGACCAAGGTGGAGGCGGTTCGGACGCTGGCCCGCCAGCGGGAATTCCCCCTTCTGTGCACGATGGAGCCCGAGTGAGATGGCCCAGTCGCCCGAATTGACGCGAGATCTGCGGGAGACGCTCGAGCGCGCCTTCCACGCCGCCCGCATCCGGCGCCACGAGTACGCGGGGCTGGAGCACCTCCTGCTCGCCCTCCTCGACGACCCCGGGG
>QGUN01000127.1 GCA_003242475.1 Pseudomonadota bacterium
GATTCCCTACGAAGTCGGGCAGCTCCGCCATCGACCTCGCCGCTTCCCGTCCCAATCGGCGTCGGCGAACCGACCGTCCGCTACAGAATCGTCCTTCCGCTGAAGCCGTACCTCGTGCGAGAGATGGTCGGCATGGTTCGAGCCGACCACTCGCATCGATTGGCAGCATGATGTTACCGCGAGTTCGACGAGGGCCCGCTCGACCCACAGGATGTTTCGTTTCGATTCGGCGGACATCGGGAGGAGGCGGGGTTGACGGCAGGATGCGGCGGAGGAGCCGGTCAGCACTCGAGGCGGACGGCGAGAAAGAGAAGGGCGATGGGAAGCGCGACGGCCATGGTTGCAGTTAGTAGCTTCGGCCGTTGATGGCCTGGAGTCCCGGGACGCGGTTCCTCGAGGCACGCATCTAGCTCGGCCATGAGCTCCACCATGGAGCCGAAGCGGGCCCGCGGGCTCTTGGCGAGTGCGCGGAGAACGAGGGCTTCTACGCGCGCAGGAATGGCGGGATTGCGGTCACGAATCGGGGGCGGCCGGTCGTGAAGATGTCCGAGCGCCGCGGCCACGGGAGCGTCGCCGAAGGGGAGGCGGCCAAGGAGCATGCGGTAGAGGATGACGCCGAGCGCGTACACGTCGGTCCGGGGATCGACAGGGCGCCCCTGGATCTGCTCGGGAGGTGCATACCCCCAGGATCCCTCGAAGATGCTCTCCATTGGCGCATTCCCCGCGGGCTGTGCCAGGCCGAAATCGATGATCTTTGGAAAGTCGCCGGGGAGCAGGACTACGTTGGCGGGTTTGAGATCGCGGTGAACGACGCCGGCACGGTGGATCTCCGCCAGGCCTTCGGCGATGCGCCTGGCGATGCGGAGAGCGCGCTCGGGTGAAAGGGGGCTCGCGGCGAGGACTTGCTCCAGGCTCGGCCCCTCTAGAAGCTCCATCGCCACCCACCCACCACCGTCGAAACACCCGGCGCCCATGACGCCGACAACCGCAGGGTGGTCGACGGTCGCCAGTCGCCGGGCGACCTCGAGTTGCTCCGGACCAAAGCCCGAGGAGAAGACCTTCAGCGCGACAGGCCCTCCGGGGCCCGTGCCTCGGTAGAGCCGCGCTGCCCCGCCCTGCGCGATCAACGCCTCGACCATGAAGCCCTCGGCCTCGAGCGCATCGATCCAGTCTGTCGGGGGGCGAGCCAACCTGTCGCGCATATGGCAATCATCGCACGTCCTCGACGCGACGCGCCACAGCGCCCCGACCGCCATCATGCAAGTCGGTGCGGGACTCCGAACGACCCGACTGGACGTGCTGGGAATCGCCATCACGAGTCGAAGGTGACGCGGGACGACCGATTTGGAAGGGCCAGCATCGAGCCTCGGGCTTCCGGCAGGCCCGAGTTCTGATTCGGCGGAAATCCGGGGCAAAGGGGGATGGGGTCCCGGGGATCTGATTGGGCAGACATCGGGGATCAACGGGGGGACGGGGGCCCCGGGGGTTTGATTGGGCGGACATCGGGGATCAACGGGGGGACGGGGGCCCC
>QGUN01000128.1 GCA_003242475.1 Pseudomonadota bacterium
CATGGAGGGCGAGGGCGAGACGCGGCGAGAGCAGATCAGTAGCATCGGCCGGGGGCTCAAGCAGCTCGCGAAGGAGTTGGACATCCCGGTGATCGCGGTGTCGCAGCTCTCGCGGGCTCCGACGACGCGATCCGACTGCCGCCCGCGGCTCTCGGATCTCAGGGAGTCGGGCGACCTGGAGGCCGTCGCCAACGTCGTCGTGCTCATGTACCGGCCCGAGTACTACTTCGGCCCGCGGCAGGGCGACAAGGACATCCGCGGGCTCGCCGAGGCGATCATCGCGAAGAACCGGAACGGCCCGACGGGCAGCGTAGAGCTCTACTTCCGTGCCGAGTGCGCGCGGTTCGAGAACCTGGCCCATGAAGCAATGCGAGGTGTGGCATGACGATCATCCACCCCGTCGCCGTGGTCCTCGACATCCTCGCGGAGGTCGGCGTCGATCCGGCGAGGCTGCACGACGTGCAGCGCAGGATCGCGGCGGCGTACAGCGAGGCGAACGAGGAGATCGCGCCGACGCCGACCCGCGAGCGCGAGATCCGCGAGGCGGTGCTCGCCACGATCCGCGAGGCGTGCCGTTGCGATCCGTACTGGCGCGACCGCGACCTAGAGGACCCGCAGTGCCAGGCGCACGACATCGAGGATTACGTCGAGGAGGCGCTCGACCGTCTCGGCGTGGGCGATTCAGCGGGCGAATCTCCGAAGGAGGCGCCGGCGCCGGAGCCGGCGGGAGGTGCGCGATGACGCCGTACTACCAGGACGAGTACGTCACGATCTACCACGGCGACTGCCGGGAGATACTGCCTGCGCTGATCGGCGCCGGCGTCGAGGCGATCATCACCGATCCGCCATACAACGCGATCAACCGGGACACAGCCGGGCTCCGGAAAATCGACAAGGGCCGCGCGGACTCTGAGCCGGTAGACATCGACTCCCTGGCTCCGGTCTTCGCGCGCCTCGCCCGGGGCTCGGTATACGTCTGGTGCGCCCAAGAGCAGTTGTCACGCTGGCTCCGCGCCTTCCAGCGCGAGGGTATGACCACGCGGACGGGCGTTTGGTGGAAAACGAACCCGTCGCCCATGAACGGCGAGCATCTCTGGTTGTCCGCGGTCGAGCTGTGCGTATTTGCCCGCCATAAGGGCGCCGTATTCAACCTGCACTGCGCCGCACCGGTCTGGCGCTTTCCGATAGCCGTGCCGAATGGACATCCGACGCCGAAGCCGATTCCGTTGATGGCGGAGCTGGTAAGAGCAAGCACGCGCCCGGGCGATTTGGTGTTGGATCCGTTCGCCGGCTCGGGGAGCGTGTTGATCGCCGCGAAGAATCTTGGCCGTCGCGCGATCGGCATCGAGATCGAAGAGCGATACTGCGAGATCGCCGCCGAGCGCGTGTCACAGGGCGTGCTAGATCTCGCGGTCGCCGGAGGTGCCGCATGACCCGCCCGCCCGTCATGCGCGTCCGCCGCGCCGCGCCGGAGAAGCGGCTGCAGTGGGAGATCCGGCGCGCGCTGGAGACGCTGGGC
>QGUN01000039.1 GCA_003242475.1 Pseudomonadota bacterium
ACTGGAACCCGGTCCACTGAATCACGAGGCGGTCGACGTCGCCCTCGAAGAGCTCCCAGTAGATGGAGCCGTTCTGCATTGCATCCCAGAAGGGGGCGAGGTCGACCGCGGCGTAGTACCAGGTCGTCCCCGCGTACGGCATGGGCTGGTCCTCCGTTGCGACCGTCGTGTGTTCGTAGTCGAAGGCGAGATAGCCGCTGTTGGTGATGGTGACGTAGGTGTGCTGCCCGCCGTCGTACGGGAAGACGAAGCCCGGGGGGAAGTCCAGGCGGACCCTGCCGCTCGAGGTGGTCGCGGACGGGTTCAGCTTGGTGGCGGTCGGGCGCTGGCTGAGGTCGATGAACTCCTCCAGCAAGACCGCGTCGGTGGAGCGAACGATGTCCCAGGCCAGGGTGAGCTCCTCGCCGTAGAGGAGATCGACCTGCTGGGGCGCCTCCACGCCGTTGGCGGTGAAGGAGGAGATGGTGGCCGGATCCACGCCGACGCGCAGGTCGGCCTCGGTGGAGGTGCCCAGGGGGTTGGTCACCACCAGGCGGAGGTGAGGAACGTTCTTGGTGGGCTGGAAGGTGGTGCTGCCCTGGGCCACGATGGCGGGGTCGTCGGTGGTGAAGAAGGGAACGGGCTGGACCTCGCCACTACGGGCCACCGGGAACAGGGCGAGCGAGACGCCGTGGGTGGTCTCCCACTCGATGGTGACGGGCTGGCCCTCGACCTCGGCGAAAACCGGGTCGGCCGTCAGGTGGTCCACGGTCGGGACGCCGTAGACCATCACCTCCACGCTCCGGCTGTTCGACGGCGGAACCGACGAGGTTGCAGTGAGGGTGAAGACGCGGGGGGTGGCGGCCCAGCCGCGGATGGTGAAGCGCTTCGAGCCCTGCAGCGGATCGACGCCGTCGAGCGGGTACTCCACGCCCTGATCGTCCACCAGGGTGAGAGTGGGCACGTTGCCGTCCACGTCCGGCTGCACCACCCAGGAGAAGAGCACGCTCTGGCCGTCGGTGATCTCCGTCACGTCGGTGAAGAAATCCACCACCAGCGGTCCGGTCACGGCCATGAGCTCCAGGGTGCGCCGGTCGCTTCCCGCGCCGTTGGAGACGACGAGTTCGAGCGGGATCTCCGTCTGCTCCTCCGGCAGGGCGAGGACATAGCTGCCGTTGCGGATCTCCACCGGGTCGGAGGTGGTGTGGACCACCTGGCCGGTCAGGGTGTTGGTGATGGTGAGCTGAGAGCCGCCGTCGTTGGCCCAGACGAGGTCGACGACGCTGCCGGCGCGGTACTGGCGCAGGCCGTCGGCGGTATCGAAGCGCAGCGAGTTCGGCGGCCCGATCTGCACGGTGATCGGCTCGGAGACGGCCTCGAAGTCGAGGGCGTTGTAGGCGCGCAGCACGAAGGTGCTGGGAGCACCGATGGCCTCGATCTCGGCGAAGCCGTCCACCATGGAGGGGTCGACGCCGACCTCCACCCCGTCCTGCTCGAGGACGACGCGGACGGCGTCGCTCGTATCCCAGTGGATCTCCACGGGCTCGCCGGGGGCGACGCGCGAGGGCGCCGCGAAGAAGGCATCGAAGGTCGGCACGGGAACGACCGGCGAATCGATGGTGACCGAGGACTGGCCGGCGTGGTTGAAGGCCGTGAGGGTCACCTTGCCCGGCGCGGTGAAGAGGACCTGCACCTCGTCCTTGCGCGGGCTCTTGCTGGTCGTGTCGACCAGGCCGCCGGGTTCGACGACGAGCGCGATCTTGGACGCGCCATCGATCTCCCAGCCGATGGTGGTGACTCCGGCCACGCCCTGCCCCGCCGTGACCAGCGGGCCGGTGGTCAGGCTCCGGATCAGGGGCTTGGTCTCGATCTGGATGCTGGTGTTGCCCTGCACCACCACGCTACCGGCATAGGCGCGGATCTCGAAGAAGCCGCCGAAGCCCACCGGTAGCGACGCCTTGCCCTCGGTCTTGGAGGTCTCGTGCACCGCTCCGGCGCCGTTGGAGATGCTGACGCGGTCGGCGCCCAGAACCGTCCACTCCACCAGCGCCATGGCGCCCGGCCGGGCGGAATCGTGGACGGTCGCCGTGAACTCGACGATGAGGGGCTCGACGTCGATCTCGACTTTGGCGCTCGCCTCGCCCCCGATCCCGAGCGCAGTGGCCCGATACGCGCCCGCGCTCTCGACCGTGACATCGATGTTGCCGTTCTCGCCGGGGCCCTCGAAGAGTACCTTCCCCTTGGGATCGACGAGGTAGACGTCGGTCGCGTTCTCGACCTCCCAGCTCAGGTTGACGACTTTGCCGTATGGCACCTTCCTCTCGCTCGCAGCGAGCGTGATCCTCGGCGCAGCAACGATTTCCACGCGTGCCTCGGCGGAAACCGAGCCGTAGGCGTTCTTCGCCCGGAGTTCGTAGGTGCTGGTCGAGCTGGGCTTGACCTCGAACTCGCCCTCGGCGGCGGAATCCTGGTGAAGCACTCGTCCGCCCGGATCCAGGATCTCCACGCTCGCCGCCCTCCGGACCCTCCACCTCAAGGCGACCGCGTTTCCGCTGCGCGTCTCCGAGGGAGAGGCCTCGAAGGACTCGATCACGGGCGGCCCCATCGGCGCGACCGAAATCGTGACCTCGCGCGAAACCACGCTTCGGTCGGCGCCCTTCGCTTCCAGTCGATACGTGGTATCGCGAAGCGGAGCGACCTGGAGAAGACCCTCGGTCGGAAGGTTCTCGGAGCCCAGCCTGATCCCGTTTTCGAGGAGGATCACCGATACGGCATTCGCCGTCGACCACTGCAGGGTGGCCGATTCGCCCTCCACGATTTCCGAGCGATCCGCGACGAACTCGAGGATCTTGACCTCGGAACCATCCTGGGTCTCCTTGTCGCCGCCGCAGCCGGCGACGACGAAAATCGAAGAAAATGCGAGGGAGATGACCAAAATGCGGCGCAGTAGGGCCATCACCTACTCCAATCTCCGGCGCGATTCACCCGGGTCGAGTCCGCGAAGGGTAAGAGCCGGGCGATTATTAAACCCGGCGAATTGAGCTCTTGTAAACCCCCAAGCGCTGATTTTGCCGCGAATCAGCGCCGGGCCTCCATGCGGCGCTTGCGCAAGTTCTCCAGGGCCTCGGTGGCGGCCCGGCGAACCGCGGGCTCCGGGTGTCCGGTGGAGGCGGTGAAGAGGAAGGCCTCGGCGTCCTCGTCCCCGAATTCGCCCAGGGCGTAGGCCACCTGCACCACGAAGGAGGCGTCGCGCTGGCTGGTGGCGTCGATCAGGGCGGGGACGGCGGAAGGATCGCCGATCTCGACCAGGGCACCGATGGCGCGAAGCTGGACGTTTCGGTCCTCGTCGTCGAGCCTGTCGATGAGGTACCGGACCGCCGCCCGGCTCTTGCGCTCCGTGAGGATCCGGACGGCGATGTCGCGGATGGTGGGATCCGGGTGCTCGAGGTCGGCGATGAGCTCCTCCTCGCTCTTGCGCGCCGCATCGAGCTGGAGGGCGACGAGACGGGCGGCGCTCTCGAGGGCGGCATCCAGGGCGCGGCGGAAGGCCTCGGCGCGCATCTGGGGATCGTGCGGTACGAAGCCATGGTGGCCCAGCGCGTCGCCGCGTACCCGCTCGCCCTCGCGCTGCAGCGTCCACAGCACGCCCACCTCGGCGCGGGTCCCGGCGTCGCCGGATTCGGGGGGCACGACGCGGACGTGGGTGATCTCGAGGAAGGCCTTCCAGTCCGTCGGCTGCTCGGGGCCTTTCTCGCGCCGCACGGCGATGGCGCCCGTGGCCTGGAGGGCCTGGCGGCCCCGTTCCTCGAGCTCCGCCGGTCCGAAGCCGAGCCAGGGGTGATGCGTGATTCCGACGGGCGAGAGGCGAACGCGGGAGACGGTCGCCCGGGGGGCGGGATCCTTCTTGCAGGCGAAGAGCGCCGCGACCGCGAGCGCAGCCGCAAACCACGGAAGCCAGCGACCCTTCACCATGCCACGAGTCTGCGGGCCGTCCGCAGGCCCGTCAAGCCGATGCGCCACGATCCTCGCCGGGCTCGCCCGCTTCGGAAGCGGTATCGGCGCCTTCTCCGACGGGTGCCGGCGACGCCTCCGCCCCCCTGGCGGGCTCGAGGGCCGCGAATGCGGAAGGCTCCCCGGGACCAGCCCCCGAAGATGCGGCGACCTCGCCCACGTCGGGCTCCTCGTCCACCGCCTTCGCCAGGTCGCTCGCGGACGCGGGCAGCTCGGTACCGCGCTCGGCGGCATCTTCGCCCTGCCTCTGCGGCGCGATCTTTTCGGCCTGCGCCTCGGCGGCCTCGACGAGGCCCGCATCCGCATCCGGCGCCTTCTCGCCCTCGGTCGGCGGGGCCTTCTCCGCGGAGCCCCCCGTCGCGGCCGCCTCCGTACCGGCAGGCTGCGCCGCTGCGGTCCCCTCGACCTCCTGGCGCCGGCCCCTCCGCGACCGCCGCTCGGCGCGCTGCTGCGCCTCGCCAGATTCCTCCGCGGCGCTCCGCCCGAGCGTGCGAAGCGCGCGCCGCGCCCTTCCGGCGAGGACGCGGGGGTCGAATTCGTAGATTTCCACCGTGCGGGTGGCCACGCCGATGCGACGCGCTGCGAGCTGCTCGGCGAGCGCGTCGGCGCAGAGGAGGAGGATGGCGCCCTGGCCCGGTCGCGCCGCCTCGGCCCGGGCCTCCCGCGTCGGATCGGCCGGCGAGACGACGACGCCGATGTGCGCGGAATGGCTCTGCAGGTCCTTGCGCAGCTCGAGGACGTCGTCGCGCCGGACCTCGCGGCCGCCGCGCAGCACGCGCACCGCCCAGCGGATCTCGGTCGAGCCCATCCGGCGCTTCGCCACGAAGAGAGAGCCCTCCTTCTGGCGCTTGGCCACGCGGATCTCGCGGTAGCCCATCTCCTCGAGGAGGGCCAGGGTGATGCCCTCGAGGGGCTCGGTGGAAAGCTCCAGCAGGCGAGCGCGGAGGAGCTGCACCGAATGCTGCCAGCTCTGGGCCTGCAGCTCGGTCGGCGCGGGGATCGGCGTCGCCGCCGGCGCGGGAGCCGCGGCGGCCGCCTCCTTGACCTGCGCCTTGGGACGGATCAGGCGCGCCAGGGCCTCGTCGATGAGGCGTGGGGCATCCGCCGGCTCGGAGGGCGCCTCCATCCCCTCCAATCCGACCAGGCCTTCGTCGAGGAAGTAGAAGACGGGCGCGCGCTCCTCCTGCTCGAGTTTTTCGTTCGCCTCCGCCAGCCGCTGACGGAGCGTCTCGCGCCCGAGGTCGTCGTCGACGAATTCGGTGTCGCGGATGGCCGCCGCCAAGTCGAAGAGCGGCAGCGGTGTCCCCGCGTGGGCGAGGATGGCCTGCACCAGCTCGGCAAGATCCTTCGGCGCCCTCCTGGCGCGCCGCTCCTCGCGGCGCCTCCGCTCACCCCTCCCCATGATCCGCACGTTCTCCTTGGAGATCTTCGGATGTCGCTCGGGCCCGCGCAGGGGCGGCTGGGAGGCCTCTTCCGGCTCCGGCACGATGCCACTTTTTTCGAGGGCGTCCGGATCGGACTGCAGGTTCCACTCGCTCAATCCGAAGGTGTCGGGCGCGACGGCCACGAGCCGCCGGTCCTGGCTCTTGCGCGCCATGGCCGCGAGACGCGAGGCCATGACCAGGTGGGGCTGCTGGCCCACGTGCGAGAGGAGGTTCTGCTCCAGCGCCCGCTCGGTGATCTCGTGGGCGTGCAGGGGGCGCCCCTCCTGCTCGAGAATCTGGATGGCTGCCTCGTAGAACGTCATGGACCGTTCGAAGGAATCTTGGCGGCGCCTTGCCCCGCAGGGTGGCAGGGAACGACGCTCGGCGGGAAATCGAAGGGATTTCCACCGTTTCGACGCAAGGGATTCACCCTAAAGTGCTTGAACTGGCCAGTCAATCTTCTTAATCCGACGAGAGTCGTGATCCGGATCCGCACGGGGAACCGCTGGAAGAGCGGCCGAAACCTGCCCGGCGTCTCGCTGGCCGAGGAGGCCTGGGACGCCCTCGGGATCGAGGTCGACGGAATCGACATCTCCCGGGGGCTGCTCGAGGGACGCCTGCTGGCCTCGCTCCGCGCGCTGGCCGAGGCAGTCCTCGGTCTGGTGCGGGATTCGCGCCGCTCGGCACAGGTGGATTTCCCCTCGGGAGTCGTCCTCCTGCTCTCCCGCCGAGGCGGCTCCGCCCTCCTCTCTGCCGTGCGCCTGGTCCGGCCCTCGCGCCTTCTCTTCCGCGACGTGGAGGTCGATCTCGGCGAGCTTGCCGAGGCCACCGCCGATTCGGCGCTGGACTTTCTCCACGACCTCCAGGCGCGCTCTCCTTCCACCGCTCGACACCCGGAGGTCCGCGGCCTTCTCCAGGACGCTCAGGCCCTTCGCGCGCACGGCCTCGAGCCGAATCCGCCCGGCGACGAGGAGGCCGAGGCCTCGCATTTGCGCCGGCTTCCGACCGCCGGCGAGGTTCCCACCCTCGGCTTCGACCTGCGCGACGACGACGGACGGATCGCGGGCTACCGCGACGGAGACGGGCTCGCGCCCCTGCTCGTCCGTGGCCACCTCTACCTGCACGGCCCCGATGGCGAGGAGCTGGCGGCGGTCGACTCCATCCCCTTTCTCGCCCTCCGGGACCTCGTGGCGCTGGCGCCGCGGCTGATCGCGCCGGAGGAAGGCGAGTCGCGGATCGAGCTCCCCCTCGGCGGTCCCGAACCCGCGGCGGTGGTGGACCTGCCGGGAAAGGCGGTGAGCGTGCTGGGGCGGACGCTGCGGCTCGAACCCCGGGAGCTGGCGCGCTCGCTGCTGACCTGCGCCGTGGACTTCGCGGCGGTCCTGGCCGCGCGCAATCCGCGTCTCGGCGCCCATCCCTACCTCGTCGACCTCCGGGAGGAGGCGCGCGCGATGCTGCGGCTCATCGCCGACCGCGAGACGGAGGAGACCGGGCCTGCGCCGGCTCCCGCCCGGCCGCGGCGGGCGCAGGGCCTCGGGCGTCCGCCAGCCGCGGGCGAGCTGCGCAAGGTCTCCTTGCGCGTGCGCTGGCGCGCCGAAGTGGAAGCGGTGCGGCGCGTGGACGCGGCCGAAGGCAAGGCCTGGATCACGCATTCCGGAGGCATCACCGCGCTCGGCCTCGCCGACGGCTCGCGCCAGGACCACGGGTTCGGGCTCGCGGTCGCCCTGCCCGACCGAAGCGGACCGGCGCTCGTCCTCGAAGAGGGCGGTATTCTTCGGGCGGTCGGCCGCCGCGCCCCCGTTCTCTGGCAGCACGACAGCGGGCTGGTCGAACTCGACGCCCGGTACCGGCGGTGGCGCGGCCATGCCTGGCTCCTCGTCGACCGCGCCTCTCTGATCTGCCTCGACCTGGCGACCGGCGCCCTGCGCTTCAGGCTGGATCCGCCCGCGGCCCACCGCTCCCTGGTGGCGGCCGCGGGTCCGATCCTCGCACTGGCCGCCGACAACGGCCTGCTCTACGTTGTCGACCTCGAGCGGCGCGAGGTGGCCTGGCGCAAGCCGCTGGCCCTCGGCGCCATCGGCATCGGCGCGCGCGGGATCGTGGGCATCTCCGAGGGTGGAATGGGCGCGGAGGCGGTGGGCTTCGCCGCGGACGGGACGATCCTCTTTCGCCGGAGCCTCGGCGTCGACGTCGTGGGGCAGGTCGTCCCGGTCCGCGGGGGATTCGTGCTGGGGGCCGTGGGCGACGCAGGTGGCGAGGTCCTCGGGTTGGGCGACGACGGCTCCCTGCTCTTCCGGGCACGCCCCGTCCTCGGCCCCGGCCTGCCCCGGATGGCGCTCGCGGGACGGACGATCTTCGCCCGGGGGTCGATGGGCGTATGCCGCATCGACCGGGGGCGGGTGCGCTGGGCCTCGCCGGCGGGTCCCGGCGGAGCTCCACGGATCTTCCAGGGCATGGTGGCCCTGCCCGGCGAGCGCCTCTCGCTGCGCGATGCCGGCACCGGCCGGGAGCTCCTCACCCCCGGGGCGCGCGACGAGCTGCCGGCCAGCGATCACCTGGTCGTCGATCGCGACGGGGGGATGCTGGCGGTGGACATCCACGGCAGCTGCGCCGGACTGCAGGTGGCGGGGGCGCTCGCCGTCATCGCGGCGTGAGGCCCGGCCTGCGCTGGCCTCCGCCGAGGACGACGCCGGGAAACGACCGTGACGCTCCCGCCGCTCCTCTTCCTCGGGATTCTCAGACCGGGATCTCGTGGAAATCGGTGAGCGCCTTGAAGGCGGCGAGACGCTGGGCGATCTCCTCCGCTCTCAGATCGCGGAAGCGGTCGAGCGAGAACCGCTCCACGCAGAAGCTCGCCAGCGTCGAACCGGCGATGCAGGCCTGGCGCAGACCGTCCAGCGTGAGGTCGCGACGCCGGTGCGCCAGGTAGCCGATGAAGCCGCCCGCGAAGGAATCGCCCGCGCCGGTGGGATCGAAGACGTCCTCCAGTGGATAGGCGGGGCTGGCGAAGACGTGGCCGTCGTCGAAGAGGAGCGCGCCGTATTCGCCGCGCTTGATCACCGCTCGCTTCGGCCCCATGCGCAGGATCGCCCGCGCCGCCTTGATCACGTTGTGCTCGCCCGCGAGCTGCCGCGCCTCCGAGTCGTTGATGAAGAGCATGTCCACCCGGCGCAGCACCTCGAGAAGCTCGGGCCGCGTGTTCTCGATCCAGAAGTTCATGGTGTCGGCGGCGACCAGCTTCGGGCGCGCCTCCACCTGGTCGAGGACCTTGGCCTGCAGCCGAGGGTGGATGTTGCCCAGAAAGAGGAAATCGGGCCGGCGAAGCTGCGGGGGGAGCACGGGGTCGAACTCCCCGAAGACGTTCAGCTGCGTCTCCAGCGTATGCGCCTCGTTGAGGTCGAAGCCGTAGCGCCCCTTCCAGCGGAAGGTGCGGCCGGATTGGCGCACGACGCCCGTGAGGTCGACCCCCCGCCCTCTCAGGAATTCGAGGTGTTCCTCGGGGAAGTCCTCCCCCACCACGCCGACGATGGCCACCGGGCCGAAGAAGGAGGCGGCGGTGGAGAAGAAGGTGGCGGAGCCTCCCGGTACCTCCTCGCGCTTGCCGAAGGGGGTTTCCAGGCTGTCCAGAGCGATGGATCCGACGGCGAGAATCGACATGGTGCCGATCTAGCCCGATGAAACTTCGGATTCAACGTCGCGTTTCCGACGATCCCGCTTGACTCCTTCATCAAGGTTGCATATTCATGCAGCCCGTATGCAGGTTCGCGTGGGCATCGCGGGAGCGTCCGGCTACGCGGGGATGGAGGCCACCTTCCTTCTGGCCCGCCATCCCCGGGTCGAGCTCGCCTTCCTGGGAAGCGAGAGCTGGGCCGGTAGCACCGCGGGAGAAAGGCTGGGTCTTTCCGGACGCGCGTCCAGGCTCGTCTACGCGGAGCGGTCGGCCTGGGAAGCGGGGCTCGAGTGCTGTGATGCCGTCCTCCTGGCCACTTTCGAGGACGTCTCCCGCCCGCTCGCCCCCGTGCTCGCCCGCCGGGGAACGAGGGTGATCGACCTCTCGAGCGCCTTCCGCGTCCCCGAAGAGGACGACGTGGAGGCGGTCTACGGGCTGCCGGAGCTCTTCCGGGCGCGCATCCCCGGATCGCGGCTGATCGCCAATCCGGGCTGCTACCCCACCGCCATCCTTTTGGCTCTCGTCCCGCTCCTCCGAAGTGGCCTCCTCGAACCCGAAGGGCTGGTGGTGAATGCCGTCTCCGGGGTGACGGGCGCTGGGCGCCGCGCCGAGGAGAGCTACGCCTTCGCCGAGCTCGACGACGACGTCCGCGCCTACGGCATCTTCCGGCACCGGCACCTCCCCGAGCTTCGGCGCATCCTCTCCGCGGCGGCCGGCGTTCCGGTGGACCCTGTGTTCACGCCGACCCTCCTTCCGATCCGGCGCGGGATCCTGGCGACCATCGTCGGTCGGCTCGCACCGGAGGCCTCGGCCGCGCGGATCCGCGAGGCCTATCTCGCCGCCTACGCGGACGAACCCTTCGTCGAGCTGCGGCCTTCGCCCGACGAGGTCTCGCTCAGGCGAGTCGTGGGAACCAACAGGGTCTGCATCGGCTTCGCCGTGAGCGGCTCGCACTTTCTGGCCTGTGCCGCCATCGACAACCTGATCAAGGGCGCGGCGGGGCAGGCCGTGCAGAACCTCAACCTCCTCTTCGGCTGGGACGAGAGGCTCGGCCTCGACGATCTGCGATGGTTCCGTCCCTGATCCCTCCTCTGGGCTTTTCCTTCTCCGGGGTCCACGCGGGCATCAAGTCGTACCGCCCGGACCTCGCCCTGGTCTTCTCCGAGGCGCCCTGCGCGGCGGCGGGATGTTTCACCCGCAACCTCGCCCGCGCGGCGGCGGTCCAGGATGCCGCCGTCCGCCTTCCCGCGTCGGGGATCCGCGCGGTGGTGGTGAACTCCGGCAACGCCAACGCGCTCACGGGCGCAGCCGGCCACGAGGCGGTGCGGCGGATCGTCGCCGCCACGGCGCAGACCCTGCGCGTGCCCGCGTCCGCCGTGCTCACGGCCTCCACCGGCGTGATCGGCGTTCCGCTTCCCACGGCGAAGATCGAGGCCGCCCTACCTGCGCTCGCGCGGGGCCTCGGCCCCGACCCGCTGCCTGCGGCGCGCGCCATCCTCACCACCGACACGCGGGTGAAGACCTCGTCCGCCGAGCTCCGGATCGGCGGAAAAACCGTGCGCCTGCTCGCCATCGCCAAGGGCGCGGGGATGATCGCGCCCTCCCTGGCCACGACCATCGCGGTGATCTGCACCGACGCGGCGATCGCCCCGCCGCTTCTGCAGAAGGCGCTGTCGCGGGCGATGGAGAGCACGTTCCACGCCCTCACCGTCGACGGCGACATGAGCACCAACGACTCGGTCTTCGCCCTGGCCAGCGGCCTGGCGCGAAACCCACCGATCGTCGACGAGGGCGAGGATTTCGAATCCTTCGCCGAAGCGTTGCGAGTCGTCTGCCGCGACCTCGTCCGCCAGATCGCGCGGGATGGCGAGGGCGCGACCAAGCTGGTGGAATTTCGCGTCGCCGGGGTGGAAAGCGACGCCCTCGCGCGCGAGCTCGCCCGGGCCTGCGCCGGCTCGCCGCTGGTGAAGGCGGCGCTCTTCGGATGCGATCCGAACTGGGGCCGCATCCTCGCCTCCATCGGCGCGCGCGCAGCCAGCCTCGGGGCTCGCCTCGACCCTGCGGCGGCGGAGGTCCGGATCCAGGGCGAGGTGGTCTACCGCCAGGGCCTGGTGGAATTCGATCGGGAAGCGGTCCGGGCGCGACTCCGCGAGCCGGAGGTGAAGGTGGAGGTCGAGCTGGGCTCCGGAGCGGGCAGCGCCGAGGCCTGGGGCTGCGACCTCTCCTACGACTACGTTCGCATCAACGCCGACCTGGCCGCCAGCCTCACGCAAACGCCGTCGGGCGGGATCGCCCGCATCGAAAAGCTGGAGCGCCATACCGCGGGATTCAAGGTCTCGCTGCTCTTGCAGGCGCTCGGCTACATCCGCCGCTTCGCGGGGATGCGCTGCGTGGTCTACGTGGGCGGCGCGGCAATCCGCCACGGGCCTCCGCTTTCGGTGGTCGCCGAAGACCTTCTACTCCTCCGCTCGGTCGGACTCTTTCCCATCGTCGTCCACGGCATCGCCGACGGCGGGCGCGGGGAGAGCTTCCTCGAGGTCCACCGTAGCCTGGTGGACCTGCTCGGCCGCGAGGACGGCAAGGCGATCGGCATCTTCGGCGAGGACGGCGCCCTCTTCCGCGGAGCCGGCGAGGACTTCACTGTCAATCGCGACTTCCTGACGCTCCTGGTGGAAAGGGGCTATATCCCCGTCGTCGCTCCGGTCGGGATCGGAGAGGACGGGACGGGGCGCGCGCTCGATCCGGATCGCGTGGCCGCGGAGGTGGCGCTGGCGGTGGGTGCGCCCAAGCTCGTCTTCCTCTCGGACGTTCCGGGGATCCGCGTCGGAGGGGAGCTGCGGTCCGAGCTCGAGGCCGCCGATGCGGACGAGCTTCTCCGCTCCGGGGCAGTGGAGGGAGGAATGGCCAAGAAGCTGCGAGCGATCCTGCGCGCCCTGAAAGGCGGCGTCCGACAGGCCCACGTGATCGACGGGCGCCCGCCCCACGGCATCATCGCCGAGCTCTTCACCGACAAGGGCATCGGAACGCTGGTGAAGGCCGGAGGTGGGACATGAGGGAATCCCCGCAGGCTTCGGTTCGGGCGCGGAGAGAAGCGATCCGACGCCTGATCCGCACGCGGATCGTCTCCACTCAAGAGGAGCTGCGCGCGCTGCTCGCCGAGGAGGGATTCGAGGTGACGCAGGCCACGCTATCGCGCGACCTGGCGCGGCTCGGCGCGCGGCGCGTGGCGCTCCCCACCGGGGGGACGGCCTACGAGATCGACGGGCTGGAGCCGACCGACCCGGAGGAGGCGCTCCGGGCGGTGGCGGCCTCGGTGCTCCTCGTGGACGAGACCGACGCGCTGGTGGTCGTGCACACGCCGCCAGGAGCCGCCCCCTCGGTGGGGCTGGCGCTGGACCAGAGCCGCCTCACCGGCGTGGCGGGAACCATCGCCGGCGACGACACCGTCTTCATCGCCCCGAAAAAGGGCGTATCGCCGGCGGTCGTCGCCCGCCAACTTCGCGGAATCTGGATGAAGGGCTAAGCCATGAAGGAACGGATCGTACTGGCGTATTCCGGCGGGCTCGATACCTCTGTTCTCGTCCACCTGCTGACCCACCGGCATGGACACGAGGTGATCGCCTGCCACGTGGACGTGGGCGAGGCAAAGGATCCGGAGGCGCTGGCGGCGAAGGCCAGGGCCGCAGGCGCGGTGGCCTTCGAATTCGTGCAGGCGCGAGAGGAGTTCGCCGAGGAGTTTTGCTTCCCGGCGCTTCAAGCCAACGCGCTCTACCAGGGCGTCTATCCCCTCTCCGCCGCCCTCTCCCGCCCGCTGATCGCGAGGCATCTGGTCCGCGCGGCCCGAAAGCACGGCGCCACTGCCGTGGCTCACGGCGCCACCGGCAAGGGCAACGACCAGGTGCGCTTCGAACTCTCCATCCACGCCCTCGCCCCCGATCTCCGGGTGATGGCGCCCCAGCGCGATCACAACCTCAACCGCGATGCGGCGATCGCCTACGCGCAGGAGCACGGCATCGCCGTCGGCGTAACGCGGCGCTCGCCCTACAGCATCGACGAGAATCTCTGGGGTCGGAGCATCGAGGGCGGCGTCCTCGAGAATCCCGCCGCCGAGCCCCCCGAGGACTGCTTCGCGTGGACGCGCTCCGTGGCCGACGCGCCGGACGAGCCGGAACGAGTGCGCATCGCCTTCGAGCGGGGCCGGCCCGTTCGCGTCGATGACGAGGCGCTCTCCCCCGCGGAACTGATCGCTCGAGTCGGCGAGATCGCCGGTCGCCACGGCGTGGGCCGCATCGACCTGATGGAGGACCGCGTGGTGGGCATCAAGAGCCGCGAGCTCTACGAATGCCCGGCGGCGATCGCGCTCATCGCCGCGCACCGCGACCTGGAGCGCTTCACGAGCCTTCGGCAGACCAACCACCTCAAGCAGATCCTCGACCAGCACTTCGCCGAGCTCGTCTACGATGGCCTCTGGTTCTCCGAACTGCGCGAAGCGCTCCAGGCCTTCAACGACGTGGTGCAGCGCACCGTCACCGGCGAGGTGACGCTCAAGTTCCACAAGGGTTCGATCCGGGTGGTGGGCCGAAGCTCGCCGTACGGGCTCTACGACCGGGCGCTTTCGACCTACGACGAGGCGGACCGCTTCGACCACCGCGCTGCCGCGGGGCTCATCGAACTCTCCGGCCTGCCGCTGCGGCTCTTCTCCCGGCTATCGGGAGGTGAGACATGAGCATCGCCCGCACCCGCGCCACCTCGGAGGGCGCGACGCTCCTTCCCGAGGTCCTCGCCTTCACCAGCTCGCTTCTGCCGGACCTCGCGCTCTTGCGCGCCGACCTCGTCGGCAGCCTGGCGCATCTGCGCATGCTCGCCGAGACCGGACTCGTCTCTCGCGAGGATGCGAAGCGGATCCACGAGGGCCTGGTGGCCATCTGGAACGAGGCGCGTGCGGGCAAGCTCCAGCTTCCCCCCGAGGAGGACGTCCACATGGCGGTGGAAGCCGAGCTCTTCGCGCGAATCGGCGAAGCCGCCGGCCGCCTCCACACCGCGCGCTCGCGCAACGACCAGGTCGCCCTCGATCTGCGCCTCCACGTTCGCGACCAGATCGCGGCCGTCCTGGAGAATCTGGCCAACTTGCTCGAGCTTCTGATCGAGCGCGCGGAAAAGGAGGGGGATCTCCTCCTCCCCTCCTACACCCACCGGCAGAGAGCGCAGCCGATCCGCCTCGCCTACTGGCTGGCCGGTTACGGCGCCATGTTCGCCCGCGACGTGGACGCCTTCGTCTTCGCTTTCGAGCAGGCGGATCTCCTGCCGCTGGGCGTGGGCGCCGTCGCCGGTACGGGACTGCCCATCGACCGCGAGATGACGCGGCGGCTCTTGCGCTTCTCCGATCTCACCTGCAACGGGCTGGACACGGTCGGAGACCGCGACTTCGCGCTGGATTTCGCCTACGCGGTGGCGCGACTCCTTCTGCATGCGAGCCGGCTGGCGGCGGACGTGGTGGATTTCGCTTCCTCCGAGTTCGGCTTCGTCCGGCTCGGCGGCGAGATCGCCTGCGGCTCGAGCCTGATGCCGCACAAGCGAAACCCGGACGTCTTCGAGCTCGTCCGCGGCCGCTCCGCGCGCGGCATCGGCAACCTCGTCTCGCTTCTCACCCTGGTCAAGGGCCTGCCGGGCGGCTACCAGCGCGACCTGCAGGAGGACCGGGCGGCGGTTCTCGAATCCGGCCCGATGGCCGTCTCCGTCCTCGAGATCCTCGTCCGCGCCCTGCCGCACGTCCACTTCGACCGCGAGGCCTGCCTGGCCGCCCTGCGCGAGGATTACACCCAGGCCACCGATCTGGCGGAGGCGCTCGTCGCCCGCGGGCTCCCCTTCCGCGAGGCCTACCGCATCGTGGGCGAACTCGTGCACGTCTGCCGCCAGCGCGGCATCCCGCTGGAGAAGGTGGAGCCGGCCCTCGCCCGCACCATCGACCCGCGCTTCGACGAGGAGATCCTCGCCACGGCAGCGGTGGAAGCCTCGGTGGAGCGGAAGGTCAGCCGCGGCAGCACCGGGCCGATCGCGGTTGCCCACCAGATCGAATTCCTTTGGGACGCGGCGCAGCGCGCCCGTGAGGAGGCCGCCCGCATCCCCACCGTCGAGCAGCTCTTCGAATCGCTACGGGAGTTTCCATGATGGCGCGGCATTTCCTTCGGCTCGCCGATCTTCCCCTGGACGCGGCCCGGCGCATCTTCGACCGAGCCGCCGAGCACAAGGCGGACCGGCGTAGCGGCGTTACGGGCAACACGCTGGCGGGAAAGACCCTCGTCCTCCTCTTTGAAAAGCCCTCGACACGCACCCGCGTCTCGTTCGAGGCGGCGATCTTCCAGCTCGGCGGACATGCCATCACCTTGCCCTGGGCGGAAAGCCAGGCCTCGCGGGGCGAACCACTGACGGATACGGCCCGTGTCCTCTCGAGCTACGCCGACGCCATCGTCTTTCGCACCTTCGGCGAGGCCCGCCTCCTCGAGCTCGCCTCGGCTGCCGCGGTTCCGGTGATCAACGCGCTCACGGACGAGGGGCATCCGGTGCAGGTGCTCACCGACCTCTTCACCGTGCAGGAGCGCTTCGGGAGCCTGGAGGGCCGAAAGGTGGCGTGGATCGGTGACGGCGCCTCCAACATGGCTCGGTCGTGGGCGGAGGCGGCGGCGCTCTTCGGCATGGAACTGCGAATTTCCGCGCCGCGGGGCTACGAGCTACCCGAGGACCTTCGCCACGCCAACGTCCGGCACGTTTCCTCCCCTGCGGAGGCGGTCCGGGATGCCGACGTGGTGGCCACCGATACCTGGACGAGCATGGGCCACGAAGGAGAGCGCGAAGTTCGACTGCGCGCCTTCCACGGCTACACGGTGGACCTGGACCTGCTCGACCGGGCGCCATCCACCGCCATCCTGCTGCACTGCCTCCCGGCGGTGCGGGGCGAGGAGATCACCGCCGAGGCGATCGAGTCGCCGCGCTCGGTGATCTTCGAGCAAGCGGAAAATCGCCTGCACGTGCAGAAGGCCCTGCTCGAATATCTCCTGTTGGAGTAGGTCCGCCGCGGCAGGTCCCTTCCCCAGGGCCGGCGCGCGATGCCGTCCGGAAGGAGCGCACTCTGCGCCGACCTTCGCTCGCGACGACAGGCGCCTAGGAGCCTGTCGTAGTAACCGACCGTCGCGAGGCGGCGGAGGCGGTAGGCGAGGTCGGCAAGCGCAGCGACGAGCGACGCAGGCGTGGCCGTCGTCACGCCGAGGAGCGAGGAGCGAGCACGCCGGCCGCAGGCCCGCATCCGTCGCCGCAGTAGGTTGGTTACTGCAACAGGCTCCTAGCCCAGGACGCGCAGGAGCCGGCCGGTCTGGACGCCGCGCGCGGGGCGGCGTCCGGGGCCGCCCTGCGCGGCGAGCTGGCCGCAGGCGGCGAGGATGTCGCGGCCGCGGTTCTTGCGCACCATGGCCTGCACGCCGCGTTGCAGCAGCCCCTCGGCGAATTCGCGAACCCGCTGCTCCGACGAGGGCTCGTAGGGCAGCCCCTCGTTGCGGTTGTACTGGATGAGGTTGACCTTGGCGGGGACCTGCCGGACCAGCCGGGCGAGCCGCTCCAGATCCTCGTCGGTATCGTTCAGACCGTCGAAGAGGACGTACTCGAAGACGATCCGTCTACCCTGCTTCATGGGGAAGCGCCGGCAGGCCTCGAGCAGCTCGGCGATCTTCCAGCGCCGGTTGACCGGCATGATGCGGTCCCGAACCTCGTCGGTGGTGGCGTTGAGCGAGACCGCGAGCTTCACCGGCGTCTCGCGCCCGAAGCGCTCGATCATCGGCACCAGCCCCGCCGTGGAAACGGTGATCTGCCGCTGCGAAAAATTCGGCCCGTCCTCGGAGAGGAGGATGTCGAGGGCCGACTTGACCGACTCGAAGTTGTGCAGCGGCTCCCCCATCCCCATGAAGACCAGGTTGGTCAGCGGCCGCGGCCCCTCGCCCAGCCCCTGCTCGATCAGGTAGCGGTTGACCTGGTGCACCTGGGCCACGATCTCCCCGACGCTCAGGTGGCGGGCGAGCCCCATGGTCCCGGTGGCGCAGAAGCCGCAGCCCATGGCGCAGCCGACCTGGCTGGAGACGCAGAGCGTCTTCCGCTTCGCCTCGGGCATGTAGACCGACTCGATGTAGCGGCCGTCCCGCGTTTCCCAGCGGAACTTGATGGTGCCATCCACCGAGCGGGCTTCGTGGTCGAGCCGCAGCACCTCGATGGTGGTCGTTTCGGCGAGGCGCTCGCGCAGTCCCTTCGGCAGGTCGGTCATCTCCTCCACCGAGGTCGCGTAGCGCCGGTGCAACCACCGGTAGATCTGGCGGGCCCGGTAGGCGCGCTCGCCCAGGCTCGCCATCAGCTCTTCCAGCTCGGCGAGGGAGAGGGATCGCAGATCGGGCCGCTCGGGCGTCCGGCTCGTTTCCATCGTCGGCTTCTCTAGCTTTCGACCGGGGCGCTGACAACCCGTGCGAAAACCCCGAAGCGTCGCGCGTTTCATTCGGCCGTGGCCGAGACGCCCTCCGGCTCCCTTTCGCGCAGGCCCCAGAGGGTGATGGCGACGATGGCGACGACCACCAGCCCCTGGGCGGCCAGGGTCTCCGCAGTGGGGAAGATCCCCAGCCAGTCGACGCGGGGGCCGGGCAGGAGCGTCAAGCTCACCAGGCCCGCCTCCTGCAGCGCGCGCATTCCCTTGCCGGCGAGGACCACGGCGAGCGCACAGAGGATGGCGCCGGAGGCGGTGAGCACCCGGCCCGCATTGAGCCGCCGGCCCGTGCGCCGGAGCAGCGGGAAGAGGAGCAGCGGGATGGCCAGCCCCGAAGCCGCGCCCCCGAGCACGGCCAGCTCCGCGCCCGGCGACTCCACGAGGATGGCCTGAAGGAAGAGAACCACCTCGAAGGCCTCGCGGAATACGGCCATGAAGGAGAGCGAGAAGAGAAGGAGCCCGCGACGGCCGCTTCCGGCCTCGCCGAGCCGGCGACGGATCGCCTCCACGCGGCGCTTCGAGTCGAGCCGGGCGAGGACGAAGTGGCTGGCGTAGAGGAGGACGACCGCCGCGAGCAGGGCGATGACCCCTTCCAGCACCTCGCGAGAGGCGCCGGTCATGGGCAGAACGACCTGTGCCGCCACCCAGAGGGCGAGGCCCCCGCACGCGGCCGCGATCCAGCCCGCGTGGATCAGGCGGGCGTCCTCGGGCGTGCCGGTGCGCCGTACCAGGCCGAGCAGCAGAAAGACCAGCAGCAGGGCCTCGATGGCCTCGCGCAGCATCACCGTCAGGGAGGCGAGAAAGGCCACGCGCCGGCCGGTCGGCCCCTCCAGCTCGGCCTCGGCCCGGACGAGGAGCCGGTCGAGTTCGGCGGCCTGGTCGGCCACCTCCGCCGCCGGCGCCTGCCGCGCGATCGCCTCCCGCAGGCGGAGGAAGGCCGTCTCCGTCTCCACCACCAGGCCGGCATCGCGCGCCCGTAGCATCGCCTCCACCGGCTCGAAGCCGTCGAGATAGGCGGAGATGGCGGCGTCGAGTGCGGCGCTGCGCTCGCCCCGCTCGTAGGCCCGCTGGGCCTTGCGCACGAGCTCGCGCGCCCGGGCGACGGGCCGGTCCCCCACCGCGAAGGGTGCGCTTCGCCTCAGGTAGGCCAGGGCATCCGCGGCCTCCGCGCCCTCGACGCCCCGCTCCTGCAGCCAGGACAGGAGGTCGGCGTCGTTCATCTCCGCGAGATCGGCGAGGGTGAGGTCCTCCGGTGCCTTCCCGGCGGATCCCGCGGAGTTTTCGGCGTGACGGAGCGCGACCACGTAGAAGGCCAGGCTCCAACGCTCGTGGGCGGGAAGGTGCGAGAAGGGCACCATGGCCGTGCCCTCGATTCCGTCGGTGAGGGCGTTGAAGGCGCGGGCTGGCGAGAGCCCGAGCATCACGTCCTCGTCGGTGAAATCCGTGGGCGCCGGGTCGAGCCGCGCCGCTCCCGGACCGTCCCCCGCCCCGGATTCACCGTGGCAGATCGCGCAGTGCTGGGCGTAGAGCTCGCGTCCCCGCGCAAACGAGGGCGGTGAACCTGGCGCGAGAACCAGCCCGTGGTGGTGGAGAACGTCGCGGCGGATCGCGCGGGCGAGCTCGGCGATCTCTGGCGGCGCGGCCTTGGCCTCCACCCGCGCGAGCAGGTTCGCCAGCCGCGCGTCCAGCTCGGGAACTGTGCCGCCCTCTGCGGACGCGAGCTCGGCGGCGAGGCGGCGGGCATCCCCCACGAAGGCGATCTGCTCCTCGTACTCGGCCTCGTCGATGACCTGGCCGTCGCGGACCGCCACCGCGTAGTCCCCCGCCACGTAGTCGAGGATGGAGGCGAGGCGGCGGACGCGCTCGACGGCGGGATCGGGCACCTCGGGCGTCTCGGACGCGGGCGGCACCGCGGTGGCGCAGGCGGCGAGGAGGAGGAAGAGCAGCAGAAGGGGACGGAGGAAGCTCAGGTTGCCCATGACCCGGTATTGAGAATGCGAGTCATTTTCGCCCCCGGCCAGCGAAAATGCAACGCGGAGGGCGAATCCAAGAGCGGCCGCGGCGATCCCGCATCGGTGCCGTGGTTCGTCCGAATCCGAGCGATCCCGGCCCGGACGCACGTTCCGCACGAGGCGGAGCGCGCCGGAAGCGCAGACCGCGTCGGCTCGCGCCGGGCGAGGCCGCCGTCCGCCCCTTCACGCCGGGTTGGTCCTCCTGGGGCAACGAGTAAAAAAAGAGCCCCGGAAGCAGGGCCTCCGGGGCGAATCCTGGAGCGGGTGATGGGATTTGAACCCACGACTCCGACCTTGGCAAGGTCGTACTCTACCACTGAGTTACACCCGCGAATCTCTTGCGCCTCGCGGCGCGTCGACGGCGGCGTGTATAGGAAATTCGGCGGGCGGTGACAAGAGAAAAATGCACGCCCCCTCCCCTTCCTCTCAAGGCCCGGCGCCGGCCTCCTCCTTGCGCGCCACCGCCGCCAGAAATCCCGCGAAGTACTGGATCGCGGAGAGGACCGAGGGAACCAACGAGAGGAGGAGGAGCCACTCCCCCACCACCTGGAAGCGGAATGCGATCGGCTCCACCACCAGGAAATCCACGGTGTACGGGTAGTGCACCAGCACCGCCACGATGCCGGTGAGCTGCAGGGCAGTCTTCCACTTGCCGCCCTGACTGGCGGCGATGACCAATCCCTCGCTGGAGGCGATCTGGCGCAGGCCCGAGACGATCAGCTCTCGGGAGAGGATGACGATCACGAGCCAGGCCTCGATCCGGCCCATCTGCGCCAGCATGACCAGGCTGGCGGTGACGATGAGCTTGTCGGCCAGCGGATCGAGGAGCTTGCCGACGACGCTGACGCAACCGAGGCGACGCGCCAGCCAGCCGTCGAGGACGTCGCTGATGGCGGCCAGGGCGAAGAGCGAGGCGGCCAGGACCGAGGAATGCGGATCGCCCCGCCAGACCAGCCAGAGAAAGACGGGGATCACCAGGATCCGCAGGTAGGTGATGAGGTTGGGGATGTTGAGGAGCTCTTCCTTGAGCGACTGACGCCGCTGCGAACGAATCTCAGGCGAGGAGGAGGACACTTCCCTCTCCGGTGAGTTCCACCCAGGCGCCCGCAGGTCCTTCCAGCAGGCGCGGGGTGATGGGCCCCGTCCAGCCGACCAGACCTTCCATGGGCAGGCGGACGGTTTCGTTTCCGTAGATGGCCTCGGTCCGGATGGACCGCGGGGTGACCAGCAGCGCGTGCCCCTCGCCGCGCAGCCGGACCAGGTGCAGGTCCAGACCGCTGCGGGGACCGGCCACGCGGCCGTTCTCGAAGTCGAGCCGCTCCTCGAAGGCGAAGAGGCACGACTCCACCACGTAGAAGTCCTCGACGAGCCGAACCGGAGTGAAGAGGCGCGGGGGCTCGGAGGGCGCGAGCTGGGCGGCGATGATCAGCTGCCCGCCGCCGCGGGCGTGAAAGACCTGGCGCGGGCCGGTGCCGAAGGAACTGGCGGTCAGCTCGCCCCGGTAGCGCTTGCGCACCGGCTCGAAGGTGGCATTGCCCCGGGCCACGATCAGGCCGTCGAGCCGCGTGTAGATCCCCGAGGCGAAGTCCAGGGCGACGCCCGCCGCCTCCACCGCGAAGGGCGCGCCGCGCGGCCAGTAGAGGCGTAGCGATTCGCAGAGCTCCGAGAGCGAAGGCACGGCCTCGACGTCCGGGTCGGCGGCGCCGTTTTCCCACTCCTTGCCCTCGGAGCGCTCGCGGAGCGCGGCCTCCATCTTCTCGACCATGGCGTGCGCCCCGGCCTTGAGA
Organism: Pseudomonadota bacterium; assembly: GCA_003242475.1. Taxonomy (GTDB): domain Bacteria; phylum Myxococcota; class Myxococcia; order Myxococcales; family Vulgatibacteraceae; genus ZC4RG40. The sequence goes on from QGUN01000039.1 coordinate 21,399, forward strand.
AAGGCCTCGCGCGCTCGCTCGATCTCGCCGTTCTCGTAGTAGGCCAGGCCGAGATAGTTGTGCGCGCGCCGGTGGTCCGGAGCGAGGTTGACCGCCACCTCGAGCGCGCGGATGGCGGCGGCGGGCCGGCCGCGCTTGAGTTCGACGAGCCCGAGGTTGACGTGGAGGGTGACGTCGAGGGGGTTGTCGTGGACCAGCGCGGTGTAGATCTCCGCCGCCTTGTCCAGCTCGTCGAGCTTGAAGTAGCAGAGGCCGAGGAGGCTGTTGGCCTTGGGATCCTTGGGCCGCAGCGCCACCGCCGCCTCGAGCGCCTCCCGGGCCTGGGCGAGCTCTCCCGCCGCGAAGAGGTCGCTGCCGCGGTTGAGAAGCTCCAGAAACTGCTCGCCGTCGCCGGCGAAGCCCCGATCAGCTCTCATTCGACCCCTCCCTCGACTCGCGCTCGAGATACTCCCGGTAGAGCCGCAGGACCCTCGCGACGTAGGCCTGGGTTTCGGGGATGTTGGGGATGCCCCCGGCCTTGCGGACGGCCTCGGGCCCCGCGTTGTAGGCCGCGATCACCTTTACCAGATCGCCGTCGAAGAGGTTTGTCAGAACCCTCAGGTACCGGACTCCACCGAAGATGTTCTCCCGGGGGTCGAAGGCATCGGCCACGTACATCTCGGCCGCGGTCTGGGGCATGAGCTGCATCAGGCCCATGGCGCCGGCGCGCGAAACGGCGTTGGGATCGAAATTGGACTCGGCCGCCAGGACGGCGCGCGCGAGGGCCACGGGGATGGCGTAGCGCGCGGCTGCCTCCCGGAGGATCGCGTCGTACTCGTCGGTCTCGCGGCGGCGAGGGGCGGGCCTCTTGGCCGCGGGCCTGGCTGGCTGGCCCTCGAGGACGATGCGCACGCCACCGCCCGGCATCCGCACGTAGCGCGCCGCCGGCCGCTCCGATTCGCGCACGTTCGAGTAGTGCACCACGCCGTTTTCGTCCACCCACTTGCGGATGGAGCCCGCCCCCGCGGAAAGGGGCGCGACGAGCACGAGTGCAAGCAGGATCGCGCGTGCCATGGGCCCGCTGGGGAACCTAACACGAAGTCGCGCCGCTCCCAAAGAGTTCGACGGGCCGCCATGCCCGCGAAACGACTTGCCCGAGGATGCGGGCCGGGCTAGCGATCCGCCCATGTCGCGCCGCTTCGACGTCCTCGTGGTGGGTGGAGGCATCGCCGGCCTCTCCTTCGCCCTGCGCGCGGCGAAGTTCGCGCAGGTCGCGGTGCTCACCAAGCTGGGTCCCGAGGTTTCGAGCACGCAGTTCGCCCAGGGTGGGATCGCGGCCGTACTGGACCCGGCGGACTCCTTCGAGGCCCACGTGGAAGACACGCTCGAGGCGGGCGCCGGCCTCTGCCACCGCGAGGTGGTCGAGCTCTGCGTGCGCGAAGCGCCCGAGCGCGTGCGCGAGCTCCTCAAGCTCGGCATCTCCTTCACCCGGAACCCGGAGGGCGAGCTCGCCCTCACCCGCGAGGGCGGGCATTCCGCCCGCCGCGTGGTACACGCCGACGACGTCACGGGTCGGGAGGTGGCGCGCGGATTGTGGGCGGCCTGCCAGAAGGAGCCGAACATCCACTTCTTTCCCCAGCACACGGCGGTGGACCTGATCCTCTCCGCGCGCGCGGGCGTTCCCGGACCGAACCGGGTGCTCGGAGCCTGGGTGCTCGAGAACGAGACGGAGCGGATCCACTCCTTCATGGCCAAGGTCACCGTCCTCGCCACGGGCGGCTCCGGAAAGGTGTACCTCTACACCTCCAACCCCGACGTGGCCACCGGGGACGGGTTGGCGATGGCGTGGCGGGCCGGCGCGGTCATCGCCAACATGGAGTTCTACCAGTTCCATCCGACCTGCCTGTACCACCCGCACGCCAAGTCCTTCCTCATCTCGGAGGCGCTGCGCGGCGAGGGCGGGATCCTCCGCACGCGCGACGGACGCGCCTTCATGGACGACTACCACCCGATGAAGTCGCTGGCCCCGCGCGACATCGTGGCCCGCGCCATCGACGAGGAGATGAAGCGAACGGGCGACCCCTGCGTCTACCTGGACATGACGCACCTGCCCGCCTCCTTCCTCGAGCGCCGCTTTCCCAACATCCACGCCACCTGCCTGCGCTTCGGCATCGACATGACCCGGGAATGGATCCCCGTGGTTCCGGCGGCGCACTATCAGTGCGGCGGCGTGCTGGTGGACACCTGGGGCCGAACCTCCATTCCCAACCTCCTCGCCATCGGCGAGGTGAGCTGCACGGGCCTGCACGGTGCCAACCGCCTCGCCTCGAACTCGCTCCTCGAGGGCCTGGTCTTCGGCGCGCGCGCGGCGCAGGCAGCCCGGGACCTCCTCGAGACCACGCCGGCGCCGGTGGACGTTCCGCCGCCGGACGAGGGCGCCTTCGCCCAGCCGGACGAAGCGGTGGTGGTGAGCCACAACTGGGACGAGATCCGACGGCTGATGTGGAACTACGTCGGGATCGTGCGAACCACCAAGCGCCTCCTGCGCGCCAAGGCGCGGCTGGACCTTCTGCGCGAGGAGATCCGCCAGTACTACTGGCAGTACAAGCTCACCCGCGACTTCGTGGAGCTGCGCAACATCGCCGACGTGGCGCACATGATCGTGCGCTGCGCTCTGGAGCGAAAGGAGAGCCGCGGCCTCCACTACACCCTCGACTACCCCGAGCGGGACGACGCGAACTTCCGCCGCGACACGGTGATCTC
>QGUN01000005.1 GCA_003242475.1 Pseudomonadota bacterium
CTCCCCGAAAAGGAGCCGCAGGGCAAAAAGGGGAAAGAGTGATCCACCCCTCGGGGGAAAAAAACGACCGGGGGGGCCCCCCCCCCGGCGGCCCCGCCTCATCCGCTCGAGATTTCCGAGATGAGTGCCACCGTCGTCGCCAAGGCCAAAAAAGATCGTCGTTCCGCGATCAACCCCGACGGTTCACGGAAGACGATCCATCCCGCGGACGTGAAAGGGCGCTTCTTGCGCCGTCGGCGCACCCTCTACGCCGTCCTGATCGCCATCTACATCGCCCTGCCCTTCGTCCGCATCAATGGCAAGCCGGCGGTCTTCCTGGATATTGCCAATCGGAACTTCTACCTCTTCGGCCAGACGTTCAACGCGCAGGACTTCTGGCTCGTCGTCTTCCTGCTCACCACGCTGGGTTTCAGCCTTCTCTTCTTCACGGCCTGGCTGGGCCGCGTCTGGTGCGGCTGGGCCTGCCCGCAGACGGTCTTTCTCGAGGGCGTGTATCGGCGAGTGGAACGCCTCTTCGAGGGACCGCGCAACCAGCGCCTCAAGCTCGACGATTCTCCTTGGACGAGGGAGAAGATCCTCCGGCGCGGCGGAAAACTCTTCGTCTTCCTGCTCATCTCCCTCGTCCTGTCTCACGTTTTTCTCAGCTACTTCGTCTCGCTGCCCTCGCTCGTCCAGATGATCCAGGACGGCCCGGCCGCGCATCCCACGGCATTTGCATGGATGGCTGCAGTCACCGGCCTGCTGATGTTCGATTTCGCCTGGTTCCGCGAGCAGCTCTGCGTGGTGATCTGCCCCTATGGCCGCCTCCAGTCCGCCATGCACGACGACCACTCACTGGTCATCGGCTACGACGCGGCGCGGGGCGAGCCGCGGGGCAAGTTGCGGCGAGCCGAGCGGATCGCGCTTCCCCAGGTCGACGGCGCGGCGGTCGCCGAGAAGCGGGGCGACTGCATCGATTGCGAGCGTTGCGTGATGGTCTGCCCCACCGGCATCGACATCCGCGACGGCCTGCAGATGGAGTGCATCGGCTGCGCCCAGTGCATCGACGCCTGCGACGAGGTCATGGACAAGATCGGCAAGCCGCGCGGCCTCATCCGCTACGACTCGCTGGCGGGTCTGGCGGGTAAGCCGCGCCGGATGGCGCGGCCTCGTCTCTTCGCCTATGGCGCGCTGCTTTGCGTCGCCATCGGCGGCCTGACGATCTCCCTGATCAACCGGACGCCCTTCGAGGCCAACGTGCTCCGCGTCCGCGGCGTGCCCTACGTGCTGGAGGGCGATTCCATCCGCAACCAGTACGAGCTGCACCTCATCAACAAAAATCCCCACCCCACTCGCCTGCGGGTGGAGGTGGATTCCCCGGTGGATGCCGAATTCACCCTGCCCACCGAGACCATCACGCTGGAGTCGCTGCAAAGCTATCGTCTGCCGGTATTCGTTCGGGTGCGGAAGGAGGACTTCCAGGGCCCCTTCGAGCTCCGCTTCCACGTCCACGACGAATCCACCTCCCGCACCAAGGTGACCACGGGAACCTTCCTCGGACCGAATTCGAACCATGCGAGAAATGCTTCGTAAGAGACCCTGGCTGCTCATCGTCCTCTTGCTCGGGATCATGGTCGTCATGGACATCGGCGTCCTCGTCGCGGCCCAGATGTCCCACGGCCCCGACCTCCTCCAGCCCTGAGGGCAGCTCAGGAGTCGCGCTCCGCACGTTCCGAAGCCTGACGCTCGCCCCTTCCCCGGGGAAGCGCCGCCGCCGGGCCGATGGGCACTTCCAGCTGGGGGCCTGTCGCGGTTACCAGCCTGCTGCGGCGGCTGCCGATGACCGCGACGGGCCCTTGCGCATCGGTCAGGTGGCGGATGGGGGCGGCTGCCTCCCTGCCGTAGCCTCGCTTTCATGAGGCGAACCGGGGCTGCGGAAGGGAGCGCGCTGGTCGAGTCGGCGATCGTCCTGCCGGTCTTCGTCCTCCTCGTGCTCTGCGCGATCCAGCTCGCCCTGCTGGGTCGCGCGCGCCTCCTCGTCGAATACGCCGCCTACCGCGCCGCGCGCGCGGGCATCCTCTGGAACGGCGATCCGCGGCGCATGCAGGCGGAGGCCATCCGCGCGCTGGCCTCCACCGCCTGCCCAACCCGCATTCCCTCCGCCCGTCCCCTCTGCGCACTCTACCCGGCCGACGGGGGCCGATCGGCCCTGCAGGCGCTCTCCGCCGATCCCCACCTCGGCTTCCCCGGGGTCCACGTCCACATCCTCTCGCCCCACTGGCCGAGCCACCGCCACCTCTTCGACCTCGGCGGCGAGGAACTCGATTTCGATCGCTTTGGCCCGGAGCCCGAGCGCCTCGACGCCACCCTGCTGACCATCCAGCTCCAGTACTGGTTCGAGCTGAAGATCCCCTTCGCCGACGCAATCGTCTGGAACGCCTGGGCGGCAGCGCAACGGCTCGGCGGCCGCGGCGGACACGAGATCTACCGAGGCGACTACGAGCCCATCAGCGAGCGCGCGCTCCGAGCCATGCGCGAGCACGGCGCGGGGAGAAGCGCGCGAGCCTTCTTCATCCCGGTGGTCGCCCATCACACCATGCGGATGCAGTCCAACTTCTACGCCCGCTTCATCCGCGACTGCTCGTGTTTTCAGGGAAGCGGCTGCGGCGCGGCCTGCCGCGCCTGGTAGGGGGAGCCATGGTCCTTTCGGCGATCCGACGTCTCGCGCAGGAGGAAGACGGACAGGCCCTGGTCCTCGGCGCCCTGCTCATGCTGGTCGTCGCCCTCGCCGTCCTCTCGGTCTCCAGCCTGGGCCGCACCCTCTACGAGGAGATCCGCCTGCAGAACGCCGCGGACAACGCCGCCTACTCCCTGGCGGCGCAGCAGGCGCGCGCCTTCAACTTCTACGCCTACGCCAACCGCGCCCAGATCGCCCACTACGTGACCATCCTCCAGCTCCTCTCCGCCAACGCCATCGTGCTCGGCCTGGTCAGCGGCCTGGGAACGCTCTCCGCCTTGCTCGAGACCGCGGCCAGCGTCTGCGACGGACCGAAGCAGCCCTTGTGCAAGGCCATCCCCGTGGTCGGCCCGGCGCTCGTCACCCTCGCCACCCTGGCGAAGGCGCTGGCAGGCGTGGTCCGCACCGCGGCCCGAGCGCTTCTGGAAGTCGGCCGGTGGATCGGCCGCGTGGGCGTGCCGCTCTTGGTGGCCGCCAACCTCTTTCTCTTCGCCTCGCAGGCGGCGATGCTCGCCGCCACCCTCGCCCGATTTCGGGACGAGGAGGTCCTGCGCGTGGCTCGCGGCACCGCCCCCGGTGCGCGGCTGGCCTTCGCCGAGGCCACCTTCGCCGCCAACGCCCGCCGCTTCCTCCAGGCGCATCTCGAAGAGGCGATGACGCTCTGGGGAACGGGCGATCCCGTCGGCGCGCGGCTCGAGGACGGGCCCGCGGGGAGGCGGAACTGGGCTCGACGCGGGATGAGCGAGCTGGTCCACGCCAGCCGGCAGGACTCCCTGGTCTACGACCGCACCTTCCCGGGCACCGGGATCGGAGGTCTTCCAGGGATCTCGGCCCTGCGCGCGCTCTTCGACGTCTTCGCCGGCGCGCGCTTCCGCGGCCACACCCGCTTGCACTCCACCGCGGAGCCGGGCCAGGGCACCGCATCCGCGCGCCGCTATTACGAGCAGATGGAAAAGCCGGGCTACGGCACCGCCCGCTACCCGACCGGAAATTCGGTCGGCGCGAACTTCTACCTGGAGGTCCCCGCGATCCCCGACTGGCTCGCCGAGCCCCTCGGCATCGGCCGCAGGGAGCTCGGCTCGGTCACCGCCACCGGCACCCAGGGATTTGCCTGTGCATGGGACCTCGATCGCCCCTATCGCGAGATGCCCGCGGGCGCGATCGAGATCCACGTCCCCCGCTTCCGCTGCGACCTCGGCCGTGGCGATTTCCCGTGGTGGGGAATCGGGCCCTTCATGCATTTCGACGCCACCCGGGACGACTGCGGTTCTCCGGAGAGCGATTTTTGCCAGCCGGACGTCTGGGTGGCCCTCCGCGGCGGTGAGGACGAGAAGGCGACCGAGCGGGAGGCGGCCATCCTACGCGCCGCCGGCTCCGGCGATCCCCTCCCGGAGGAAGGTCGAATCGCGGTGGCGCGCGCCCTCGCCTACTACCACCGGCCCGGAACCTGGAGAGAGCCGCCGAATTTCTTCAACCCCCACTGGCGCGCCAAACTGGCGCCCGTCGAGGAAGGATGGCGCCACGTCGGCCAGCAATCGCCCGATCTCGCCCGCGCCCTCGCCACGCTCTTGGGCCGCGAGGAGGTCCGAAGATGAGACGGCCCGGACGCGGCTTCGGCGAGCGGGGGAGCGCCGCCGTGGAGCTGGCGCTCCTCCTCCCCCTTCTCATCGCGGCGGTCTTCTGGGCCGTCTACTTCACCGAGCTCTCGGTCCTTCGCATCCGTCAGCAGGAGGCCTCGCGATTTCTCGCCTGGGAGACTTCGACCGGTCTGGCCGACCTGGGAGCCGGACGGCACGCAGCCCGCTTCTTTGCCGTGGCGGGCCGGGCGGTCGAGCGGACCCAGGCGCGCTATGCCAACCTGGAGAGCCACGAACTTTCCTCTCGCCCCTCCACCTGGCTGGCCCGGCCTCGCCTCGGCGCTCTCGAGGCTCGCCCCGTCGCCCTCGCCGAAACCCGCTCCGAAGAACTCGGCCGGCAGGTACTGGATCGCTCCGCGAGTCAGGTGAGAGGGGACGGAGCGATGATCCCCTCCCTTTCGTCCCTGGTCCGCGGCCTCGAGAATCGGCTCGTCGGATGGCTTCGCGGCGTGGGCCTGGCCACCGACGCGATCGGCGTATCCGCCGCGGTGGGGCTGGAGGTCGAGAACCGGTGGATGGAGGGCGACGACTCGGTCTTTCCCGCCGCGGTCCGCCGGATTTCGCTCGCCCCAGCCACCGCCCATCTCGAATCGGAAACCTGGGCCCTCGAAGACGGCGGCGACGTCGGCCCGAGGGACCGCCACCATCCCTTCGCGCGCCAGGTGAGCCGCATGGCCTTCTTCGGGGTCGGCGATCGTCTCGAGGGCGCGCTGCGGCAGCTCGGCCTTCGCGAGCTGGTCTCCTTTCCCAGCGCCCACGTGATCAGCCAGCGCTACGGCAGCCCGGGCCTGGACTCCTCGCGACTGGATTGTCGGGGAGAGCCGCTGAGTGCGACCGGCAAGTGGCGCAACGGGCCCACCGTGGGGACCAGGGAGGACGGCATGTCGCCCGCCAAATGCTTCGACACCCTGCCCATGGAGGCTGCCGGTCTCGGCGGGGGCTACGGAGAGGATCCGGTCTATCGGCAGCTCCGGGCCCGCGGGGAGGGCTATCTGGGCCGCGAGATCGGCGCGGAGGTCCGCCATGAGTGAAACACGTTGGACTCGGGTGGCGGGGAGGGCCCTGCTCGCCCTGATACTCGGATTCGCTTCCCTCTACGCCGGGCTGCCGCGATCGGCCGGCGCGGAATCGGGCCCGGCCCTTCTCCCGGAGGGTCTTTGGGCTTTGAAGACCGCCGCCCTTCACGCCCTCGACGGCGCGATCCAGAGCGACGGTGCCGCGATGGAGTCGATCGTTTTTTCCACCCCCGCCTCGCCCGGCGAGGTCGTTCGCCACTTCCGCGATCAGTGGGAGAGACGAGAGGTCGAGATGGTGGAGGGGGAGCTTCCGGACGGGCGCAGCCTCGTCGTCCTCGACCTGCACCAGGGGCTGCGCTGGACGGTCGTGGCTCGACGCCGGGGCGCCGAAACCGAAGTGATCCGCTCTCTCGGACGGGAGATGCGCGGCGCTGAACCCTTCCCGGCGCTTCCCCTCGAACTGCCAGATGGCCTCGTCGTGGTCTCGCATACCGGCGACGAAGTCGGACTCCGAAAGGTGGAAACTTGGGTCGCGGTGGAGGCACGACCCGGCCGATCGTTCGACGCTTTCTGCGGAGCCGCGCGCACGGCAGGCTGGGAAGGGAACTGCGGTTTCCGAGCAGGCCGCGGGCCGCAGTGGATCGAGCTGTCGCGTGGAAAAGAGTCTCTCTTCGTCACCCTCGGCGAGGGGCCGCTGAGCCTCCGCTGGTTGACGATCCGGAGGGAGGGAAAGTGAAAGTCCCGAGCCTCGCTCTGGTGGCGCTGCTCCCGGTCGTCGCCCAGGCCGCCATGGCGGAGGTGCCGGTGCTCGCCGGTCGTTGGCTTCCTGGGATCGACGCCGCACGTCTGGAGGAGGCGCGGCCGGGAGATTGGGTCGAGTATCGCCTTACCCTGGACGGCAGGCCGGTGGGCGGCTACGTCCGCTACGTGCATGGTGGTCGAGAGGCCGAGGGAATTCGCCTCGAAATCTGGGTCTCCTCGCGCCCCGGAAGCGGAACCTTGGGCTTCGAGCTGTGGCTGGAGCGCCTCCACGACGGCCGCTACCGTCTCGCGCGGATTCGTCGACGGTGGATGGGCGGAGAGACCACCGAGATCCCCGTCGAATCCGGCGAGACGGAGCTCGAGGAGTCATCGGCCGTGGCCGAGGGTGAGCTCGCCTCGACGCCAGCCGCGGTGATGACCGAAGCCGGCGTGCTTTCGGCGCGACGAGTCGAACTCCGTCGCGAAGGGCGGCCGGCTTTCCGAATCTGGTTCTCCGAAACGGTCCCCATCCTGGGAATCGCGCGCGCGGAGCATCCAGGCGGCGTGGGCTGGGAGCTTCTTGCGTACGGCGACAGCAGCCGGCTCCTCTTCGACGAGGCCGGCGCGAAGCGCTGAAACATTCGGGACGAACGACGGCGGCAGATATCGTCGCCTTGCGACAGCCGCGGGCCAAGCCGCCGGGTGCGCGCTTCCGAACATTCGAATTCGTGCAGCACCAGTAACGGGTCGGATATCCTGTCGCAGATGAAGTTACGCTTCTGGAGCCTGGTCCTCGGCGTTCTGGTGGCGGGCTGGGGCGCGGGCGCGGATGCGGAGAGCCGGGACCGGGTCTCCGAGTGGGAGCCGACTCCGACCGAGGCCTGGGCGGAACCGGGCTTCCGCATCCAGCTTCGCATCGGATTCGATTCCGTCACCGTCGCGAACAAGCCCGCGCAGCGGTGGTTCGCGTTTGCCGCCGAGCCCGGAGTCCGGCTCGGCCGCCGGATCTCGCTTTCGGCCTCGCTTCGTTACTCGCTTTTCGAGGAAGGACTTCACTGGACGAATACGGCCGACGTGACGTTTCACGTCTTTCACGGCTTTCAGGTGAGCGTGGGCGCCGGCTACGGAGGTGTAATGGGTGCCGACTGCGACGGTGGAGCAGGCGGCCTGGCAGCACTGGCGCGCGCCACCTGGCTCTTCCCCCTGGGCCAGGTCTTCTCCACGGGGCCAGCCATCCAGTTCCAGTGGCAGAGCCCGCTGGCCTGCGAAGACCTCTTCGGGGAGAGGAGTTTCTCCAGCGGTTTTCAGGCGACGAGCATGGGGTGGACGCTCGCATGGCGGTGAAACGGCTCTTCCTCGTCGCCCTCCTCGGCCTTTTCTGCGCTGGCCCGGTCCAGGCAGAGCAGGTGGCAGAAGTTCGAGAGATGCAACCCCACGCGCCCGTCCTCGTCGTCCTGGAGGACGAACCGGGGAGGGCCCCGACCGCAGACGCCCCGGCGGCGGATTCGGGGGAAGCCGCGGCCGCGGCGCCGAGCCTGCCGGCGGGCGAGCTGGTCCCTCCCGTCCCCCTGGGCGAGCTACGCGTGCCCATGCCGGAGGGCGTGGAGCCGCCCGGGCAGGCGTTGCGGGTGCGCGTCCTCCTCACCATCGACGAGGAAGGCCGCGTAACGGACGTCGTCCTCCTCGAGGGCGCAGGGGAACCCTGGGACGGCGCGGTGCAGGAGGCGGCGCGCTCCTTCCGTTTCGAGCCGGCGACGCTCGACGGGGTACCGGTGGCGGTGGAGATCCCTTACGAGCACCACTTTCTCCCCCCGGCCCCGGCCGCCGAGGACCGCCGAGGTCCCGTCGCGCTCCTTCGCGGGAAGGTCGTGGAGATGGGGACGCTGCGCCCGGTGCCGGGCGCACTCGTCGAGGTACGGATCGGCGACGACACGACCTTCGCCGCCTACAGCGATGCGGACGGAAGCTTCGTCGTCGAAGCGCGTCCCGGGGCAGCACGAGTCGAGGTGGCGGTGACCGGCTATCGCCGCTTCGTGGTGCGCGAGGAGCTCTCGGAAGGCGAGGCCATCGAGGTCCGCTATCTGGTGGAGCGCGACCGTTACGACCCCTACGAGACCACCGTGGTCGGGCAAGCGGTGCGCAAGGAGGTGACGCGGACCACGCTGCGCGACCGGGAAATCCGCCAGGTACCGGGCACCTTCGGCGATCCGTTCCGCGTGATCGGAGCGCTGCCGGGCGTCACCCAGATCATGTCGCTCATCTCCTATCCGATCGTCCGCGGCTCGAACCCGGGCGCGACCGGCATCCTCATCGATGGGATCCGCGTTCCCCAGCTCTTCCACTACCTGGCCGGCCCGGCGGTGGTCCATCCGAACTTCATCGACCGCGTGGATTTCTATCCAGGGAATTTTCCCGTGGAGTACGGCGGCTACTCGGGGGGCATCGTGGACGGTATCACCCGGCCGGCAGGTCGGGACGAGCGCAGTGTCGACCTCGGGATCGATCTCACCAACGCCTCGCTCTTTTTGCGGCAGCCCGTCGGGGGCATCACCGGAACGGTGGCGGGGAGGCTGGGTTATCCGGCCCTCGTCCTCGAGGCGGTGACGGACGAGGTCAGCGCGTCCTACTGGGATTATCAGGCGCGAGTGGACGGGGGGGATCGAGAGAAGGATTTCACGGTCTTCGCCTTCGGCTCCTATGACCGGGTGGGTCCGGTGGAGGAACCGTTGGTCTCGACCTTCCACCGGCTCGACCTGCGCTACCGGCAACGGGCGAGGCGCGGCCTGGATAGCTACCGACTGAGCCTGGGAATGGACCGCGTCGGCACTTCTGGTACCGGGGGGCAAAACTACCGCATCGAATCCCGACTCCAGTGGATCCGGCCCCTCTCGGAGCGCGTGACGTTCCGCAGCGGGATCGACCTGGGCTGGCGCCGTTCGACTGTGGTCCTGGGATCGGACGACGAAGACGACGACGTGAGCGAGAATCTGGCGCCCGCGTTCGACATCGCCATCGCCGGTATCTGGGCGGACCTGCCCCTCTGGCTCGGCCCGGACCTCCTCCTCACGCCCGGGCTCCGGCTCGACGCCTACCAGTCGGCTTCGATCCGGCAGGCCTCCGCCGATCCGAGGCTCCTCCTTCGCTACCGGCTCTGGGAGGACGACCTCGATTCGCTCTGGCTGAAGGCGGGCGTGGGGATCTACAGCCAGCCTCCCCGCTTTCCCATCCCGATCCCCGGGCTGGAGGAGGTCTCTCTCGACCTCGGCCTGGGCCGCAGCTACCAGGCGAGCCTGGGAGGCGAGTACGAGCTGAAGGAGGGCATCGGCCTCGACGTCACCGGCTTTCTCACCTACATGGACCCGATCTTTCTCGAGTTCGAGTCCATGGTGGCCCAGGCCCCTGAAGAGGACCCGGACGACGAGGACGACTCGATTCCCATCGACCGCCACCTCCAGCTCCAGGGAAGGTCGATGGGCGTGGAGCTGCTGCTGCGAAAGCGAGGCCCGGGACCTCTATTCGGCTGGATCTCCTACACGCTCTCCCGAACGGAGCGCCACGGTCCGCAGGGCTGGAAGCTCTACGCCTACGACCGGACGCACATCCTCAACGCGGTGGCGGGAATCCAGCTCCCCCGCAACTGGGAGCTGGCCTGGCGATTCCAGGTCCAGGACGGCGCGCCGACGGTGGATGGCGGCCGGCTCCCGCCCTTCACGCGCCTCGACCTCCGCGTGGACCGACGCGTGGTCTACCGCGAGTGGATGCTCGACTTCTACATCGACATCATCAACGTGATGGTCTCGCCAGAGCCGGTGGACAATACGGAGACCACGCCGGCCTTCCGCTACCTGCTCCCCTCCTTCGGCATCCGCGCAGTGCTCTGATACGGCCCTCGCCGGTGAACCAAGGCGCCGCCTGCAACTGCGCCGGTGCCGAGCATCGAGCGGCTCACCTCCGCGAGAAGAAGGCTGGCTGCACGCCAGCCCGTCGACCGTCGTTCCGACGATCACGGTGCGGCCCTCGCTCCTCCGCCCTCGTCTCGAAGCGGTCTGAAGGAGATGCGATCGAGGAGCTGCACCATCTACCCTGCGGCCGAGTTCCCGGCGGATACTCACCACCGAGGCGCAGACCATGCCGGACGCGGCAAAGGAAAAGCCCCCTGCCATGCAGGGGGCTTTCCGGCGGGGTCTAGCTCCCCAGATCAGGGGCTCTGGGGGAAGACCACCGGCGGGTTGGAGCAGAGAGCATCCACGGCCGCGCCATCCGCCAGGACCCGGGTGAAATGCTCGAGCCCGTCGTCGTAGGCGAAGAGCTCGACGCCCGGGGTGACGTCGCAGCCGATGGAGAGCAGGCCCGTGCTGGCGTCGTAGCTCCAGGTGACGCCCGCCGGCGGCGTATCGCTCCAGTCGGCCTCGGTGCCGTCGACCGTCAGCTCCGCACCGGAAGCGGTGGCCACCACCTCGACGACGGTGCCATCGCAGTCCACCGCGAGATTCGGATGGACATAACCCCAGGCCGGCTCGCCGGGGACGGCCTCGGCGAAGCTCACCCACGCGGCCGCGGAGTTGACGTCGTCGTGGGCCATGCGGAAGGTGCCCTCGCCGTCGGTCCACCCCTGGCTGACGAGGTCGCCGCTGGAATCGACGTAGTAGGTCGCCGCACCAACCGCCTGGCAGAGCAGGCTCTCCTCCACGACGAGCTCGAAGGAGGCGGCCGGAACGCTGGTGAAGTCGTCCAGGGTGACCGTGACGTTGATGGTGCCCTCGAGGGATCCCGCCTGGACGTTGGCCACGGCGTAACCGTCCGCGTCGGTGGAAGTGTCGCCGGCGAGGAGGGTCCCGTCGCTCAGGTTGAAGGTCACGGCCGCGCCGGGAACGGGGATGTCGTTGACGTTCAGGGCGCGCACGACCACCGCGTTGGCGAAGGGCTCGTCCGGGTTGATCCGCTGCCGATCACCCGCCACCGCCACCAGGGTCGAGGGCTCGAGCACCACCTGGACGCCCTGGAAGCTCTTCGCCTTGCTCATCGAAGCGCCCTTCAGATTGACGCGAGGCGTGAAGAAGTTCTCGTCCGTCGGAACCTTCCACCGCACCTGGACGCGACCGTCTTCGCCTGCGACCACCTCCCCGGGATAGGCCTCCACCGGCCCGGTCGAATCCTCGTAGAGGAAGGTGCCGCCGTTGGCGGGGGCGGTGAAGAACTGCACGACCGCTCCGGGGGTCGGGTTGCCGTACTTGTCCCTCGCCTCGACCACCAGGAAATCGGGCGCGGCGGGGATGATGTCGCCGGCGTTCGCGACCGAGACGCTGTGCCCCTGGACGATCTCCACCGAATCGGGTTCGTCGGGGTCGGCCTTGAGGTGGAAAGTCGCCGTGACGGAGGGGAAGTTCACGACCGAGGCCACCACCTCGACCTCGCCCGCCTGCTCCGGCAGGCGCGTGACGCTGGCGGAAGCATGGCCGGCGGAATCCGTGATGACGGGCATGGACGTGGAGAACTCCACGTCGACGCCGCTGAACTCAACCTCCACGTCGGGCAGTGCGTTGCCCCTGCTGTCCTTCACCACGATCACGAGGGGATTGGTCAGCCCCTGGTTGACGGTGCCGGTCTGCCCGTCGCCACCCGCGACCTCCATGGCCGCAGGATCCCCGAGGATCGCCTCGGCTTCGAAGACGAGGTCCACGAGGCCGGCCGCGGAGACGGTGACCTCGTAGTCGCCCGGCCTGTCGCCGACGCGGAAGGGGGCCGCCGCGATGCCGTCGGCGTCGGTCTCCGTCGCGAAGGTGTCGCCCTCCTGTCCGTCGGGGCCGAGGCTGGCGTTCGGGCCGGCGGCAGCGGTGATGGCGAACTGCACGGAAACGTTCGGGACAGGGTTCTGGTACTGGTCCACGATCTTCACGGCGAGATCCGTGGCGACCCGCTCACCGACCTTGGCGGTCTGGTTGTTCCCGGCGTGGAAGTCCATCGCGTGAGGCGAGTCGGGCTCGGCTTTCACGGTGAAGGTCTTCTTGGGGGCGCTGGAGCCCACGACCTCCACCTCGACGATCCGGTCGCCGGCCTCCTCGCCGAGCTTGTAGAGAACCTCGGCCTCGCCACCGACGATGGCGACGTCCGCGGTCGGGCCCTGGGGATGGCCGACGAACTCGCCGTGCGCCTGCGCGCTGTCGAAGCCCACGATGGTGAACCGCGCGGTGAAGCCGTCGGAAACCAGATTGTCGTTGCCGTCGTAGACCCGGATCCGGAAGGCCTCGTCCAGCGGATTGTTGACGACCTGCACGAACGGGGACGTCGTATTGACGATTTCGATCCGATTCGGAGCGCCTGCGATTCCCGTGGCCTCGAGCACGAGGGAGAGGGTGGTGGAGCTCGTGGCGGCTTCCACCGTGAGCGTGTTCTCCCCGGCGGTGGCATCCAGAGTCCACGTCACCTGCGCGGTGGGCGCCTGACGGTTCGGGAACTCCCAAGGCGGCAGCACGACCGGATTGCTCGGGCTGACCGAGCCCGAGCCGCCCGGGCCGGCGGGAGTGAAGTTGAGGTGCAGGTCTCCGGTCAGGTTCCCGTGCTGGTCGCGAGCCTGGATCTTGATGGTCGGCAAGGACGCTCCCGCCGCCGCCTGCGCGGGGAACTCCGGCTCGACGACCAGGAGTTCGACCGCCTCGTCGGGAAGGCCGATGGCCTCCAGATCGAAGGCGCGAGGACCGCCGCTCCACCCGCCGTTCCAGGCGACGCGGTTCAACCCGGCCGTCTTCTCGACGATCAGCTTGATCTCGGCCAACCCGTTTTCGTCGGCGACGACGTCCGCGGTCCGGCCCGCGGCCCCGCCGTCCACGTAGACGAGCTGAGCGACGGCTTCGCTCGGATCGATCGGGAGGGGCTGAGCGCCGGTGCTGAAGTCCGGGTACACGCCCAGGATCTCGAAGTGGACCGTGGCGCCGGGAACGGGGTTGCCGAACTTGTCGCGAACGATGACGGCGAAGGGCTCCGCGACCAAGCTGCCGACCGTCGCACTACGAACCGGCGAAACCGGAACGGCGAGCGACATGTTGGCGTCGGGCGGGCCGGGCATGAAGACGACGTCGTGGCTGAAGGTGACGTCGTCACTCATCCGAACCACGACGGTCTTGGTCTCCGCCTTGGAGCTGCGCAAATGGAAGGTGCCGACGCCGTTGGGGCCCGTGATCACGGAGGTTCCGCTCAGGCCGTCGATCTCGTTGCCGGTACCCGAAACGGTGACGCCCACGACGTGGTCGGGAATCGGGTTGCCGTTCTCGTCCTTGACCACCACGTCGAAGCGGATCGAGTCCTCGAGGTCGGCGATGGCGGTGACCCCCGAGGGAACGAGCTCCGAGAAGGTCGGCGCCACCTTGTCGGCGGTGAAGATGGCGTCCGCCTGGAGCTCGAAGAGCTCGCCTACGCGCAGGGTGACGACCTTGGCCTCGGCGACGGTGGAGGAGATCCAGGCGAGGACCGTACCCGCGGCGGTGGTGAGCGTCTCGAGCGTCTCCGCTCCCGAGGGCGCATGGGGATGGAAGAGGTGGCCGGTGCCGCTCGCGGTCAGGGTGACCGGGTGGTTGGCCAGCGGATTGCCCTCCGAATCGACCAGCTTCGCCTCGATGCGAAGGCGGTCCCGCCCGTTGGCGACGGCCACGGGGTCCGCGTCGTCCGAGGCAGACCCCTCGGGACGGATCTTTAGATAGGACGCTTCCTTCACCGGATCGATCGGGAGGACGGTGAAGGGGTCGCTCTCGGCGCTCACGTAGCCCGGGGCGGAAGCCGTCAGCTGGTAGCCGGCCGAGGGCCGGTCGATGACGAGGCCGTCGAAGGTCGCCTCGCCGTTCTTCGCCTTCACCGCGACGGGCCCCTGCAGCTTCGCTCCCGTCGGGTTGGAGTAGAGGCGCAGATAGACGGTGTCGTTCGAGCCGAGGACGACGTTTCCGCCGGCATCATGGATGGTGACGCTCACGCTGAAAGGCTCGCCGACCCTGACGTCTTCCGGCTTCTTCCGGAACTGCAGGTAGGCCGGGTCGCCCACGATGATGTCGATCTTCTGGCTATGGGCCTCCTGAAAGCCGGGGGCGGTGGCGCGCACGTGATGCTCGCCGGGCTGATGAATGACGACCTCGGAGAAGGTCGCGACGCCCTGGACGGCCTTCTCCGTATAGGTGGTGTCGTCGCCGACGTGGAGGGTGACCTCCCCGTCGAAATCCATCACGCGATTGCCCTTGGCATCCCGGGCCTCGACCTTGATGGCGGGCCGGAGGGGACGCCCCGCCTTGCCGGTGGTGGGCACCTCGACGAAGCCGAGCTGCTCGCCGCTACCGGGAACGAACTCGACCATCGGGCGCTGAGGGATGGCCAGCGAGTTGACGAGGATGGAAATCACACGGGTCCCCACCTTCTCGCCGGTGACCCGGATCTCCGAGACGCCGTCCCGGTCCGTCCGCGGCGGCTCGACGCTGATCTCGTCGGAGGGCTCGGACGAGCTCGCCTCGACCGGGCGGTTGGGCACGGGCCTGCCGCTCTTGTCGCGTGCCACGACCCGAATGATGGCGGCATCGCTGCCGTTGGCCGGAACGCCCTCCGCCCGGACCAGCTCGACGAGGGTCATCGCAGGATCGGGCTCGCCGGGTCCCGAATCCTTCGCGCCCCCGTTGTCGCCGCATGCCGCAAGGAGCAAAGCGACCAACCCAAACGACCAGACTGCGCGCTTCATGAGTGCCCCGTATCCGGCTTTCGCGCTACCGGCACATGGCCAGGTGGGAATACATCCCGAGCCGTCGAAAGGAGAGATCCAAGATGGCCCGATCAGACATCCGATCGGGCGCGAAAGTCAACCCTGCGCTGGTCCGATCCAAAAGGGCTTTCGCCCGGCTCCGAGGGGATTTGGCGCCCGAAACGGGGCCTCGCGACGACTCGATGTGACTTCTAGCTTCCGCTCGCCGGATGCAAGGAACGGGCGGAGGCATCAGATGAAAATTCCCGATGACACGCTTCGGGGCCGACGCGTCCTCAGCTCGGACGGGGTGGAGATCGGGACCGTTCAGGGCGTGGTCTTCGAGACCAGCCGCTGGAAGGTCGAAGCCCTGGAAGTTCGGCTCCGCAGCGAAGTGGCCGTCCGCATCGGCGCCGGCCGAAGGATGTTTCGCCCCTCCGTCATCGAGATCCCGGTCGAGCGGATCCATTCGGTGCGCGACGCGGTGATCCTCTCGATTTCGCTGGGAGAATTGCGCCCCTCGCCCTGAGAGAGGGCCTCAATGGTCCGCGGGCGGCTCGCCGACCGGGAGGACGGCCTCGTCCACCGTGACGGCCTTCTTCTTCCGATAGTCGACACGGCGAGTTGGGCATTCGGGCAGGTCGCAGTTCGGACAGGGCTCCGCGCGGCAAGGATCGAGGTGGAGAGCGAGCTCCCCGACGAGCCCGGTCCGCTCGGTGATCCACCGCTCCAGCGCGACGACCGCCTCGTGGGCCTGCCGGACCGACCAGTGCTCGGGGACGAAGACGTGGGCGTCGATGTGGATCTCGTCGCCGGTTCGTAGCGCCCGGAGCCGATGGAGGCCGGTCAGCCCCTCCATGGGGGCGGAGTTGAAGGCGTCGACCAGCTTCTGCAGAAGCTCGGGATCCTCCCGGTCGAGGAGCGCGTTGACCGCGTTCTTCACCAGCAGGATGCCGGTGCGGGCCAGGGCGAGGCCCACCAGGAAGGCGGCGAGGGGGTCGAAGATCGGGTTTCCGCTCACCCGGGCCAGGCCAAGGCCGACCAGAGCGCCGACCGTCGTCCAGACGTCGGAAAGGACGTGCTTGCCATCGGCGACGAGGGTGGGCGAGCCCGTCGCCTTGCCCTCTCGAACGAGAAAAGCGCCCAGCGCGAGGTTGGCCAGGGCCGAGGCGGCGGCGATGGCCAGACCCTCGTCGATGGAGCGAAGCCGGGGGCCGGTGAACAAGGACCGAACGGCGGCGAGGAGGATGACGCCGGCGGCGAAGGTGATGAGGCCCCCTTCGAAGGCCGCG
Source organism: Pseudomonadota bacterium (assembly GCA_003242475.1). Taxonomy (GTDB): domain Bacteria; phylum Myxococcota; class Myxococcia; order Myxococcales; family Vulgatibacteraceae; genus ZC4RG40. The sequence continues at coordinate 16,113 of QGUN01000005.1, forward strand.
GCGACGTGCTCCATCTTGCCGTGGCCATATGGATGCTCCCGGTCGGCCGGCTTGGAGGCGAAGCGGACGGCGAAGAAGGCGAATCCCGACGCGGCGACGTTGACGATCGACTCCAGCGCGTCCGAGAGAAGGGCCGTGGATCCGGTGAGGAGCGCGCCGAACCCCTTGATGGCAAAGACACCCAGCGCGCCCGCAAGGGCCACGATGGTCGCCGCGCGCCGCCGTCGCTGTCGAAGATCGGATCCGGCGGTGGCTCGAACCATGGAAGAACGAAGTCTAGATGCGCGGGGCCTGCCGCGCACTCCATATTCTCGGGCTGGGCCGGGCGAGGACCAAATCCTTCTCACGGCGCGGCCGACCTGCTAAGAAGTCCGATCGATGAAGAAGTGGAGCCAAGTCCTGCTGGTCACGGGGCTCCTCGCCGCCTGCGGGGTGCAGGGCACGGATGCGCCCGTGACGCAGGACCCGTGCCACATCCACCTCGCGCCGGGCGAGGACGATCAGCTGGCCATCCAGTCGGCGCTCCTCGGGGCCGCTCCGGGCAGCGTGATCTGCTTCGAGGCAGGTGTCTACGAGCTTTCGGACGGTCTCTCGCTCGGCGTACCCGGACTGACGCTGCGCGCCGAGGAGGGGGTGGTCCTCGACTTCTCCCGGCAGCGCACGCCGGCCCCGGGGCTGGCCATTCAGGGCGATGACGTGGCGGTGGAAGGGCTCGAGTTCCGTGATCCGCGCGGGACGGGCATCCGGGTGGATGGCTCGGACAACGTCCGGCTGAGCTCGATTCGGGTGCACTGGAGCCGTCCCTCGCCCGATGCGGTCGGGATCGACCTTCGCTCGACCAGCAACACGCAGGTTTCCGGCGTGGAAGTCTCGGGTGCGGGTCGGGGGATCCGGGCCGAAGCCTCGGCTCGGCTGCTGGTCACGGGCGCCTCGCTCAGCCACAACGAGGTCGGGGTGTGGATCGAGGGCGGCCACGACGTGGAGCTCGGCGAGACCGAGCTCCGCTCGAACGGGGTCGGCATCGCGCTGTTCGCCGACGGGGTGGCCGGCGGCGAGCGCGCGCGGATCCGTGGCAACCTCGTGGAGGGTTCGCGGGCCCGCGGGGGCGATCCTGTCGCCGGCACCGGCATCGTGGTGGCTGGGCCCTTCTCTGCGGAGGTCTTCGAGAACCTGGTTCGCTCGAACGACGCCGCGGGGCTGCTGGTGCTGGGTCCGGAGGAGGCCGCGTCGGCCTTCTATCTCTCGGTCCACGACAACCGCTTCGTGGGCAACGGCGGGGGGCCGGAGCCCGACCGCGACGTGGTGGTGGCGGGCGAGAGTTCCGGTTTCTGCTTCGAACGCAACGAGGGCTCCATCCAAGCCGGGGAGATCGCGCTCGACGCCGCCTGCCCACTGCCGCCGCTTCCCGCGCTCTCGCTCTGAAGGGCAGATTCCTAGCGCGGTCGGCCGCTCCGGCTCGGGCCGCCGGACGCGGTCACCCAGCCGCGCGGGGCGAGTTGGTATGCCTCGCCGAGGAGGTAGGCCTCCAGCTGCTGGTCGCAGGTATTGTGGACGATGAGGTAACCGCCGTGCAGGACGGCGGGGCCCCCGTACCCCTTGCCTGGAAGCTCACACGAAAAGCCCTGGCCCTTCACTTCTCCCTCCCCTACGACCAGGCGGACTTCCCGCACGACGTAGGTCCGTTTGCACGCCGACGCTAGCCCGGCCGAGGCCGGCTCGACGAGGAGGAGCGCGGCCTGATCGGTCAGCACGGGCTCGCTGCGCTCCCAGCTCTCGGCCGAGGCGACGGGAATCTTCCATCCGATGCCCTCGCGCACCCACGGCTCGAAGCTGATGAGGTGAGGGACCCAGAGCGGGCAGAGCTCGTTGCTTCGGGGACAGGGCACGAGGGGATAGCCGAATACGGCGCCGCGCTCCACGTCCATGACCGCCGAACGAGACGAAAAGGGAAGGATGGCGTCGAGGGAATCCTCCACGGCTCCGTCCTCCAGCCTTCGCACGTTGGCTCCTCCGTCGAGAAGCCGGCCGCTCGCCACGGCCACGGGTGCGCCGTGGTCCACGGCCATCCGCCACCGCTCGGTTCCCGAGCGGCTCAGGGAGACGAGCGCGGGCGGCCCGAAATTCGGGTCCCGATGCAGCCAGGAGTAGTACAGGCGGCCGAGCTCGTCGACGACCAGGCCATCGAAGGTCCCGTCCGTGCGTCGGCTCCACTCGATCGTCCCGTCGGCGACCCGGAAGGCGACCACCCAGCCCTGGATCGGCTCGTTGCCCTTCCATGCCTCGACCAGGGCGAAGGCAAGGTCCTTGTGGGCGGCGAGGTCGACCACCTCCCACGCGTCTGCCGTGCGCTCCTCCTCGGTCTCGGGAAGGGCCGTGGAAAAGTCGAGGGAGACGACGTCGGAGAGGTCGAAGGCGTCTCGGATCTGAACGAAGCCGCGACGGTATGTGGAGACGAGACGCCTCTCGGCGAGGAGCATCCGGCCGCGCGGGGCAACGTCGGCGCCGGAAAAGAGGCTCGCCCGAAGCGCCCCCCCGGAGGGTGGTAGGGCGGAGACGAGCTCGCAGGCACGGAATCCACATTCGACCCAGTAGACGCGCCCGTCCGCCCCGGTCACCCCGTCGAAGCGGAGTTCCCAGCCCGGATGCGCCTGTGCACTCCAGCGCAAGGTCAGCGGATGCGGCGAGGGCTGGATGCATTCCCCGTTCACGCACGTCCCTTTCGGCTGGCAAGGCGTCTCGGTGCCGCATTCGCCGAGCTCGGGCGTCTTTCGCATCTGACACTCGCCGCCGATGCAGACCCAGGAGATGTCGCAGTTGGCTTCGCCGCAAAGGGTGCCGTCCACGACCGGCTCGTAGCGGCAGCCGTCCACCGGATCGCAAGTGGCGACGACGCAGGGGTTGTCCTGCTCGCCGCAGGCCGCTTCGGGATCCGGAACGTTCACGCAACCGGCCTGCGGATCGCAGCCGTCGCGGGTGCAGGGATTGTCGTCGTCGCAGTTGCGCTCGCGGCCCACGCAGCGCCCCTCGAGGCATTTCGCCTCCTCGAGGCAGGGTCGCTCGCAGGGCGTGCCATCGGGGGCGTAGGTCTCCACGCACCCCTGCCCCGGCACGAATTCGACCGTCTTGCACTCGTCGGAGGGCTCGCACTGCCGGGGCTCGACGGCCTCCGCCACGAGCCGGACCTCGACGAGGCCCTTGCCCCAGTCGAGGTGGAGCACCCCCTCCAGCGGTCCGAGGAGCTCCGGCGTCACCGAGACGGCCAGCTCGACGCTGGACCGTCCGGGCACGGAGAGCTCCTCCACCTCGGCGACGAAGGGGTTGGATGCGGTCACGCGAACCGAGGCCGACGCCGCCCCCTCGTTGCGAACGACAAGGGAGCGAGTGGAGCGCACCGAGAGGGGGATCTCGCCGAAGTCGAGCCGGTCGGGGCCGGTGATCCGAGCTTCCGCCGAGACGAACTCGTCCGGCGAGGAGCAGCCGAAGAACCCGGCGAGCACGAGGAGATGGAGGACCAACCTGCGCATCACGGCCCCGGTCTCCCGGCGCGGGCGAGGCTGCCTCGCTCCGCGGTCCAGCCATAGGGCGGCGTCCCGAGTCGGGGAGCGAAGAAGGTCCGGATGGACTCTTCCTCGTTCAGGATCACCAGCCGCGCGCTCACGTCGGTGGCGGGCAAGAAAGCCCAGCTACGCCCCGGCCGGGCATCGGGCAGTTCACACGCGTAGGTGCGCTGGCCCTCCGCGTCGATCTCTTCGAGCCACCAGGCGCGCGTGGGAAGGCCGCGCTCGACGAGGAGCACGGCCCGATCCTCGGCCCGAAGCGCCAGGGTCGAGGTCGCCGCGATACCGGTCAGGGGATACGAGGCCTTTTCCTCGCCGTCCGAAGGAGCGAGGACGACGAGCCTGGGCCCCGGCTGCTCGAGGACGAAGACGTGCTGGTTGGAGGCGACGAGGTCCAGGGGCGCGTGCGGCCGCGTCCAGGACGCCGAGCCGGTCTTGGCCAGCCGCGCCTCGAGGGAGTCGTCGTGGGCGACGAAGACGCGCGAGGGAAGGGCCGCGAGGATCCGCGCGGTCGGGCCGACCTCGACGGCCCACTCGACCTCGCCCTTGCGTCGAGCGACCAGGCGGCTCTTGTCCCCCTCCAGCTCGATCGAGAAGACGGCCCCCTCTCCGTCGGAAGCGAGCGCGGGTCGAGCATCCCCTGCGAGACGAACGAGCGCGCGTCCCGTGCCCTGGCTCCTCGACAGCCACCGCAAGGCGGTACCCCCGCTCCAGCGCAAGAGCACGACCAGGTCGCCGTCCCCATCGTCGATCAGGTCCACGAGCTCGCAGGGGCAGGAAAGCCCGACCTCGCTCCCGAGATCCTCCGCCGAGCGACCCCATCCCGGATCGCCCTGGTCCTGGATCGTCTGGAGCCCGGCCGAGGACCAGACGACGATCTGGCTACCTTGCAGGAGGAGCTTCGAGTCGCGCGCGATCTCCGAGGAGAGGAGTTGGCGGAATCGCTCGAAGCCGTTCGGCGAAACGCTCACCAGGGAGCAGGCCTCGCCGAGCGGGCACTCGACCCAGTAGAGGTAGCCCCGGAGATCGACGGCGGCGACGAGGCCGGGATGCCGGGAGGGAAGCTCTCGCTGCCAGGACTCGGAGAGGAGTCGCCCCTCGGGCCGCCAGCATTCACCGTCGAGGCAGATCCCGCCCTCGCCGCAGGCGTGGAGGCAGGGGCGACCGTCCGTCTGGCCCTCGATCCGGGTGCAGACGCCGCCGATGCAGACGTTCTGCTCCTTGCAGTTGGTCGGCCCGCACTCGGAGTAGTCCTCGCGATCGACCACGACGCATTCCCCGGTCTCGAGGTCGCAGATCGCCTCCTTGCAGGGATCTTCGGGCTGCTCGCAGGAATCGACGACCGGAATCTCCTCGCAGCCGATGGCCGGGTTGCAGGACGCCTCGTAACACGCGTTCTTCGGCCTGCAGTCGCGTTGACTTCCCTGGCAAACGCCGTCCAGGCAGACGGTGTCGACCAGGCACTTGTTTTCGGACTCGCACGGAACGCCGTCGGGGCGGACCTCCCGGTGACATTCGCCGGTGGTCGGATCGAAGGTCGCGCGGACGCAGGAAGTGGGAACGCAGGGAGGAGGCTGCTTGCCCTCTCCTCGGAGTTCGACCCGGACCGTCTCGTCCTGCAGCACGATGTCGAGGTGGCCCACGTGCCAGCCGCTGCTCGGCGGATTGAAGGTGACTTTCACCGCCTGGGTGGAGGTACCGGAGATCCGCTGCGGCCCTCCGGGCTCCGCCAGGAAAGGCCCCTGCACGGCGACCACCTCGAATCGCGCCTCCGCCCGGCCTCCGTTGATGACCTCGAGTTCGACCTGGGTGGGATGGCCGACGAAGGTGGTCGGGAATTCGAGCTTCTCCGCGCCGAGCTTGAGGACGGCCGGCGCGTTCACGACCGGTGAATCGCTGCAGGCCGCGAGGAGCGCTGCGACCAATCCGAGTAGTCGAAAGGGCCAGCCGGCCCGACATCCTCTTTCACGGCAAAACGGACGCATGGACCCTCGCCAACCCCGGGGATACGTGATCCTACCGGAGCGCTGGCCTACAATCCAAGCCGGCGACCGAAATGACGCTCAGCCAACGCCAGTCCCCCTCGCTCTTCGCGCCGGCCGTCTGGAGCCTCGGCCTCCTCGCCTCGCTCTGGCTCGGAGCCTGCTCCGAGCCGAAGGAGGAGGCGTGCGTCGTCCACACGCAGCCCGACGGTCGCCAGGTCATCCGTTGCCCCGACGGTTCCTCGGGGACCTTCGTGCCGCCGGAGTTCCCGGCGGCGCCTGCCGCGGTCCGAGGAAACGTCCGCCGCCTCGGTGAAAACGACAACAGTGGCATCGAGGTGACGCTCTCCCCCGCGCGCGCGGAGGGCGAGCTGCGTCGGAGCTTCACCGACGCGGAGGGCAATTTCGCCTTCGACGACGTCGAGCCGGGAACGTATCACATCTCTTTGCAATACCCGGCCTACCCGAAGGTCGATCTCTGGCAACAGACCGTCCTGCCCGGAACCCTCGTCCTCGATCCGGTGGTGCTGCGCCCCACCACGCGGATCGCCGAGACCACCCCGGAAAAGCTGGTCGTCTCCCCGAACGACGATGCGCTGCTGATCGTGGAAAGCGTGGCCGGGGGACGCCTCTTCTACTGGGACGAGGCGACGGGCGAGCAAGCGCAACTCATCGGCACGAAGACGACACAGGCCCGCTGGCTTCCCAGCGGTCGCGTCCTCTTCCTGGAGAATTACAACCCGGCCTCGAACTCGGGCATGCTCGTCCTCTTCGATCCTTCGCGAGACACCAGCGAGGTGCTCCTGCGCGACGTGATCGAATGGGCGGTCTCGGACGACGAGACGGTGGCGGTGGCGCGCCAGACCCAGAACGCGCTGAGCGTGTGGAAGGCCACCGATCGAAGCGTCGACGTGATCGTCGGCTCCGGGCTGATCTCCTGGGCGTTCCACCCCGGCTCCAAGCTGGTGGCAGCGGTCTTCCAGGGAGCGCACACCGGCGGCCCCGAGGCTCTCGTCTGGGATACGGTGGCGCGACAGGCCTCGATGCTCGGTCCCATCAGCGGGGACGGCGTCGCATTCGACCCACAGGGGAGGTTCCTTCTCTACCGTGCGACATTCGGTCTGGCGCTCTGGGATCACGCCCGGCGCCAGCCCCGGGTGCTGGCGCCGAGCTCGATGCGTCTGGTCGAGTTCGGTCCGAAAGGCGCCTTCGTCGCGCTGCACGACCTGACCGGTGGAATTCACCTCTACGAGCCGGAGAGCGTGCAGCCGAGGACCGTGAGCACCGGCGCCGTGCAGAGCGGATTCGATCCGCGGACGGGGGCGTTCTGGCTCTTTCATGACGAGCCTCGACGCCTGGTTCTCGTTCCGCCCGGGCGGGATCCCATCGAGCTGCATCGCTGGACGGAAACGGTATTCCCCATGCAGGTCCTCTTCCCGCGCGGGCGAGAGGAGATCCTCTACGTCGTCCGGACGAGCTCGGTCGTGCGCGAGCTCTGGCTCTGGAGCCCCGCAAAGGGATCCGTGCTGATCGACTCCGGCCTGACGACCGACGCCCTCCTGGTCGGAGACGAAACGTACGTCCTGTACCAGACGACACGACCGCGCCTCCTCGACCTGTCCAGCGGCGAGCTGGTGGACCTGCGCAAGGACGGCAACCTGCATTACCCCGTCGGACACCACGAGGAAGGGCTGCTGCACTACCCCATCGCGCCTCTCTATCGCACGACGCCTCCAAATACGGTGGGCGCGATGGCCATCCGGGATCTGGCGACGGGAGCGGAGCACGTGGTCGTGGACGAGTTGTGGCACGAAAGCTGCGCCTTCTCCCCGGCGGCGGAACTCTTTTGCCTCAACCGTCGCTCGTCCTCGATTCCCTGGGGGGCCGAACTCGTCCGCTGGGACCGGGACGCTTCCCTCCTCCACCGTCTGGCGGACGGCGTCCTCGAATTCCGCTTCGACCGCGAGGGCGGACGCGCCATCTACTACTCGCAAGCAAGGCGAGACGAGATGGCGCCCATGCTCTGGCTCTGGGAGCGAGATCTCGCCACCCCCGTTGCGATCGACGATGGCGTGGGGCTCGCCGTCTTGACCTCTCGCTGGGTCGCTTACCACGTCGAGGACCGTTCCCGCGAAGGGGTTCACGTCTCCGTCTATCCGCGCATCGCACCCTGGTTCGCCCCATGAGACGCACGCTTTTCCTGCTTGGCTTCGCGCTCCTCTTCGCCTGCGGCGACGATCCGGAGCCCTGCAAGATCCGCCCCTCGGACGTGCCGGGCTTCAAGATCCTCGAATGCCCCTCGGGGACCGTCCGGCTGGTCGGCGGCGACGGAGAGACGAATTGCGTGTCCACGCAGGAGGAGGAGGGCTGGCGGCGCATCACGTGCGAGGACGGAACCACCGTGCTCATCGACCCGGACGGCAACGTGCATTTCCCGGGCAGCGGTTCGATCCAGGGCATCGTCCTGCTGGAGGGCAAGGATGGCGACTACTCGGGGACCGTGGTGCGCGCGGTCGGCACACCCTTCCGCACGGAGACGGATGCCGAGGGATACTTTCGGCTGCGGGATCTCCCCGCGGGGCTGTACCGGCTCGTCTTCGAGCATCCCGGCCGGATCCCGGCCACCGTTTCGAATGTTCCGGTCGTCAACGGCACCTATACCCTCGAGCCGATCCACCTCTCGTTCGCGGTCCGGCTTTCCACGAGCGTGCTTCCGACCGTGATCGAATCGCCCACCGGCGACTCGCTGCTGCTTGTCGAGGTCGAGTACCACGGCCAGCGGCTCTCCCTCTTCCGCCTCGACGACTGGGAGCGCGTGCACTTGAGCTCCAACGCGGTCGAACCCCAGTACCGCTTCGACGGACGCCAGGTGCTCTGGACGGAGAACCTGAGCTCTCGCTCCCAGATCTTCATCTACGACCTCGACACCGGTGAGCGGATGGCCCTGCCGGTGCGTGGGACGAGGGCGTGCTTTTTCCCCGACGGCCGGGCCGTCCTCGTCGCCCAGGAGGAGGAGGGCGTCCACGAGCTCGTCGTACACGACCTGGTGACGGGTGAGACCACGAAGCTGGGACGCTGGGAGCCGTCGCAGGTACTCCTCCTGCAGGAGCTTCGGATGGGCCCCGACGGTGGTTCGGTGGTCTACCAGGCTGGATCCAACACGTTGCTCTACGACCGGGAGAACCGGGAAATCGTGGTGCTGGCCAACTTCCGCCTCGGCCCGAACTTCATCCAGTTCGCTCCCTCGGGCCGGAAGGTGATCGTCGAGCGCCCCGGCGCGCCCTGGAGCAGCCTCGTCCTGGTGGACCTCTCACGGGGCTCGAGCCGCGAGCTCGGAGCCGGGGTCGACGGACAAGTCATCCAGGCACCCGACGGGAGCCTGATCTGGAAGCAGCTGGACGGCTGGAGACGGTGGGACGAAGCCACGGACGAGACGGTTGCCCTCCCCCTCTCCGATACGCCACGCGGCCTGGTCGAGATCGTCTTTCTCCCGGATGGCAAGGGGCTCGTCCACTTCGAGTGGCCGATGGTCTCGCTCTTGCTGTGGGGAGACGAACGAGCGCGCCTGCTCTCGACGACGACGATCGCGACTCCACAGGTGACGGCCGACGGACGCCACGTCGTCTTGAGCGAAAGCGAGCTGGTCACGCAGTACACGCGCGTCGTGCGCGTCGAGGATGGACGCTCGGTGCAGCTCGAGGGCCAGTGGCTGCTCGGGCCGGATCCCGGGTGGCTGGTCCAGCCCATCGACACCGCACTCCACTACTACGACCTGAAGACCGGCGAAGTCGGCGAGATCCACGGCAACGTCACGACGTGGTCCTTCCTCGGTAACGACGCCATCGGATTCCGTGGGCGCCACGGAGATCCGAGCACGGGAGGCCGCCTTGCCCTCTGGGACGCGTCGACGCGCGAGACGACCTGGCTATTGGAGGGTGATAGCCCCGTGCTTTCCCGCAACGGCCGGTACGTCTTCTTCCGTTCGGCCCGGATCGCAACCGGGTCCGACGAGTCCACGACCCATTTTCTCCGCTACGACCGGGAGACGGGCCTCTACGACCGGGTCATGCACGACGCCCTCGCCCCGCGAGCGGAGGACCTCTTCGAGCGTTTCATCCTCTTTCGAGTCTCCGAAGGGAACGACGAAGGGCTTTACCTCGCCCGGGCCGTGCCCTGATAGACCCGGGACGGATGTGCCGCCCCATCGGGTGACTTTTCCCCCGCCACGCAGGTGGCGATCGTGGCACCACTGGTCGATGGCGTTTTCGCCATCGCCTTCGGGGACAGGTCCAGAGGCAGGCGCCGTAGGCCTGCACACCGATGGGGGAACGAGGATGAATCGTGTGGTTTGGGTGGCGATGACCGCGGCGATCCTCGTCGTCGCGTACGGATGCGGCGGCGGTGCGGACTGCGACGGCCTCTGCGAGCGTGCGCAGGAGTGTACGTCCGGAACGGATAGCCAGCGCGACAACTGCGTGGACGTCTGCGAGTCGATCGCCGACCGCAGCGACCAGAACGAGGACGACATCGACGACTGCAAGGAGTGCATCGAGGATCGGAGCTGCTCGGAAGTCTTTCCGAACGACTCGATCGCGGGCGGCGCCTGCGAGAGCCGCTGCGCCACGGCAGCGCCAGCCCTGGCGGCCTTCGGTCTCGGGGGAACCGGGGGTACGGGCGGCACCGGCGGCACCGGTGGCACCGGCGGCACGGGCGGAACCGGTGGCACGGGTGGCACCGGCGGCATGGGCGGCACCGGTGGCAATGGTGGCGACGACGGCGCAGGGGGCACCGGCGGCGGAGGCTGACGGCTCTACCGCTTCTGCACGAGGGGCGGGAGCTTTCCCGTCCCTTTTTTCGTGGACTGCACGCCCCCGCTTGCGGTCTCGGGAGTTACCGGTTAAGCCCCTGGCCATCAGCAGGGATGATGATGCCTCGCGTGCTCGTTACCGGCGCCAATCGCGGAATCGGCCTCGAGCTGGCTCGACAGCTCAAGGAAGCGGGATGGGACGTGATCGCCGCCTGCCGGCACCGCTCGCCGGAGATCGAAGGGATCGGCGTGCGGATCGAAGAGCTGGACGTCTCCGACGACGCCTCCGTCCGCGCCCTGGGAGAGCGCCTGCGGGGAATCGAACTCGACCTCCTGATCAACAACGCCGGGATCCTCCACGACGACGGCCTCGCCCCTCTGGAGGTCGACAAGATCCGTCGGCAGTTCGAGGTAAATGCCCTGGGACCGCTCAAGGTCACGGCGGCGCTCCTCGACAACCTGAAGGCGGGGAGCAAGGTGGTCATCGTCTCCAGTCGCATGGGTTCGATCGGAGACAACACCTCCGGCGGCTCCTACGGCTACCGCATGAGCAAGGCGGCGGTGAACGCCGCCGGTGTCTCCCTGGCGCACGACCTGCGCGAGCGCGGCATCATCGTCCTCATCGTCCATCCGGGCTACGTGCGGACCGAGCTGACCGGAGGCAAGGGTCTCATCGACCCGCCCGAATCGGCGCGAGGCATCCTGGCCCTGGTCGAACGCGCGGGGCCGGAGGACTCCGGTACCTTCCGCCACGTAAACGGCGACCGACTGCCCTGGTAAAGCGCGCTCGCGGCGAGCCAGGGACCGCCCGAGAAGCGTGCCGGCTCCGGACGGTTGCGCTTCTCGAGTCTCACCAATAGTATCCGCCGCCATCACGAAAGGATCGGTAAACCTTGCCGACATCCACCCACATGCATTCTCCGATTGGCGAAGAAGCCCCGACTGGGAGTACACTCGCGTTACCGCAACGAGGTAACCACGACCGCACGGGGGGGCGCTCCTTCTGGCCGCACGGCCACGGGAGTGTGGGCCCGGTCGGGCTTGATGGGAGGGAGGAAGTTGGAGCCCCTCGTGCTCTACGTGGACAACGACATCGCCAGCCTGGTCGTGTTCGAATCGTCGGTCGAGGGCTGGTTACCCTTTCGTACGGCGACCAACGGCGCGGAAGCGCTCGAGATCCTCTCCTCCCACGAGATCGGCGTGCTCCTGGCGGATCGCCAGGCCTGCACCGGCCCCGGATTGGACCTCCTCGAGCTGGCGCGGAAGGAGCACCCCGACACCATCCGGGTCATGCTCGCGCCTCCCTCCGAGGTGGACCGGGCGGTGGAGTTCGTCGACCGCGGCACGGTCCACCACTTCCTCTGCAAGCCATGGGACGCGCTCGAGCTCCGGCTCTCGCTCGACTCCGCAATGGAGCGCTACAAGACCACGCGGAGGCTGCGCGAGCTCGAGTCGAGGCTGTTGTCGACCGAGAGGGTTTACGCCCTGGGGAAGGTGGCCGCGGAGATCGCCCACGAGATCCGCAACCCCCTGGGCGCGCTGGTCTCCAACCTGCAGATCGCCGAGAGCCGGCTGAACGAAGTCCGCCGGGAGCTCGAAGCGCAAAGCGATCCCCGCCTCCTCGCCAAGCTGCACGACCTGGAGCGGATCCTCGCCGACTGCGCCGAGGCCACCGACTCGATCCTCGAGATCACCCGCTCCGTGGAATCCACCACCCGGAGCTCTTGCGAGGCGGTCTGGGTGGACCTCGAGGAGGTGGTGCGAACCAGCCTTCGCTCCCTGCAGAAGAATGCCGGCCACCAGCTGATCGAGGTGATCACGACGAAAGTTCCCCCCGTTCGCGGCTCGCGCACCCAACTCGCCCAGGTGGTGACCAATCTGGTGGTCAACGCCATCGAAGCGACGCGCGCGGTGGAGGGCGACGACCCGCGGCTTAGCGTCCGTGTATGGCACGAGGGCGGCCGGGTCTTTCTCGAGGTCAAGGACCGCGGTCCCGGCATCGAGCCCGAGCACCTCGACCGGCTCTTCGAGCCCTTCTTCACCACCAAGACCGAGGGCGGAACCGGCCTCGGCCTGGCGATCACTCGCCGCATCGTCGAGAAGCACGGGGGGAAGATCTCGGTGGAGAGCCAGCCCCAAATGGGCGCCTCCTTCGTGGTCGAGCTCCCCGCCGCCGTCGAATCCTGACCGGATCCACTCCCGCTCGGCCTCGGCCAGGGAGAGTTGGCATGATGAAGGCCGATGCGAGCGCCGGGCCTCAGAGCGCCGACCTTTCCCCTGGACCGACGCGCCTCCGGGATCCTGCTCCACCCCACCTCGCTTCCGGGGCCGCACGGCTGCGGCGACGTGGGGCGCCCCGCCGACGCCTTCCTCGACTGGCTGAAGCGCGCGCGGCAGAGCATCTGGCAGATGCTCCCCATCGGCCCGGTGGGCTTCGGCAACTCCCCGTACAGCACGCATTCCTCCTTCGCGGGCAACACGCTCCTCATCAGTCTCGAACGATTGGAAGAGGAAGGCTGGCTCGATCCGGAAGATCCGCCCGCGCGCCTTCCCCGGGGCCGCGTCGATTACGCGGCGACGGCCCGCCACAGGAGGCGCCGTCTGCTTCGCGCCTACGCGCGCTTTCGAAACCAGAGGCGACCGCCCGACTTCGAGGACTTTCTCGAGCGGGAACGGAGCTGGCTCGACGACTTCGCCCTCTACTCCGCGATCAAGGACCACCACCGCGGCCAGGCCTGGGTGCGGTGGCCCGAAGAGCTGCGGCGCCGGGATCCGGCGGCGCTCGGGGCCTTTCGCCGCGCGGAGCCCGAGGCGATCGAATTTCACGCCTTCTGTCAGTGGATCTTCGATCGGCAGTGGGAGGACCTGCGCACCCGCTGCGCGGATGCGGGGGTGACGCTCGTGGGCGACCTGCCCATCTTCCTCGCCCACGATAGCGCCGACGTCTGGGCCCACCCCGAGCTCTTCTTTCTGGATGGGGACGGCATGCCGACGGTGGTGGCGGGCGTGCCCCCAGACTACTTCAGCCGGACAGGCCAGCGCTGGGGCAACCCGCTGTACCGCTGGGACGTCCTGCAGCAGACCGGATTTTCCTTCTGGGTCGAGCGGATGCGGCACGCCCTGCGCCGCTTCGACCTGCTCCGCCTGGACCACTTCATCGGCTTCGTCCGCTACTGGGAGATCCCGGCCACCGCCGAGACGGCAGCCGACGGCATCTGGCGTCCGGTCCCGGGATACGAGCTCTTCGACACCCTCCGACGGGCCCTCGGAGTTTCCCGCCTTCCCTTCATCGCCGAGGACCTCGGCGAGGTCTCCGAAGACGTCTTCGCGCTGCGCGACGCCTACGAACTCCCCGGGATCCGCGTACTGCAGTTCGCCTTCGGCGACGATCCGCAGGCCGATTCCTTCAAGCCGCACAACTACGTGCAGCGCGCCGTCGTTTACACGGGCACACACGACAACGACACGCTCCTGGGGTGGCTTCGCGATCCCGGCGGCGAAGGACGCCCGAGGACGCCCGAGCAGGCGGAACGGGAGCGCTCTTTCGCTCTGCGCTACCTGGGCACGACCCCGGGACGCTTCGTCTGGGATGCGATCCGCGCCACCCTGATGTCGGTGGCGAACTTCACCATCTTCCCGCTGCAGGACGTGCTCGAGCTCGGGTCGGCGGCGCGCATGAACCGCCCCGGAACTCTGGCGGGGAACTGGGAATGGAGGACGCGCGACCTTCCCCCGGAAAGAGCCGAGCGGCTGGCCGAACTGACCGAGCTCTACGATCGAACGGAAGACCGGAGATGAGCAGGAAGTTCACCCGTGCGCCGCTCTGGTACAAGGACGCCGTCATCTACGAGCTCCGCGTGGGTTCCTTCGCCGACTCCAACGACGACGGCATCGGCGACTTCAGGGGCCTGACTTCCCGGCTCGAATATCTCCAGGACCTCGGCGTCACGGCGATCTGGCTCCTGCCCTTCTATCCCTCGCCGGGCAAGGACGACGGCTACGACATCGCCGACTACTACGACGTCGACCCCACGACCGGCACCCTCGACGACTTCCGTGAATTTCTCGAGGAGGCACACCGCCGCGGCCTGTACGTGATCACCGAGCTGGTGGTCAATCACACCTCGGACCAGCACCCGTGGTTTCAGCGCGCGCGGCGCGCTCCGCCCGGCTCGATCGAGCGCAATTTCTACGTCTGGAGCGATACGGCCGACCGCTACAAGGAGGCGCGCATCATCTTCAAGGATTTCGAGCGCTCCAACTGGCAGTGGGACGACGTTGCCCAGGCGTATTACTGGCACCGCTTCTACTCCCACCAACCGGATCTCAACTTCGACAACCCGGCCGTGCACGAGGCCGTCTTCGACGTCGTCGATTTCTGGCTGGACATGGGCGTGGACGGGCTGCGGCTCGACGCGATCCCCTACCTCTACGAGCGCGAGGGAACCAATTGCGAGAACCTGCCCGAAACGCACGAATTTCTGCGCAAGCTACGCCGGCACGTGGACGAAAAATACGACAACCGAATGCTCCTGGCCGAGGCCAACCAGTGGCCGGAGGACGCGGCAGCGTATTTCGGCGAGGGTGACGAATGTCACATGAACTTCCACTTCCCGATCATGCCGCGCCTCTTCATGGCGATCCATCAGGAGGACCGCTTTCCGATCATCGACATCATGGCGCAGACGCCGGCGATCCCGGAGACGTCGCAGTGGGCGCTCTTTTTGCGCAACCACGACGAACTCACGCTGGAGATGGTGACGGACGAGGAGCGGGACTACATGTACGACGCCTACGCGACGGATCCCGTGGCGCGGATCAACCTGGGCATCCGGCGTAGACTCGCTCCGCTGGTCAAGAACAACCGCCGCGTCATCGAGCTGATGAACGGCCTGCTTTTCTCCCTGCCCGGAACGCCGGTCATCTACTACGGCGACGAGATCGGAATGGGAGACAACATCTACCTGGGCGACCGAAACGGCGTGCGCACGCCCATGCAGTGGAGCCCGGACCGAAACGCAGGTTTCTCCCGCTGCAACCCGCAAAAGCTCTTTTTGCCGCTGATCATCGACCCCGAGTACCACTACCAGACGGTGAACGTGGAGGCGCAGCAGGAGAATCCGGGCTCGCTTTTGTGGTGGATGAAGCGGCTCATCGCGCTGCGCAAGCGGACACGGGCCTTCGGCCGGGGGAGCATCGAGATTCTCAACCCCGACAATCCGAGGGTGCTGGCCTTCGTCCGCAAGCACGACAACGAGATCCTGCTGGTGGTGGCGAATCTGAGCCGCTTCGTGCAGTACGTGGAACTCGACCTCTCCGCCTATGCCGGACTGCAACCCGTGGAGCTCTTCGGGCGAACGCAGTTCCCCCGGATCGGCGAGCTTCCCTACCTGCTGACGCTCGGCGGCCATGCGTTTTACTGGTTCCGGCTCGAACAGGCGCGCACCGCCGAGCTCGACGCGCAGGCCGAGGCCTACGAGCCTCCAACCATCCACGTGCACGGCTCCTGGTCGGAGCTCCTTCGGGGAGAGCCAAAGGAGCAGCTGGAAAAGACGCTCGCCTCCTGGCTGCGAGGAAGGCACTGGTACGAGGGAGGCGATCGCCAGATCCGGCGGGTCACGCTGGAAGAGAGCGCCTTCTTCCCCTCCGGCGAGGGCGCCATCTGCGTGCTCCAGGTCACCTACCACGAGGGGCAGACGGAGCGCTACGTGCTGCCCCTGGGGTTTGCACCCGAGGAGATCGCGGGCGAGATCCTGATCCGCGCGCCGCACGGCGTCCTCGCCCACCTGCGCACGAGCTCCGCCTACGTGGGCATCGCCTACGACCTTCTCTCCGATCCGCCCTCGACCCGGCTCGTCCTCGAGCTCATCCAGGGTGGCGTCTCCCTCTCCGGTCGCACGAGTGTGTTGCGAGGGACGCGACTCGAGGAGGTGGAGGCGCCCCACGAGGAAATTCGAATCATCGCCTCCGATGGAAACACCACGATCTCCTTCGGGGACAAGCTCTTCCTCAAGGTCTACCGGCGTCTGGTCGACGGCATCAATCCCGAGCTGGAGCTCTCCCGCCACCTGGCCACCCTCTCGCCCGCGCCGCCCGCGCCCCGACTCCTCGGCTACCTGGAGCAGGTCTTCCGCGTGGGCGAGCCGCGCACGATCGCCACGCTCTTCCCCTACGTGATCAACGAGGGAAACGCGGCCTCGCAGGCGCGGGAGGAGCTGGGACGCTTCGTGGAGCGCATCCTCATCGAGCACCGCGGCGCCCTCCCGGACCCCACGCCCCCGCTCCCCCTGGCCGAGCTGGCGCACCAGGAGCCTCCCGATTCGATCGCCGCTCCGATCGGCGCGTTTCGCGCCAACGCTCGCCTCGCCGGGATTCGCGTCGCCGAGCTGCACAGGTCGCTTTCCACCGGCGGACCGGAATTCGAGCCGCAGCCCTACGGCACGATGGACCAGCGGTCGCTGTACCAGTCGATGCGCAACGTCGCCGGCACGGCGTTGCGCGAGCTTCGCCTCGCGCGCAGCGCACTCTCGGCCTTCGCGCGGCCGCTGGCGGAGGAGGTGCTCGCCATCGGCCCCGCGATCTACGATCTCTTCGCGCCCCTTCTGACCATGCGGCTGACCGCGAAGCGCGCGAGGATCCACGGCACGCTCGACCTGCGCAACGTGCTCTGGCTCGGCAAGGACTACGTCTTCGTGGACTTCGAGGGTGACCGTCGCCGCTCTCCGGCCGATCGGCGCCGCAAGCGCAGTCCGCTGCGCGACCTCGCCACGATGCTCCTCTCCTACCAGCGAATCGCCACCACGGCCTGCTTCGACCCGGCGCTGGTCCGCGAGGACGATCGCGATCTCGCGCTGCTGTGGGCGGACGCGTGGATCGACTGGATCGGTGCGGCCTTCCTCGGCGGCTACCTGGAAGAAGGAGCAGATCTACCCTTCCTTCCCCTCGATCCGGACGAGCTCGCGCTTCTCGTGGATCTCTTCTGGCTCGAGACGACGCTCGCAGAGCTGCGCCGCGTCCTCCTCGACAATCCGCTGCGCGCGGACGTGGCGCTGCACGGGCTCACGCGCCTGCTGCGTCGCATCGGCAGCGGCTCGGGCCGGCCCCTCGGTTGACAGAACTGGGTGCATCCGTTAGAGCGCGCTTGGGTTCGCAGCCCTTCGTGCTCACGCGACCCGCTCTTCCGCGCGCCCGCTCCGCCGCGGGGTCGCATGGCTGGAAGAAGGAGGAAACCGAAAACTCGCTGGCAGGCTCACGGCCCGCTCGCCGTCGGCGAGCTCATGACCATCTTTTTTCCCACCGCGGGTGGTTGACGAGGTGAAGATGACGACCACGCGAGAAATCCTGAAGCACCATTTCCGCCACTTCAACGCTCGGACCCTGGTCGATGCCGCTCAAGCCTGGGTCGAGCACGCCGACCGAGGGGGGAAGATGGTGTTGGCGATGGCCGGAGCGATGAGCACGGCCGAGCTGGGCGTCTCGCTGGCGAAGATGATCCGGGAGGAAAAGGTGCACGCGATCAGCTGCACAGGAGCCAACCTCGAGGAGGACATCTTCAATCTCGTCGCCCACGAGGAGTACGTCCGCATCGAGAACTGGCGCAACCTCTCGCCCGCCGACGAGGCGGCCCTGCGCGATCGCGGCCTCAGCCGAGTGACGGATACCTGCATTCCCGAAGAGGCGGCGATGCGGAGGGTGGAAAACAAGCTCCTCGCCCTCTGGAAGGAAGCCGCCGCCCGCGGAGAGCAGAAGCTGCCTCACGAGTACGTCTACGAGCTCGTCCGGTCCGGGAGCCTCGAGGAGAGCTACCAGATCGACCCGGCGCGTTCCTGGGTGGTGGCAGCCGCCGAAAAGAACCTCCCCCTCTTCGTCCCCGGCTGGGAGGATTCCACGCTGGGCAATTTCTTCGCCTCCCAGGTCCACCAGGGCGAGGTTCCCTCCTCCGTGGTCGCCTCGGGCATCGCGTACATGCAGCGGCTGATCGACTGGTACCGGGAGACGAGCCGCTCCCATCCGGTCGGCTTCTTCCAGATCGGCGGCGGAATCGCGGGCGACTTCGCCCTCTGCGTCGTGCCGCTCCTCAAGCTCGACCTGGGCCTGAAGGACACGCCGTTCTGGGCCTACTACTGCCAGATCTCCGACAGCACGACCTCCTACGGCTCCTACAGCGGCTGCACTCCCAACGAGAAGATCACCTGGAGCAAGCTGGACGTGAACACGCCCGGCTTCATCATCGAATCGGACGCGACCATCGTGGCTCCGCTGGTCTTCTGCTACGTCCTCGATTCCTGGCTGGTGTAAAGCCCCGAAGGGGAGGCGACCTTTCGGTTGGCGCGGCGGTTGCCGGGCGAGCAACCGCTGCGCACGCTCCGGTCGATGCCCGAGCGCCGTAGACCGCACTGGTTGCCCCTCGGCTTCCTCTCCGTCGGGGCGGCCGCGATCGCCCTCCTCTCCGCCCTGCACGCGCGACAGCAAACCGCCCCCCAGGAGAGCGACGCGAACGAGAGCTCGCTCGCCCCCCTGGTCGAGCGCGTTCGCGGCACGGTCGTGGGCGTCAGCACCGTGCGCTCGGCCGACGCCGACGTCCCGCCCGAGATCCGGGACTTCTGGCGCCGCTTCTTCGGCGAGGAACCTCCCTCGCAGCCCCGCACCGGGATCGGCTCGGGCGTGGTGGTCCGTGAAGACGGGCTCGTCGTCACGAATCACCACGTGGTCGAGGGCGCCAGCGAGGTACGGATCCGAACGGCGGACGGCCGGGAATTCGCCGCCGAGGTGGTGGGCAGCGACCCGCCGACGGACATCGCCGTGCTGCGCATCGTCGATTTGCGGGGCGAGCTTCCCGCGGCGACGCTGGGCGAGTCCGAGGCGACGCGCGTCGGCGACCGGGTGATCGCCATCGGCAACCCCTTCGGGCTGGAACTCACGGTGACGAGCGGGATCGTCTCGGCCAAGGCGCGCGTCCTCGGCGCGGGCCCTTACGACGACTTCCTGCAGACCGACGCGGCCATCAATCCCGGCAATTCCGGAGGGCCGCTCTTCGACATGGACGGCCGCGTGGTCGGCATCAGCACGGCGATCGTCGCGGCGGGCCAGGGCATCGGCTTTGCCGTCCCCATCGACATCGTCCGCTCGGTCTTGCCCCAGCTCGAGAGGACCGGGCGCGTGGTCCGTGGCTATCTGGGCGTCTCCATCCAGGACCTCACGCCGGAGCTGGCGGAGGCGCTGGGCCTTTCGATCGAGCGCGGCGCGCTCGTGGCCTCCGTCGCTCCGGATGGCCCGGCCGACGCGACCGACCTCGAACCCGGCGACGTGATCGTCTCTCTCGACGGCCAGCCCGTGGAAAAGGCGCAGGACCTCTCCCGCCGCGTTGCCCGGATGAGCCCCTCCACGGAAGTCCGCCTCGGCGTCGTCCGGAATGGCCGCGAGCGCGAGGTGCGGGTCCGGCTCGGCGAGCGCCCCGACGAGGGACCTCGCCGCACGCCCACGCCCGAGGAGGAGGATGCGGGTCTGGGGCTGCAGGTGGGCCCCGTGCCACTGGACCTGCAGCGGCGTCTACGCATCGACGGCGGCGTGCTCGTCATCGAGGTGCGGAGCGGATCGCGGGCGGACCGCGCAGGGCTGCTCCCCCGCGACGTGATCGTGGAGGTGAACCGCGAGCCGGTCTCCGGCCCCGAGGATTTCGTGGAGAAGGTCCGCGAAAGCCGCGGCGGGCAGCTCCTTCTGCGGGTCATGCGCGGCGAGGGCGCGGCCTTCCTCGTGATCCCGCCGGCGGGCGGCTCGAACTCCAAGTAATTCGTTCCAATCCTTTCTGGCGCTCAGTCGAGCGACGGCTCGTCGCGCAGCACGGAGAGGATCGCCTCGCCGTAGAGCCGCAGCCGCTTCTCGCCCAGCCAGGGGATGCGGGCGAGCTGGTCGAGGTCGGTCGGCGGCTCGGACGCGATCCGTTCGAGCACCGGCACGGGGAGGACGACCATCGGCGTCACGCCTCGCTTCGCCGCCGCCTCGTTGCGCCAGGCCTTGAGCTTCTGCTCCCGCTTGCGACGGCCGGCATCCGGCCGGAAAAGAGGCGGAGGCTCGGGAAGCAGGCCCTTTTTCGCCTGCTCACGCAAGGCGGCGACGGCCTCCACCACCCGCGCGCCGGCCGCGCGCAGAAAGGATCCCTTCATGCCGGGGATGCGCGAAAGCTGCGCCAGCGTGGTCGGCTTGCGTAGCGCGATCTCGCCGACGGTGGCGTTGGAGAGCACCCGCCCCACCGGGAGGTCGAGACGCTCCGCCTCCTCGTAGCGGATGCGATCGACCATCTCGGCGATGGCGCGGCCGAGCGCGTCCCGGGCGCCGCCCGGTAGCTTCGGCCGAGGCAGCGGCTCGGGCTCGCGGGACTCGGCGGCGATGCGCTCGCACTCCAGCTCGAACTCCTCCCAGATATCCTTCGCCCTGAGCTCCGACTCGAGCTGCTCGGCCAGGGGAAGGAGGTAGCGCACGTCGTTTTCCGCGTAGGCGAGCAGGTCTTCGGGAACCGGTCGCAATCCGAAGTTGGCGGTCTGGTGCTCCTTGGCGAGCCGCACGCCGAAGCGCTCCTCCACGAGGTCGCCCAGCCCGACGCGAGGCAGGCCGAGCAGCGTGGCCGCCCGCTGCGTGTCGAAGAGGCCGCGCACGACGACCCCCTCGCGGGCGAGGAAACGCAGGTCGCCCTGGGCGTCGTGGAAGACCTTGCGGACCGAGGGATCCCCGAAGGGGCCGGCGAGGGCATTCGCCCGCACGCCCTCGGCGAGCGTGTCGAGGACGAGAATGCGATCGCCCGCAGCGAGCTGCAGAAAGCAAAGCCGCGCCCGGAAGACGTGCATGGCGTCCGTCTCGAGATCGACGGCGAGCTCACGAGCCTCGCCGAGCAGACGAGACGCCTCCTCCAGGGCGCGGCGGTCGTCGACGAGCGTTCGTCGGGCCTCAGCCACGGATGAGGCGTGCAAGCTCCCCCCTCTCGTGAAGCTCCCGGAGGATGTCGCTACCGCCGATGAACTTCCCGTCGATGTAGACCTGCGGGATCGTCGGCCAGTTGGAGTAGACCTTGATGCCCTCGCGCAGCTCGGGGTTCTCCAGCACGTTGTAGGCCGCGATCTCGGTGGCACCGGCCGCCCGCAGCGTCTCCACCGCGGCCCGGGAGAAGCCGCACATCGGGAAGTGCAGCGAGCCCTTCATGAAGATGACCACGCGGTCCTTCGCGATGGCCTCGTCGATCCACTTCTTCAGCTCTTCCGTCATCGCCGATTCCCCTTCCGCGCTTCCCACTCCTCGGGGGTATAGGTCTCCAGGGCCAGCGCGTGCAGCTCGCCGCTGTCGAGGTAGGGCCGGAGCGGGGCGTAGACCATCTGGTGCTGCTCGACCATCGTCTTGCCCGCAAAGCCCGGGTAGACCACGCGGGCCCGGAAATGATCCCCCGTCCCGCGGGTGTCCACGACCTCGATCTGGGCCCCGGGGAGGGCCTGGGCAATGGCCCTTTCGATCTCGTGCGCAGCGATCATGGCCACCTTTGTAGCGGTGGCCAGGCGCCCGGGCAACTCGCCCGGAGCGACCCGGGCGAAAAAGAGCGCTGGACAGGATCGCGCTGCCGGCATAAGAGCGCGCCGCAGACCGTTGTGGCGACGACACCACTTTCGGGCAGGTCCGAAGTGTGCTAGGAGCGCCGCCCACGGCGAGGGCCAGCTCCCACGTCGAATGCGCCTGATCGGCACGCGCCGGGCAGCCCAGTTTCTTGTTCAGGTAAGGAAGCGAAACGTGGCCTCTGTGAAGCTCGAAAAGATCCGCAATATCGGGATCTCCGCCCATATCGACTCGGGCAAGACCACGCTCTCCGAGCGCATCCTCTTCTACACGGGAAAGACCCACGCCATCCACGACGTCAAGGGCAAGGACGGCGTCGGCGCGAAGATGGACCACATGGACCTGGAGCGTGAGAAAGGCATCACGATCCAGTCCGCGGCGACCTACTGCGAGTGGAAGGGTCACAACATCAACCTCATCGACACG
Organism: Pseudomonadota bacterium; assembly: GCA_003242475.1. Taxonomy (GTDB): domain Bacteria; phylum Myxococcota; class Myxococcia; order Myxococcales; family Vulgatibacteraceae; genus ZC4RG40. The sequence goes on from QGUN01000005.1 coordinate 38,480, forward strand.
CCCGGACACGTCGACTTCACCATCGAGGTGGAGCGGTCGCTGCGCGTTCTGGATGGCGCCATCCTCGTTCTCTGCTCCGTGGCGGGCGTGCAGTCGCAGTCCATCACCGTCGACCGGCAGATGAAGCGCTATCGGGTGCCCCGGCTGGCCTTCATCAACAAGATGGACCGCGCCGGCGCCAACCCCTTCCGCGTCATCGAGCAGCTGCGGGAGAAGCTCGGGCACAACCCGGTGGCGATGACGATCCCCATCGGTGCCGAGGATCGCTTCCAGGGCGTGGTGGACCTGATCGAGCAGAAGGCGGTTTACTTCGACGGCGACAACGGCGAGAAGGTCCGCCTGGAGGAGATCCCCGAGGATCTTCGCGAGCTCGCCGCGCAGAAGCGCCAGGAGATGATCGAGGCGCTCGCCGACGTGGACGACGAGATCGCCGAGAAGTTCTTGGCCGACGAGACGCCCACCAACGACGAGATCCGCGCCGCGGTGCGCCGCGCCACCATCGCCCTGAAGATCACCCCGGTCTTCATGGGCTCGGCCTACAAGAACAAGGGCGTGCAGCCGCTCCTCGACGGCGTCTGCCACTACCTCCCGGACCCCTCCCAGGTGGTCAACGAGGCCCACGACCAGGACAAGGGCGAGGAGAAGGTCGTCCTCAAGAGCGATCCGGACGAGCCCTTCGTCGCCTTGGCCTTCAAGCTCGAGGACGGCCGCTACGGCCAGCTGACCTACATGCGCGTCTACCAGGGCCGGATCCGGCGCGGCGACGTCATCTACAACGTCACCGCCGGCATGAAGAAGGTGAAGGTGCCGCGCATCGTCCGCATGCACGCCGACGAGATGCATGACATCGAGGTGGCGGAGGCCGGCGACATCATCGCCATGTTCGGCGTGGAATGCGCCTCGGGCGATACCTTCACCGACGGCAACGTGAAGTACACGATGACCTCGATCCACGTGCCGGAGCCGGTGATCAAGCTCGCCGTCGCGCCCAAGGACAAGACGGCCCAGGCAAACTTCTCCAAGGCCCTCAACCGCTTCGCCAAGGAGGATCCCACCTTCCGCGTGACGCGCGACGAGGAGTCCGGCGAGACGATCATCGCGGGCATGGGCGAGCTGCACCTCGAGGTCTACATCGAGCGCATGCGGCGCGAATACAAGTGCGAGGTCGTCGTCGGCAAGCCGCAGGTGGCGTATCGCGAGGCCATCTCCAAGCGCGCCGAGTTCGACTACACGCACAAGAAGCAGACCGGCGGCGCCGGCCAGTACGCGCGCGTCGCGGGCTACATCGAGCCTCTGCCCGAGGACGCGGCGGAAAACTACGAGTTCGTCGACGAGATCGTCGGCGGCGTCATCCCGCGGGAGTTCATCCCCGCCTGCGACAAGGGCTTCCGCGAGGCCATCGAGAAAGGCTCGCTCATCGGCTTCCCGGTGGTCAAGACCCGCGTGGTCATCAACGACGGCGCCGCCCACTCGGTGGACTCCTCGGAGCTCGCCTTCAAGATCGCCTCCATCCAGGCCTTCCGCCAGGCTTACCAGAAGGCCGATCCGGTGGTCCTCGAGCCCATCATGAAGGTCGAGGTCCAGACGCCGGAGGAATTCCAGGGCACGGTGATCGGCGGTCTGAACCAGCGCCGGGGCATCATCTCCGGCTCGTCCACCAACGAGGGTGTCACCACCATCGAGGCGGAGGTGCCGCTTTCCGAGATGTTCGGCTACGCCACCGATCTCCGCTCCATGACCCAGGGCAAGGCCGAGTTCACCATGGAGTTCTGCCGCTACGCTCCGGTTCCGCGGCAGGAGCAGGAAAAGCTCGTGGCGCAGTACAAGGAGAAGGTCGCGCAGGGCCGCTGAGCCCGGCTCGTCCCTGAACGTCTCGCGGGGCTGGCATCCCTGCCCGTCGTCCGAAAGGCGGGCATCCGGTGCCGGCCCCGCTCGTCATTTCGTCGAACCGGGAGGATTTTCATGGCCAACATCCAGGTCACCGGGGTCTCGAAGGCCTACGGTTCCAAGAAGCTCTTCGAGGACGTGAACGTCACCTTCACCCCCGGGCGGCGTTACGGCCTCACCGGGCCCAACGGGGCCGGCAAGTCGACGTTCATGAAAATTCTCGCCGGCCAGCTCGAGCCCGATGCGGGAACCGTCTCCCGTCCGAAGAAGACCCAGGTCCTCGAGCAGGATCATTTCGCCTACGAATCGCAGCGGGTCATCGACGTGGTGCTGCAGGGCAACCGGATCCTGTGGGAAGCGCTGCAGGAAAAGGAGCGGCTGCTCGCCCTGCCCCAGCTCGGCGAGGAGGAGGGCATGCGGCTGGCCGAGCTGGAGATGACCATCGCCGAGGAGGACGGCTATACCGCCGAGGCCGACGCCGGCGATCTCCTCACCGGTCTGGGAATCCCCGTCGAGGCGCATCACCGCCTCATGAAAGAACTCGAGGGCGGGCTCAAGCTCCGCGTCCTTCTGGCCAAGGCGCTATTCGGCCGCCCCGAGGCGCTGCTCCTCGACGAGCCCACCAACAACCTCGACATCGACTCGATCCGCTGGTTGGAAAAGTTTCTGCAGAACTACCAGGGCGTGCTGGTCACCATCTCGCACGACCGCCACTTCCTCAACACGGTCTGCACGCACATCGCCGACATCGATTACGAAACCATCATCGTCTACACCGGCGGATACGACGACATGGTGCTGACCAAGGCGCAGATCCGCGCCCGGGTCGAGGCCGAGTACGCCGAGCGGCAGAAGAAGATCGCCCAGCTCCAGGAGTTCATCCAGCGCTTCTCCGCCGGCTCGCGCGCCTCCCAGGTGCAGAGCCGCAAGCGGCAGATCGAGAAGCTGCAGATGGCCGATCTCAAGCGCTCGAACATCGAGCGTCCCTTCATCCGCTTCGAACAGAAGCGCCCCTCCGGCCGCCAGACGCTGACCATCGAGGGCCTGACCAAGCACTGGCCGGAAAAGCGGATCGTGGAGAGATTCGACGCGCTCGTTCAGCGCGGCGAGAAGGTGGCCATCATCGGGCGAAGCGGCGCGGGCAAGACCACCCTGTGCAAGCTGCTGGTCGGGGAGCTTCAACCCGACGCCGGCACCATCACCTGGGGTCACGAGGCGCAGGTGGGCTACTTCCCCCAGGACCACCGGCCGACGATCCCCAAGGGCACCACCGCCGCCGGCTGGCTGCGCGAGATCGACAACCAGGTCAGCAACGAGGAGATCCGCGGGCTTCTGGGCCGGATGCTCTTCAAGGGCGAGGAAGGGCTCAAGCCCACCGAGGCCCTCTCCGGTGGCGAGGCCGTGCGCCTTCTCTTCTGCAAGCTGATGTTGGAAAAGCCCAACGTCCTGGTGCTCGACGAGCCCACCAACCACCTCGACCTCGAGTCGATCATCGCCCTGGGCGATGCGCTGGAGCGCTACGAGGGAACCTGCTTCGTCGTCACCCACGACCAGGACCTCATCGACCGCTTCGCCACCCGCCTCTGGGTGCTCTCCGACGAGGGCCTGGACGACTTCCCCGGCACCTACTCCGAGTACCTGGAGAAGCATCCCGAGCTGCAGATCTGAGCGGCCGTCTGCGGCACGGCACGACGAAGGCGGGCCCTCGGCCCGCCTTTTTTCGACCCCCTTGCGCCCGGTTGGAGTCCACCCCGCGGGCCGCTATGATGCGCGGCATGTATCGGCTCTACGCGCTGCGGGGTTCCTGTTCGCTGGCCTCTCACATCCTGCTCGAGGAGCTGGGCCTGCCCTTCGAGCTGAAGCTGCTCGACCCGGAAAAGGAGGAGGACCGCGAGCTCCTCTTCTCCAAGAATCCGATGGGGCTGGTTCCGGTCCTCGAATTTCCGGACGGCACGCTCCTCACGCAGAACCTGGCGATCCTCCTTCACCTTTCCAGCCGGGCGAAGGAGCGGAAGCTCTTCCCCGAGCCGGGGACGATCGAGCACGCGCGCGCGATGGAGTGGATGGCGCTTCTGGCCACCAACGTGCACACCGCGTTCACGCCCTTCTTCCGTCCCGGGCGGTACCACCCGGAGGAAGGCGAGGTGCAGCGGTTGCGCGACAAGGCGGTGGAGCAGGTGGAGAGGGTCTTCTCCGTGATGGAGGAGCGAGCTCCCGAGAGCGGCTTTTTCCTCGGCGAGGATTTCAGCCTGGTGGACCTCTACCACTTCGTCTTCTTCCGCTGGCTGCGGGTGGTGGGGGTGGACGAGGCGCATTTCCCGAAGCTCCGCCGCCTGGCGCAGGCGGTGCGGGAGCGCGAGGCCACGCAGCGCGCACTCGCACGCGAAAACATCCGCCGCTGAACGGCGCAACGAACCGCTCGTCGCGAATCAGGCCGGCAGGCCAAGGGCCCGCCGGCCTTTTCCGTGGCTGCGGCGATCGACGGCACGGGTCGGCGTCGCGGGATTGCAGGCGCGGCTCTCTCCACGGCCGCGGGTCGAGGCTCAGCGCTCCCGCTTCGCGCGCGCGGCGGTGATCGGATCGGCCGGGAAGAAGATGGCCACGAAAAAGCCGGCAGCGGTGAGGGCCGCGACGATCCAGAAACCGGTGGTCAGCGCCTCGGCGAGAGCGGCCCCCAGGCTTTCCAACAGCTCGCGGGTCATACCCTCGCCGTGAGTCGGTCCGAGGAAGGAGTCGATGATCGCATGGGTGGCGCTGGGAACGCGCGCTAGGCGCGAGACGAGCAGGCTTCCCACCGCGGCCACGGCCACGGCGCCGCCGATGGTGCGGAAGAACATGGTGCTCGCCGTGGCCACGCCCCGAAGCTCCCAGGGAACGCTGGTCTGCACGAGGAGGATGAGGCCGGTGTTGGCAAAGCCCAGGCCGCAGCCGAGCAGAAACATCAGCGCGGGCAGAAGGAGGGTGGGCTCGCCGCTGCCGAGGTGCAGGGCCAGGCCGCAGGCGGCGAGGGTCGCGGCGAAATACCCGAGTCGCACCGGGAGGCGAAAACCGATCCGCGGGATCACCCGCCCGCTGATGGTGGAGAAGAGAGGCCAGCCGATCAGCATGGGGGTGATCGCGCGTCCGGCTTCGGCGGCGGAGGCGCCGCTCACCGCCTGCAGGTAGAGCGGGACGTAGGTCGTGGTGGCCAGGACCGTGGCGCCGAAGAAGGTGGTGGCGACGGCAGTGGTGGCGATGGCCGGGCGAGAAAAGAGCGCGGGGGGCAGGATGGGCTCCTCGGCGCGCCGCTCCACCCAGACGAAGAGCCATGCGATCGCCGCCACGACGAGGTAGGGCCAGATGCCCCACGAAGGACGCTCGGTGGCGAGGAGAAGCAGAAGAAGCCCGGCACCCAGCAGGGCTGCGCCCGGAAGATCGAGCGGGACCTTTCGGCGCGCGGTCGGCCCCTCGTGAAAGAAGAGCGCGAAGAGAACGCCGGCGAGCACGCCGAAGGGGACGTTGAGGAAGAAGATCCAGTGCCAGGAGAGCCACTCGGTGAGGTACCCGCCGACCATCGGCCCGAGGAGACCGGAGACGCCCCAGACCGCGCCGGTCAGGCCCTGGATGCGCGCCCGCTCCTCCAGGGAGTAGATGTCGCCGACCACGGTGAGGGTGATGGGCTGCAGCGCGCCGGCGCCGAGCCCCTGAAAGGCCCGGCAGATCACCAGCTGCAGCATCTCCGTCGACAGTCCGCAGGCGACCGAGCCCAGGGTGAAGAGGACGGTGCCGACGAGGAGGATCGGCTTGCGCCCGTAGAGGTCGGCGAGCTTGCCGAAGATGGGGACGGTGATGGTGGAGCTCAGAAGGTAGGCGGTGAAAACCCACGCATAGAGGTGCACCCCTCCGAGGTCCCCCACCACGGTGGGCATGGCGGTGGAGACCACGGTGGCCTCGATCGCCGCCATGAAGAGGGAGAGGAGGATGGCCGTGAGGGTCAGGGGGCGGTGGGTGCGTCGCAAGGCCTGCCTTCTATACGCCCCGGACCGCGAGCGCGCCAGCACGGCGAGCGCCGGATCCCCGCGTCGGGCGCGAGCCGCGCAAGTTCCCGACCGGGGCGCGCGAAGCCGAACGGGTTGAGGCGAAGCGCGCGCGCAGGGCCCTATCGTTTTCCATGCGGCGGGAAATGCCTGCACATGCGCACGACCTCCGGGCGCGATGCGACGAGATCCGGCTCCTGGCGGAGGCCGGGTTCTGGGAGGAGGCGCGTGCCCTGGGGCACCGCCTGCTCGAGAGGTGGCCGCGGGAGCCGGAGGTGCTCGGGCTCCTCGGAGCCCTGGCACACCGCACCGGCGCCATCAGCGAGGCGCTGGCGCTCTGGAACGTGCTCTACGAGGCGGTCGGGGCGACCGCCTCCGCGCCGGCCGGTCTGGACCAGCTCGGCCTGCTGGCCGCCACGGGCGACTTCGCTTCCACGGCGGAGGGATGGGCTCAGGCGGCGCGCGCCTGGGACCTGCTGGTCCGCTCGGGTCGGCTCTCGGCCTACGAGCGGCTGGCGGCGAACCGGCGCCGCCTCGGAAACGAAGAGGGCGCGCGCCGGGCGGAGCAGCTCTACGAGGAGGCCTTCCGTCGGCGCATGCACTGGCTTTCCCCCGAGGAACGGATGCAGGCTCTCCTCGACCGCCCCATCCCGCTTTCTCGGCTGCGCCGCCTCGAACTCCCTCCCATCGAAGGACTCGCCGAGGCGAAGGCGCGCGGCATCGCCTTGCTCGCGCGCGGCCATTTCGTTTCGGCGCGACGCGCCCTCGCAGGGATGGACGATGCCTGGCTGGCGCAGGCAGAGCTCGGATGCGGCGAAGCGGAGGTCGCCCTGCGGCGGGCCGCGCGCCACCTGCTTCGCGAGGGCCCGCGCGCGCCGACGGCGCTCATCTTCGCCGCCGCGGCGGCGAGCGCCCCGCACGCGCCGATCGCGACGGATGCGGTCGAACTCGCCTGTGCGGCGCTCCGCCCCATGGTGGAAAGAGCGCGACCCGACGAGGAGGCGCTGCACCTATTGGCGCTGCTCCTTTCGCGCACCGGGAAGCGCGAGGCGGCGGCGCAGGCTTTCGCCCGGCTTTCCGCCCTTCGCCGTGAGCCCTGGCCACCGCCCGGTGTGGCACGGGCGGTGGCGATCTGCGCCGTGCGGGGGCGGCAGCGCGGCCTGGTGCACGACGTGATCGCCCGGCGCCTCGTCGCTGCGCCGGCGGAGCGTGGCCGGCTTCTCGACTCCGAGGTACACGGAGAATTCGCGCCCGGAGCGCGGGCGCAGCTTCGCCGCACCTTCGCGGCGGTTCGGGAGTGGCTGTCGAGCCGGTTTCCGGAGAGAAGGAAATCCCTCGAGGCCTGGGCGTACGGCGTCCACGTCACCAAGGAGGACCAGCCCTCCGGCGGCCCTTCCATCGGCCTGCCTGCGGCGATGGCCTTCGCCTCGGCGATGCTGGACCTTCCCATCCCCCGGCACGTGGTCTTCACGGGCGCGCTCTCCTACGACGCCTTCGGCCGGATCGCGGTGCTGCCGGTGGGAGACGTGGGCCTCAAACTGAAGGGGGCGCTACACGCGGGCGCGCAGCTCTTGGTGCTTCCGGAGGCGCAGCGGCGCGAGGCGCTCTCGGGTCAGCAGGTGCCCCGCCGGATCGCCGAGCGGTCCACGGTCTTCGTCTCCACGCTCGACGACGCGCTCGATCTCGTCCTCGCGGCGGCGGGGCGTCCGCGGGCTTCGCCGGCGGCGCTGGCGAGCGGAGACGGATAGAGGGGAGGCGATGCTCCACCTCCCCTCTTCAAACCGTCGTGCTCAGACGCTGGTGCCGATGCTCGGCGACCACGCTGGCTGGAGCGCCGGCCCCCCCACGACGCCGGCGGGGGCGCCGACCGGAATGCCGACGGGGATCTGGTTGTACGGCCCCGCGGGGATGGCGCCGATCGGCGCATAGCCGATGGGCGAGTAGCCGACGGGCATGTAGCCGATGGGGCCGTGGCCGATTCCGTATCCGATCGAGCCGTGGATCTCCGGCCCCGAGTGCAGGAGGCCGTAGCCGTACGGGATCATGCCCTGGGGCCGATAGATCGGCTGCAGGCCCATTCCATGGCCGGAATGGATGAGGCCGGGGTTGCCGATCCCTCCCACGATGGGAGAGCCGACCCCCCCGATGATCGGCGAGCCAATGCCAACGGGAACCATCTGCGGAACGATATACGGGATCATCACTCCTCTCTCCGTGCCGAGTTGAGTCGCGGGCCAGCCCCTCGGCTCGGGCGTGGGCCACCACACTGCGGCGCGGGGCCGCAGATCCTCCACCGAGGCGCGCCAGAGCGTCGCCTCCATCTCCCTCATCCGAAGCGCGGCCACCGTGAGGCGAATCGCGTCGACCAGGACCTGCACGCGCTCCAATCGGTTCGAATCGGTCATGGGGTCCTCCGGCCGCGCCCTGCGGGAACGGGACGGCGTCACCGGATCAGCTCACCTGGACCGTGCGCGAGACCATCGGGCCCTCCTTGCGGGAGAGCCGGATCCGGAGCGTGCCGTCGACGAGTTCCGCGCCGAGCGGTTCCGCGGTGATGTTTCGCGGCAGGACGATGGTCCGCTCGAAGGTCCCCATGGGGCGTTCGAGGGCCGCGGGGCGCGCCGACTCGAGAGGACCGCGTTCGCGGCGGGCGAAGACGTGCAAAAGCCCCTGCTCGATCCGCACCTGCAGCGAATCGCGTGCGATCCCCGGGAGGTCCACGACGATGAGAAGCTCCTTCTCGAGCTCCCAGCAGTCGACGGCGGGGATGGAGCGCACGGGGACGTTGGCGAGGTAGTGGGCACGAACGGTGTTGCCCAGCGGGAGGTCCTGGCCGGTGATCGAGCGATAGATGCGAGCGACGTCACCGAGCGCCGCGTCGATGTTCAGACTTCCGTTGTCGTGGGGTTGCATGTTGCTCTCCCTGCGCCGGCTGGCCACTGGATGGGGAAAGGTGCCCGAACAAGTAGGCAGCCCCCTCGGCGAGGGAAATTCCTCGGTCGGGTCACCCGTTGGGGCGAACCGAGCGCGCGACGATGCGCGCGAAGGAGGTCTCGAGTGGCGGAGGCGATGGAGATCTCGGTGGAGGCGCTCGCCGAGCGGCTGCGAAGCGGCGAGCCGACGCTGCTACTGGACGTGCGCGAACCCTGGGAGCACGAGATCGCCCGGCTCCCCGGCAGCGTCCTTCTGCCGCTGGGCGAGCTCGCCGAGCGCGTCGAGGAGCTCGCCGTCGACGAGGGGATGCTGGTGGTCGTCTACTGCCACCACGGGATCCGCAGCCTGGGCGGCGCGGCGATCCTCCGCCGCGCGGGAATCGAGCGGGCCGTCTCGCTGGCAGGCGGAATCGAGGCGTGGTCGCAAAGGATCGACCCTTCGATCCCCCGCTATTAGGTGCGCCTCGCCGCTCGCGTCCCGGCTCGAAGCCGGGGCCCTTCTTTCGGCGCATCAGTGGGCCGGGCGGGTATCCATGCGATCGAATGCGCCCGTGACGCGGCCGAAGATGGAGTAGGCGATCCCGAGCAAGATCATCCCCGCGGCCAGTCCCAGCCAGAGGTCGCCGGGTCGGCCGCGCAGAAGGTCGAAGGCGAGACCGCCGACGAGCGGCCCGAGGGAGAGGCCCAGCGACTGCACCAGGCCGAAGAGACCGAAGGCGCGGCCGAGTCGACGCGGGTCGCCGAGGGTGGCAGCGGTATCACTGAGGGCGGGCGAAAAGACGACTTCACCCACGGTGAGAACCGCCATCCCGACCGCGAGGTCGCCAAAACCGGTCGCCCGGGCGAAGAGCACGTAGCCCAAGGCGTACAGCAGCGCGCCGAAGACCAGCGAGCGCCGCATCCCCCAGCGACGGGCCAGGCCCACGGCCGGAACCTGGGCCAGCACCACCATCATGCCGTTGACGGTGTAGACGAGGCCGATGTCGGCGCGATCCAGCCCGAGGTGCGTGCTCGCGTAGACGGAGAGGGTGGCGAAGATCTGGACGGTGAGGATCGAACCCCAGAAGACGAGCACCAAGTAGGAGGCGAAGAGGCGGTGCTCTCGAAGCGCCGCGCCGATCTGAGAAAGAGAGAGCCGTCCCTTTGGACGAGGCTCGGGACGCTCGGGGCGTGCTCGCCCGAGGGGGAGGACGGCGAGGATGGCGACCAGGGTGATCGGCGCCGCCACGAAGAACATGGCGCCGTAGGAGTGGGTGGAGAGCAGCCCTCCCAGCGCAGGGCCGACCGCCCAGCCGAGGTTGACGCCGATGCGCTGCAGGCCGAAGGCGGCCACGCGCAGATGCGGCGGCGAGAGCTCCGTCACGGCCGCGCCCGCGGCTGGCTCGAACTGCGCCCGCAGAAATCCGTTGAGGACGACCAGGACCCCGATCACCCAGATCGGCGCGGCCAGCACGACCGAGATGCCGATGGCGATCATGTTGGCCGCGCGCAGCGCCAGCCCGCTCACCATCACCGCGCGGCGGCCCACGCGATCGGAGGCCTCGCCGGCGACGCCCTGCCCCACCGCGGAGAAGAGCCCGGAGAGAAGGTAGATGAGCCCGTAGGCGGCGCCCGATGCCCCTCGCTCCGCCACCAGGTGCATGGCGATGAAGGGCATCACCAGCGAAAAGCCCATGGTGTTGATCATCCGGGCCAGGGCGATGAGCCAGATCCGTCGATCGAGCGCGAGGAAAGGAGAGAGGAGCGTCTCTCTGCGCTCGGAGGGGATGGCGACGGTGACGGCGATTTTTTGGCGATCGGCGGTTTGATTCGGCATGGGCAAAAGGCGCCCTCGGCGCGAGCTTCTTACCTCCTCGGAAGGCCGCGAGCGAGCGGCTCGAGAAGGGCTGGCGAAGCGCATGCGCGCAAGGCTATATGGCGCGCGCCATGCGCTTCTTCGAGAGGATCCACGGTGTCTACTTCGACGATCTGGACGCCTTCCAGATCCTTCACAACGCCCGCTACGTCCTTTTGATCGAGCGGACCATCGGCGCGTTCTGGGATCACGTCTTCGGCTGGAAGGCGCTGCTCGACCCGAGGCAGGCGCCCGACCAGTCGCATCTCGTACGCGCCAACTACATCGACTACCTGCGTCCCGTGCGGGGCGTTTCCGAGGTGCGGGTCCGCATCTGGATCGAGAAGCTCGGACGGACCAGCCTGGTCTTCGGCTTCCGCGTCCTGCCGGTGGACGAGGACACCGACTACGCGGTCGGCCAGCGCGTGATGGTGCGGATCGACCCCGAGACGCATCGCCCGACTCCCTGGACCGACGAATTCCGCCAGCGAGTCGCTCCCTACTGCCGACAGGCGGAACAGGAGGAGGGAGCTCACCTCAGTGGAAATCACGGGAGGGGGGCAAATCTTCCAGGATCAGATCCAGAGGAAAGAACCGCTCCCCCTTCACCGTGGCCACGCCCTCCAGGTTCTGCAGCTTTCCCTCGATCACGAGAAGGGGGCTCTGCAGGATGACCAGCCGGTTGCGGTCGAAGGTCTTCGGATCGACGGCCGCGTTGGCGAGCCCCGTCTCGTCCTCCAGGGTGATGAAGACCATCCCCTTGGCGGTGCCGGGGCGCTGACGGACGATGACCTGGCCGCCGATGCGGATGCGCCGCCCGTGAGGGATGGAGGGGACGGTGCGCGCGGGGACGACACCGCGCGCGCGCAGCGCCTCCCGGAGCCGGCCCACGAGATGGGGCCCCACGGTCAGGCCGGTGGCGGTGTAGTCCGCCAGGGTGCGCTCCCACTCGTTCATCTCCGGCAGGGGCGAGGCGTCCGAGGCGGGAGGCGCGAGCGGCCCGGCGCCGGAGAGCGCGGCGCGAACCGCCCACAGGGCCTGTCTCCGGGATAGGCCCAGCGCGGCGAAGGCGCCGGCCTCGGCCAGGGTCTCCGCGCGCCCGAGGTCGAGGCCGGCGCGCAGGCACACGTCGACCGCATCGGAAAAAGGCCGCTCGGCGCGCGCCTCCACGATCCGCTGGGCCGCGGCCTTGCCGAGCCCGACCACGGAGAGCAGGCCCAGCCGGACCTCGCGGTCTGCGGTCACCTTCGCCCCGACCTCGGATTCGACCACGCAGGGCGGGCGCACCCGCACCCCGTGGCGCTGGGCATCCTTGACCAGGGTGGCGGGCGCGTAAAAGCCCATGGGCTGGTTGTTGAGCAGCGCGGCGAGAAAGACCGCCGGGTGATGCACTTTCAGCCAGAGGCTGGCGTAGACGAGGAGCGCGAAGCTCGCCGCGTGGCTTTCGGGAAAGCCGTACTCGGCGAAGGAGCGAATGCCGGTGATCACCTCCTCCGCGGCCTCGGGCGAAAAGCCGTTCTTCGCCATGCCCTCCCGCAGCCGCTCCTCGAAGCGCCGCATCATCTCGCGCGACCGCTTGTGGCTCATGGCGCGCCGAAGCTCCTGCGCCTCGCTGCCGGAGAAATCCGCGGCCACCATGGCCACGCGCATCAGTTGCTCCTGAAAGAGCGGAATGCCCAGGGTGCGCTCGAGGATGGGCTTCAGGGAGGGGTGCGCGTAGGTCACCGGCTCGCGCCCCGCGCGCCGGTTCAAGTAGGGGTGAACCATCTTGCCCACGATGGGTCCGGGCCGGATCAACCCCACCTCCACCACCAGGTCGTAGAAGCGGCGCGGCTTCATCCGGGGGAGCGTGGCCATTTGCGCGCGGCTCTCGATCTGGAAGACGCCCACCGTATCCGCGCGGCAAGCGGCCTCGTAGACGGCGGGATCGTCGTGGGGAAGCTGCGAGAGGTCCACCGGCGTGCCGCGCTGCCGGAGGATCTCCATCGCCTCCTCGAGCGCGGCCATCATCCCCAGGCCGAGCAGGTCGATCTTGATGAGGCCGAGCCGATCGCAGTCGTCCTTGTCCCACTGCAGCACGGTGCGGTCGGGCATGGCCGCCGGCTCGAGCGGTACCACCTCGTCGAGCCTCCCCTTGGCGATGATCATCCCGCCCGAGTGCTGGGAGAGGTGGCGCGGTAGCTCGCGGATCTCGTCGCAGAGCTCGAGGAGCAGGCGCAGGCGCTCGTCTTTCGCAGGAAGGCCGAGCTGCGAAAGCCGCTCCCCGTGCGAGACCTCCTCCTGGTACTCGAAGCGCGAATGGCCGCGGGCGAGGCGATCGATCACGTCGGGGGCGATGCCCAGGACCTTGCCCACCTCGCGGACCGAGGAGCGGCCCTTGTAGGTGATCACCTCGGCGCACATGGCCGCCCGGTCGCGCCCGTAGCGCTGGTATACGTACTGGATCACCGCCTCGCGCTTTTCACCGGAGGGCAGGTCGAGATCGATGTCGGGCCACTCGCCCCGCTCCTCGGAAAGGAAGCGCTCGAAGAGGAGCTCCATCCCCACCGGATCGACCGCGGTGATCCCCAGCGAGTAACAGACCGCGGAGTTGGCGGCGGAGCCGCGCCCCTGGGCGAGAATGCCGCTTTCGTTGCAGAAACGAACGATGTCCCAGACGATGAGGAAGTAACCGGCGAGGTCGAGCTTGCCGATGATGGCCAGCTCGTGCTCGAGCTGGGCGCGGACCTTCGCGTCCAGCCGCTTGCCATAACGGCGTCGGGCGCCTTCCCAGGTGAGCTTTTCCAGAAGCGACTGCTGCGTCTCGCCGGGCGGCGTGGGGTAGTCGGGAAATGCGTAGGGCAGATCCTCGAAGGAAAACGCGCAGCGCTCGGCGATCCGCCGCGTTTCCTCCACCGCGCGGGGGAGATCGGCAAAGAGCCGCCGCATCTGCGCGGGCGGCTTGAGGTACCGCTCGGCATTGCGAAGCAAAAGCGTCTTCGCCTGCTCCAGCGTCACGCCCTCGCGAATGCAGGTGAGCACGTCGAGGATGCGTCGCTCGCGCTCGAAGGCGTGGCGCACGTCGCCAGTTGCCACCAGCGGGATGCCATGGTGCTCCGAAAGGTGCACCATGACGCGGTTCCATCTCTCCTGGGCGGGGTCGAGGTAGCGGCAGACCTCGGCGGCCACGCGCTCCCGCCCCAGCCTCCGCACCGCGGCGTCGGCGGCCTCGGCGTCGCGACAGGCGCCGAGGAGGACGAAGAGTCCCTGCGCGTGCTCCGCCACCTCGTCCAGATACGCCAAATGTGTTCCCTTGGGGCCGCGCGCATGCGCGAGGGTGAGGAGGCGGCAGAGGTTTTTGTATCCCTTTTCGTCCTCCACCAGGAGGCGCAGCGAACCGATCCCTTCCACGTCCACGTCGGCGGCGACGATGGGGCGCAGGCCCGCCTGACGCGCGGCGGCGGAAAATCGAGGCATGCCGTACAGGCCGCCGTGATCGCCGAGCGCCACGGCCTCGTAGCCGAGGTCGGCGGCGCGCAGCGCCAGGTCCTCGGGCTGGGAGGCGCCGCGAAGGAAGGAAAACGCGGACCGGGCCCGAAGCTCCACGTATGTCTCTCTTTTTCTTCGAACCTCCGCCATGGCCTCAGTCGTAGCGGCCGAGGAGGAACCACCGGTCCAGCAGGAGATCGTGGGCCAGGCGATAGACGGCGCCGTCGGAGAGCTCCACGTCGTAGCCGTCGCGGCGCACCGGCTGCTCGTGCCAGCCCGCGTCCACGCGCCACGGCCCGGAGAGCGAGACCACCCAGCCGGTGATGCCGCGCGCAAAGATCGCCTGGGGAACGCCCGCCGCCATGCGGACCTCGGCGGGCAGGGGCGGCCGAAAGAGCCGCAGCGCCAGGCAGCGATCGCCCTCGGCCTCGGAGGGATCCTCCTCGACCGGCGGGGGCGGGTCGAAGCGCTCCAGGGAGAAGGCCTCGTGGACGTGAGAGTCCTCGGGGACGGGGCTTCCCAGGCGGCCATCGCCGACGATGGCCGCCACCTTGGCCACCACCGTGGCGAGCCGGTCCGGCGAGACGGTGGGCAGGCCGAAGAGGCGGAGCTGCTCGATGCGACCGGCGGCGGCCTCGGCGCGCACGCGCACGCCTCGCACCGGCGCGCCGGGCGGCCGCCGCTCCAGGATCGAACGGCAAAGGGAGAGGAGCGTGGGCACGTCCCGGGTGGGCGCGGCGAGCTCGACCGGGAGGATGGCCTCCCCCGCCGGTTCCAAGAGGAGGCGCAAGAAAAGCCCGCCGCAAAAGAGACCCCGGCAGGCGAGGCGGTCCACGAGGCGCTCCAGCGCCGGCCGCAAGAGGAAGAGGAGCCCCTCCAGGGCCACGATCTCGTGGTCGAGGTCGCAGCCCTCCTCGAAGATCTGGGGGAGCTCCCGAGGCACGAGCGGCTCGTCGTCCTCGCCGCGACAGAGCCTCCACAGCCGCACCCCCTCCGGTCCCAGACGCGAGGCGAGGCCGCTTTCGGGCAGCGCGGCCAACGCCCCCGCGCTGCCGATCCCCCACCGCTCCAGGGTGCGCAGAAGCTCCGGGCTCGCCCCCAGCGCCGAAAGCGGCAAAGGAGCGAGGAAAGCCCTCTCCTCGCCCGGTGGCACCACCTCGATCCCTTCTCCACGCACGGCGGCGACGCGGGCGATGCGCTTGCCGGAAGCCAGAGCGGCCCTCCCCTCCAGCCCCACCTTGCGCGCGGCGGAAAGGAGCGCCGAGGCGATGCCGCGATCGCCCCCGAAGAGCTTGCCGAGGCCACGGGCGTCCACGAGGACCAGGCCGGGGGCGGCCTCCTCCACCCGCGGCGAGACCGCCGCGGCCGCGTCGAGGGCGGCCTCCCGGGCCGCCTCCCGCAGCGCCTCGTCGTCCGCGCGCAGGAGGAGGTCGGGGCAGAGGGCCAGGGCCTCCTCGATCCGCATCCCCGGCAAGACGCCCTGGGAGCGCGCAGGGACGGAAACGGCCTGGATCCGCGCCCGCGCCCCCTCGCCCTGGAAGATCGCCAGGGGCTGGCCGTGCAGGTCGGGCTCGGCGCGCAAAAGCGCCTGCAGCGGCAGCTCGGGGACGAAGAGGCATCCGACCCTCATCTCCGCCCTCCGAAGCGCAGCGTCCCCGGCGGCGGATCCCAGGCGAGCGCGGGCAAGTGCTCCGGCGCGCGGAAGGAGAGCCGGACCTCGCCGGGCCAGAGCCCCAGCTTGTTCCGCTCCAGGCGGCAGTCGAGCTCGACCCCCTCGAAGAGCCGCCCCGGCCCCGCGCCGGAAAAGCGCGCCTTCGCCCGCGAAGGCGAGAGCGTGGCGGCGGCGAAGCTCTGCGCCCCCGCCTCCCCCAGGACGAGGAGGCAGCCCCGGTTCGCCTCCGCCCCCCGCGCCAGCCGCAGCCATGCCGACTGGGCCACGGGGCGTGGCTCTTCTCGGCGGAGATCCAGGACCACCAGGGGGAAGGCGCCGGAGGCGATCAGGGCATCGGCGGCGCGGATGGCCGCGCGCAGATCCTTCGGCCGGCACCAAAGCAGCCGCGAAAGCGAGAGCCCCGCCTCGCGCGCCCCGCGCGGGTCGAAGGCGTCCGCGCCGTCCACCCACGCCACCAGACGTCCCGTGCGGCTCGCGTGGGCGGCGATGGAGAGCGCCAGGGCGGTCGATCCCGTCCCTTCCCCCGAGAGCGCCACGATCCGCCCCTGCGGCAACCCCCCTCCCAGGAGGCGATCCAGGTCCGGAAGGCCAGTGGGCAAGGGGGTGGGAAGGCGGTGCTCGAGCTCCTCGGGCCCGACGATCAGGCGGGACCGGCGGAGATCGGCCAGGAGCGAGGCGAGCTCGGATCGGCCGGAGGGATCGCGCTTCGGGATCGCCACTCGGCGATCGATAGGAACATTTGTTCAGGCAGTCAAGATCGCGCGTTCAGTGCACCACCAGGACGTTCCGATCGCAGAGGTGCACCACCCGGCTGCTCACCGAGCCGATGAGGAAGCGCTCGACCGCCCCCAGGCCCCGCGCTCCCACCACCACCAGGTCGGCGTCCAGCTCGCGGGCCAGGCGACAGATGGTGTCGGCGGCCGGGCCGTACTCGACGCGCCTGTCCACGCCCTCGGCCGAGAGCCCCTCGGCGAGCCGGGCGAGGATCTCGTGCACCCGCTCGAGGTCCTTGGCCTGCATCTGCTGGTGGGCGAGGCTGAAAGACTCCGCGAAGCCCAGGCTCACCACGGGGATGGGTTCGAGGACGAAGACGTACGTGATCTTCGCTCCGAAGGTCTCGGCGAGCCGCCGCGCGTAGTCGGCCGCCCGCCTCGCACCCTCCGAGCCATCGAAGCCGACGAGGATGTGGCGGATCATGAGCCCACTATACTGCGCATCGAGGGCTTCATCCGCAGATTCACGACATGCTGCAGCCCCATCAGCTCCTGCTCGTCTACGACGGAAAATGCGGCTTCTGCTCCAGCGTGGCCCGCGTCCTGCGCCGCCTGGACTGGCGGGGCCGGATCTACACCCTTCCCTTCCAGATCGAAGGCCTTCCCGAGGAGATGGGGAGCAGCCTGCGGGAGGCGCGCCGAACCGCCTTGGCGCTCACCCCCTCCGGAAAGCTGTGGAGGGGAGCCGGCTCCGCCGCCGCCAGCTTCGACATGCTCCTCCCCTTCGGCCTACCCCTCTTCCGTCTCCTCTACTCGCTTCCCGGCCTGCACCAGCTCGGCGACTTCCTCTACGGCTGGGTGAGCCGCCACCGGCGCCAGCTCACCTTCACCTACGCCGACCTGCGCCACAAAAAGCCGCCGGTGCTCGACGAGGGGACGCGCGCCGAGATCCGCCGAAGGCGCCTCGCCACCCGCATGCCCTCCGCCCTGACCGCGCCTTCCGCAACGCTTTACTGAACCGGGAAACAGCAAGCCGCCGGATGGAGTCGCGCTACCACACGAGCCGAACGCCGAATGCGGCAAGCGCCTCGTCCTTTCCAATCACCGGCATGCCTTCCACGAGGCTCTGCGCCGCGATCATGCGATCGAAGGGGTCGCGATGCGGCTGTTCGAAAAGCCCCGCACGCTGTGCGTGCTCGAGACCGATCTTCAGCTCGGAAAGGCCCGCCTTCTGGATCCATCCCGCGAGATCCTGGACGAGCAGCCGGGCATCGGGCAGGCGGCCCAGACGAAACTTCGTGCAGATCTCCCAGCCGCTCGCGCTGGACACGAAGATTTGATTCCCCCTGTCGGCGATCAAGGAGCGGGCGCGTTTCGACAGCTCCGGGGAATCGAAGGCCCACCACAGGAACGTGTGAGTATCGAGCAGGTACCTCACTTCCCCCAGGCCTCGAGTTCCTCGTCGGGAAGGGGCTCGAAGAACTCCGGACCGACCGAGCCCTTGAGAAAGCCGGGTTGGCGCGGAGGAAGGGGCTCGAGCGGACAGAGCCGTGCGTAAGGCTTTCCCCCCTTCGCGATGATCACCTCCTCGCCGGCATGTGCTCGCTCCAGGAGCTTCGAAAGGTGCGTTTTCGCCTCGTGCACGTTGACCACCGTCCGCGACTTCACGAGGAAAAGTTAGTCCAGATGGTTAGCTAAGTCAACCAGGGCAAAGTCGGGAGGCCTGTGCTAGCTTCGAGCGCCATGGGCAAGGCGGTGCGGATCCGGGAATACGGCGGGCCGGAGGTGCTGGAGCTGATCGAGTTTTCGGCCCGGCCACCGGGGTACGGGGAGATCCTCGTACGGGTGGAGGCGGCAGGGCTCAACCGCGCCGACCTGCTCCAGCGCCGCGGCCTCTACCCGGCGCCGCCGGGATCCCCGGCCGACATCCCCGGGCTGGAGTACGCCGGCGTGGTGGAGGCGGTCGGCGAGGGCGTGACCGAGTGGAAGGTCGGCGACCGGGTGATGGGCATCGTCGGCGGCGGCGCCATGGCCACGCACGTCACGGTTTCCGCCCGCGAGGCCATCCCCGTTCCGTCGAGGCTCTCCTTTGCCGAGGCGGCGGCGATCCCCGAGGCCTTCCTCACCGCCTACGACGCGCTCTTCCTTCAAGGCGGCCTGCGAATGGGCGAGTACGTGCTCGTCCACGCGGTGGGAAGCGGCGTGGGCACCGCCGCGCTGCAGCTCGCTCGGGAGGCGGGAGCCGCCGTCATCGGGACCTCGCGCTCGCAGGAAAAGCTCGATCGCTGCCGGGAGATGGGGATGGAGGGCGGCATCCTCGTCGAAGGTAGCTTCGCCGAGAAGGTGCGCGAGCTCACCGACGGTCGAGGCGCCGACTGCATCCTCGACCTGGTGGGCGCCTCCTATCTCGAGGAAAACCTCGCCGCCCTCGCCTGGCGCGGCCGGATGATCTGCGTGGGCCTGCTCGGCGGAGCCAAAACCAACCTCCCCCTCGGCACCCTGCTGGCCAAGCGTGCCACCCTGATCGGTACCGTGCTACGCTCGCGCCCGCCCGAGGAGAAGGCGATTCTCGCCCGGCGCTTCGCCGACGAGATCGTCCCCCTCTTCGAGCGAGGCCGCCTCTCGCCCGTGGTGGAAACGGTCCTTCCCTTCGAGCAGGTGGCCGAGGCGCACCGCCGACTGGAGAGCAACCGCACCTTCGGCAAGATCGTCCTCAGCTGGTGAGCGACCCTTCCGGGGCGGCGCCGACTGTCATCCCCGTCGTCTCCCGGCGCTGCCTGCGACCGGCTCCTCACTCGGCACGAGCTCCGACCGCCGCCTCGTCCGCAGCCTCGCGAGCCAGACGCGGTCGAACGAGAAGCGCCCCGGCCCGGCGAGAAGGAGAAGGATGGCGATCCCCGAGAAGAGGAGCGCCAGCTCGCCCGAGCCCGAACCTCCCCGGATCGCGCCGTCCGTCTGCACCAGCCAGCGCGGAAGTCCCGCGAAGGTCCCGCTCGGTCCCTCGGCCACCGCCCGGATGGTCAGACGGCAAGGGATCGCCCGAGGGCATGTGGGCGATGACGATGGCGGTGATCATGGTGGCGAGGATGCCGAGGCAGGCGAGCGGAGTGAGCGCCCCCGCCATCCACGCGAGCCCACCCCCGAACTCGGCGATCGCCGCCATGGCCTGGAGCCATCCGGGAGGCCCCTCGGGCCCCATCCACGAGGTGGGATTCAGCGTCTTCGGCGCTCCGTGAAGCGCCATGGCCGAGCCGCCGATCAACCGCAAGGCGAGCAGGCCGGCGGACACGGACGCGCTGGCCGAGGCCGCCTCGTTCCATCCTCGTACGTCCTGACGCGCATGGCTTCTCATACCGGCTCCCCTTATTTTGTAGTGATCGATAATCAATCATGGAAATGGTTCCCGGAGCCGATCAACCGATTTAGTATCGATCGCTATGAAATCCGCAGCCGGTAAGCGCGGAAGGCCGCGCAGCTTCGACACCTCCGCTGCCCTCCTCCGGGCGATGACGCTCTTCTGGGAGAAGGGATACGAGGCCACCTCCCTCTCGGATCTGACGACCGCGATGGGGATCGCACCGCCGAGCCTCTATGCGGCCTTCGGCAACAAGGAGGAACTCTTTCTGGCGGCGGTCGAGGAGTACGCGAAGACCTACGGCAGCTATCTTCGCCGCGCGCTCGACGAGGAGCCCACCGCCCTCGCGGCGATCGAGCGCATCCTCTTGCACGCCGCCCGGCAGTTCACCGAACGCGGCCATCCTCGCGGTTGCCTGGTGATCTGCGGGGCGCTGGGGACCGACGAGAGCGCCGTCCGGGTGCGCAAGGTACTCGAGGACATGCGCCGCGCGAAGGAGAGGTGGATGCGCCGCCGCATCCAGGCCGACGTCGACGCCGGTGTGCTGCCGAAGGAAACGGACGCGGCTGCCCTGGCGCGCTTTGCCGACGCGCTGCTGGAGGGCCTTTGCCTGAAAGCTCGCCTCGGCGCCAGCCGGAGGGATCTGGAGAAAGCCGTCGAGGTGGGCCTGGCCGCGCTGCGAAAAGCGGCCGACCCGGCGGCCGAGGGCTGATGGACGCGGGCGCGGACCGGCTCGCCACGGGCGCTGCACGAATGCCTGTGGACGATGCGGCGCCCGAACGATCAGGAGCGGAGGGTCGGGATCTCGCCGGGCGGATGCCACTTTACGGGCATCGCGTGTCGCCACGGCTCGCCGGGGTAGGCCGAGATCTCGGCCACGACGGGATCCTCCAGGTAGAGGAGATCGGTCGTCCGCATCTCGATGTAGAGGTCGTGGCGGCCCGCGGGGACGAGGACACGGTCGGAGAGCTCGACGTCCGCGTCGACGATCAGCGGAAGGCCCCAGAGCCCGCCGAAGGGCGGAGCGGCTCCGAACTCGCAGCCGGGGAAGACCTCGAGCTGGCGCCCCTCCTCGCAGATCACGGCCTCTTCCGCGCCGAGGAGATCGCAGAGCGCGTCGAAATCCACCTCGGCGTCTTCCGGGATGGCGCAGAGAACCTCGTCGCCGCCGTCCAGCTCCACGAGCACGGTCCGCACGCGCTCCACGACCAGCTCGTCCTCGCTTCGCGGTGGATGGACCTCCGCCTCCTCCTCGGACAGGAGCCGGACGGGGATGCCGTTGACCCGCAGGTAGCGCTCGATGAATGGGCTCAGCATGTTCGGGATGCGACCTCCGCTCCGCCGACAATCTAGCCATCCCCTTCCGGCGTAAAACCCCGTGGGGGGCCCTGCGGGCGCCTGCCGGCTCGCCTGCTTCCTCGGATTTCGCCCATGCTCGGGTGCTTGGAGGTCGCTCGTGTCCGCGCTTCGCTCGCTCTCGGCGTTGCTCGCATTTCTCCGAGCTCGGCGACATGCCCAATCCCCACGGTGAAGTTCCGGGCACCGGCGAGTATCGGTCTTGCTCGCTCCCCACGGCGGATGCCGGCAAGCCCTGCTGCACCTCCGACGGCTGCGAAGGGCGCTGTCGACCGCGGCCCGGAAGCCTTCCTGGCAAGCCGGCGCGGGGAACCTGCTCGTCCGAGACCATGCCGGGCTGCTGGTCCCGGTACGACGAGGGCGGCAACTACCTGGGCGACGTCTGCATCTAAAGCCCCCTCGGGGTGAAACCGCCCCCCTCTCTGGAAGACGTGCGGTGCCGATCAGCGAGGTGCCGTTCGTGCGGCCTTCTCGGAAAACGAAGGGAAGCGGCGAACGCCCGCGCTCTCGCTACTGGATCGCCAGCGCGACGAAGTCGGCGGCGCGGTGGGCGAGGGCATAGATCGTCTCGCTGGGGTTGACGCCGAGCGAGGTGGGGAAGACCGATCCGTCCACCACGTAGAGATTTTCCACCCGACGGTGGCGCAGCTCGGAATCCACCACGCAGACCTCGTCGTCCTCGCCCATGGGGCAGCCGCCCATCTGGTGGGCGCTGAAGATGGAGTGACGGTGGGCGCCGTAGGGAGCGCGCTCGAGCCTTTCCAGATCGCGCTCGCTTCGGACGATCACCGGGTCTAGATGCAAAGAGCGCACCTCTACGGCGCCGGCGGCGAGCTGGATCCGCGCCATCTCCACCGAGGCAGCACGAAAGGCCTCCTCCAGCGGTTTGCGGATGGGATACGAAAACCGCATCCGCCCCTCGCGATCGATCGTCACCCTTCCGCCCTCGTCACCCGGAAGAAATCCGTCGATGGCCAGGGCGATGAGCGCCTGCATGTGCGAAAGTCGAGACATCACCTCGAACTGCGAGGCGCCGAAGGCGGGCGAGGCCGTGGCGGCGAGCATGGGGTGCACGGGCGGCGTCTCCAAGAAGAATCCCATCCTCCCCTCGCCGCGGTCCGCGAAATGGTGCGAGACGATGGACTGGGGCGCGCCGTAGTAGCCGTGGATCGGGTGGTCGAAAAATGCCGCCATCGCCACGGTGGGATGAAGGAAGGTACGCCGCCCCACCTTGCCGTCGTCGAGCCCCGAGCGAAGCAGAAGCGCCGGAGTGTTGAGCGCGCCGGCGCTCAACACGAGTGCTCGCGCCCGCACGCGGATCTGTCGTCCCGTCGGCCGGCCGCTCTCCGGATCCACCGCGAGCCCCAGGACCGACCGCGCCCGCCCCTGCGCCATCTCGATCCGCTGCGCGCGGACGCAGGCGAAGAGCTCCGCGCCGGACTCGATCGCATCGGGGACGTAGGTGAGGTGCATCGCCTGCTTGGCGTCCACGGGACAGCCCATCCCGCAGTAGCCAGTGTTGGCACAGCGCCTCACGTTGCGCCGGAGGGGGCCGACCGAGTAGCCGAGCCGCCGGCACCCGTCGAGGAGCACGCGGTTGTTGGCGTTGGCCAACGCCTCGGGCCACTCGGCGATCGAGAGCCTCTGCTCCACCGCCTCGAAATGCGGAGCGAGCGCCTCGGGGGTCCAGCCACGCACGCCGAACTCGCGCGCCCAGTGCGCGAGGACGCCGTCGGGCACGCGAAAACAGGTGGTCCAGTTGATCACGGTGGAGCCGCCCACCGCCTTGCCCTGGAGGATGGTGATGGCAAGGTCCGAGGTCGAGCGCAGACCGCGGTCCTGGTAGAGCGTGCGATAGGCCTCGCCCTCGTCCATGCGAAACTCGCTGCGCGTGCGGTAAGCCCCCTCCTCCAGGAGAACCACCGACAACCCTTTCCTCGCCAGGCCTGCCGCGATCACGGCGCCGCCCGCACCCGAACCGATCACGCAGACATCGCGTTCGATCTCGAGGTCCGCTTCGAGTCGGTGATGAACGCGCGGGTGGTTCATCGGCTCCCGTCCAGGCGCGGCGGGCCGGGGTAGCCGGTCGCCGCAAACGTTTCCGGGCAGGTGAAATACACGGCCATGCACAGGCCGTGGATGGCACGATACACCATGCGCCGAAACGACCAGGCGCTGGTGCGCCACGCGTCGAGCACCCGGTCCTGCTGCTCGGACGAAAGCCGCGTGAACGGAAGGGGTCTGCCTTCCAAGAGGAGGCCCGCGAGGCCGCTTTCCACGAGCAAGAGTGCGCGGCGGAAATCGGCGGCAACGGCCGGATCCCCCTCGGCCAGGAAGGCGTCGATGCGCTCGGCGAGCCGAAGGTCGGCAGGCCTCGGAAAGCCGGGACGCGGCGGCAGCATGCGGTCCGCGATCGCGGCGAGCACGGAAAAGCTCCGCTCGTCGAGGACGCGAAGCGGAGCCGAGGGCGTGCGAATCCGCGAGGGCAGAAGCGCGAGGCCCGCACCTCCGGCGAGAAGGAGAAGGCCCCCGCCCACTCCGGATCGGAGCAGCGTCCGACGGGAGATGGCCATGGCGGGACGAGCCTAACAGGCCCCTCCCGCCGCGGCCAGGTCCAGCTCAGAAGAGAAAGGTGAGGTGCGCGCCGAAGGTGATGAATTGGAGGACTGGGTCGACTTCCAGCCAGTTGTACGCCGCCTGAACACCGAGCTTCAGGTAGGGGATCGCCGTGAAGTCGAGGGCGGTGCCGACGTCGATGGCCACGGCGTCGTCGTCCGAGTCCTTGAAGTTGTGCCGGCCCCAGCCCACGTGCGCGAAGATGCTGGGCTCGAATACGTCACCGGCCATGATCCGCAAGCCGCCGAGGATGCGGATCACCGTGTCGTCCTCGCCAAAGCGATCCCATTCGAACATGCCTTCCGGCACCACTCGGACCGAGCCTGCGTCGAAGCCCAGACCGAGCCGACCGGCGATGCCGATTCCCAGATCGCGATCGGCGTCCGTCTTGAAGACGCCGTTGACGTCGCCGCTGATCATCAGGTCGAAGTCCACGGCGTGCGCCCGTTCCGGGGTGCCCGCCACGAGCAGGACGCCCGCGAGCGACGCCATCGCCCAACCCCATGCTCGCAACCACTTCATCTCGCTTCCTCTCGAGCTTTCGACCGCCACGAGCGGCCTTCCCACCACGCCCCGTGTCCAGAAGTGGGCGCTACCGGAAACTTGCGTGCGGCGTGCACGACCGCCACTGCACCGTTGGGGGGCGAAGGCCCGCCTGGAAGCCGGCGCCCGTCGGACCTTTGTGTTAAGCTCCGTGCGGATGAGGAAGGTCGCGCTGGTGGCGCTCCTCGCCGCTCTCGCGGGCGGTGCGGGGTTGGGTTGGTTGGAGCGGGCCGTGCGAACGCCGATGCGGCCGGGCTCCGAGGAGATGGTGGTCTGGGAGGTCCCGCGTGGCGCCACGGGGCGATCGCTGGGAGCGCGGCTCGAAAGGGACGGCCTGATCCGGGCGGAGTGGCTGTGGCGCTACCACCTGTGGCGCCGCGGCGGGCTGGCCGCCAAGGCGGGCCGCTTCGAGATCGGCCCCGGCATGTCCCTGGCGGAGATCGCCGCCGCGCTGGAAGGCAATCCCCTTCCGGAGGACGAGCCCTTCGTGATCGTGGAGGGCTGGAGGCTGCGCGACACGGACGAGGCCCTGGCCCGCAAGGGTTTGATCGAACCCGGCGCGTACGTCGCCGCCGCCTCCGATCCGTCGTGGGTGCGCGCACCCTTCCCCATCGACGGCCGCACCCTGGAAGGCTACCTCTACCCCGAGACCTACGGCATCGTTCCGGATCGCTTCGACGTGCGCGAGCTGGTGCAGCGCCAGCTCGATACATTCGTCGAGCGCTTCTGGAAGCCCCATCGCGAGGAGATCGAGGCCAGCGGACGAACGCTGCACGAGATCGTCATCATGGCCTCGCTGCTGGAACGCGAGGAGCCAGCCCCCGAGAAACGTCCGCTGGTGGCGGGGATCCTGTGGAAGCGGCTGGATGCCGACATCGCCCTGGGCGTGGACGCCACCAGCCGCTACGAGTTGCCGCAGTGGAACGATCGCCGGGCATTCCTGAAGCGCCTTCGCGATCCGAACGACGAGTGGAATACGCGCCTGCGGCGGGGGTTGCCGCCGGGTCCGATCGGAGCGCCCACGCTCGAATCGCTGGTCGCGGCGCTCCGTCCCGAGCAGAGCCCCTACTGGTACTACCTGCACGACAAGGACCGCATCCTCCGGCCCTCGCGCACCGCCGCCGAGCACGAGGCCCTGCGCCGCAAGTACAACGTCTACTGAAAGCGCCTCGAACGACGCCGGCCGCGCGCACGCACGGCTCGTTCTTCCAAGATCCGAGCGTCGGCCTGCCAATTTCCGGATGCAGACTTCCGAAATCCGGAGGTTGGCCTTCCAAAATCCGGGCGCCGTACTTCCAAAATCCGGACGCAACGCTCCCAAATCCGGGACGCCCACTTCCAATTTCCGGGAACCTCGAGGGAAGGCGTGCGCGAGTCCCCGAACTCCGAAGCGGCCCCTGTGCTCGAGCGGCTTCGTGGAAGCCCGAGTCCAGGATGCGCTCGCCGATACACCGGTCGTGAGGTCGATCTCGTGGTCGAATGGGACGACGGCCGCATCGCGGGAGTGGAAGTCAAGGCCTCGGCCACCATCACGAGCCGAGACTTCCACGGCCTGCGGACGCTCGCTTCGGCCGAGCCGGACCGCTTCGCCTTTGGCGCCGTCCTCTACGATGGCACCGACGTCGTCCCCTTCGGGAAAAGCTCGCCGCCGTCCCCCTCTCCTGTCTCGCCAGCTAAGAGCGTCCATCGCGGGCGAGGCGGAGGCCGGCGGGGTAGGCGCGGATGTGGGGCTCGAGCCAGTTGCGGAAACATGACCGGGCCATCAGCGAATGGCTGAGGTAGCTTCCGCCGCGCAGGACGCGGTGCGCCTCGCCGAACCAGGGCTCGCTGTAGCCGCGGTAGGGACAGGGCCGAAATCCCGGGTAGGGCAAAAAGAAGCTCGAGGTCCACTCCCAGACGTTGCCGGCCAGACCGCCGGCGGGTGCGGTATCGCCGCGGCGCATCCCGAGATTGGCCCACGACAGATCGCCGCCGGGGAAGCGGTGGTCGCGATCGCCGCGGGCGGCCCGCTCCCATTCGGCCTCGGTGGGCAAGCGTCCCCCCGCGAAGCGCGCGAAGGCTTCGGCCTCGAAAAAGGAGACGTGCGCCACGGGATGGTCGTGGGCGAGCGGCACCCATCCACGCAAGGTAAAACGGCGCCAGCTGCCCTCGGCATCGCGCTCCCAGTGAAGCGGCGCCGAGATCCCCCGCTCGCGCACGAAGGCCCAGCCCGCTTCGCTCCAGAGCGAGCGCGTCTGGTATCCACCGGCTTCGATGAACTCGAGCCACTCGCCGTTGGTCACCTGGCGCCGCGCCAGGAGAAACGAGGAAAGGTGCCGACGATGCGGCCGGCGCTCGTTGTCCCAGCCGTCGGGATCGTCCGCCCCCATCAGGAACGAACCCTCGGGAAACGAGTGCCACCCCTCCTCCGCTGTGGCGCCATCGTTTGCAACCGATTCGACCGCGCGAGGGAGACGGAGAAGCAAGCGGGCGATGGCGATGATCTCGGCGTGCTGCCGCTCGTGGTTGGCCAGAAATCGAAACACCCAGCCGTCTTCGAGAAGCTCCGATTCATGATCCCTCTCCGCGAGGCGAGCGCTCACTTCTCGGACGCGCGCCGCGTACTCGCGGATCGCGGAAAGCGGCAGAAGCCGGACCGAGCGCGTCTCCTTCGGGCTGCGGAACGAGTCGAAGAGGGCGTCGTGCTCCGGGGCGATCGGCGGCCGCCCCCAAATCCTTCGGTGCAGCCAGACCTCCTCCTGCCATGCCACGTGGCCGAGATGCCACCCGATCGGGGAGAAATCCGGGTCGGGGCGTGCCCGCGCCTGCGCGTCGTCGAGGTCCTCGGTGATCCAGAGGGTGAGAGCCCGCGCGCGCTCCATCTCCTCGAAGAGTCCCGCCACCATTCGAGTTTGACCTCCCCTGGCGAATCGGATGGTGCCCGGGCGCACGCGCGCCTCCGAGCCGGTCGCAAACAACCTACTTCGGCGAGGTTCGCGCGTCGCAACCAACTCCAGACGGGGGCCGTTCACATCCGGACGGGGGTTCGTCTTTTCCGCGCCGCCGCCGAATCTTCTGGGGGAGGCGCGTGTGCAGCAGCTGGAAGGGGCACCAGACCGACTGGTCGTCGAGGTCCTCCCGCGTCGAGCGTCGACGCTCGCGCACGACGTGAAGGTGGGCCTCACCGCCACCCCCAAGTGGCTGCCCTCCAAGTACTTCTACGACGAGGCCGGTTCACTGCTCTTCGACCGCATCTGCGAGACGGAGGAGTACTACCCGACCCGTGCGGAGGCTGGACTGCTCGCGGCGATCGCGGAGGAGGTGATGGCCCGCGTTCGGCCCACCCACCTGGTGGAACTCGGTTCGGGGCCGGCGCGAAAGGCGCGCATCCTCCTCCGAGCCGCAGGTCTACGGGGTGTGCGCTGCGTCTACGTTCCCTTCGACGTCAGCGATTCCATGCTCCGCCAGAGCGCGCGAGCCCTCCTTCGCGAGTTCGACTGGCTGCGCGTACACGGGCTCGTGGGCGATTACGACTTTCACCTGGAGAAAATGCCGCAAGGCGGGCGCCGCCTGGTCGCCTTTCTCGGCGGCACGATCGGGAACTTCACCGAGGAGGAGGGCGCTTCCTTTCTCGGGCGGATCGCCTCCACCTTCGGCGAGGACGATCGCCTCCTGCTCGGCACCGATCTGTTGAAGTCCCGCGCAGTTCTCCACCGCGCCTACAACGATGCGCAGGGGCTGACCGCCGCCTTCAACCGCAACATCCTGCGCGTGCTCAATCGGGAACTGGGCGCAAACTTCGTACCGGAGCGCTTCGCCCATCTCGCCTTCCTGCACGAAAGGGAGGCGCAGATCGAGATGCACCTGCGCGCCCGGGAGGCGCACGAGGTGCGAATCGAGCACCTCGGCCTGCGGATCCCCTTCGAGAAAGGAGAGACCATCCGCACGGAGATCAGCCGCAAGTTCACCCGGGAATCGGTGGAGCGCCTCCTGGCGATGGCGGGGCTGGAGCTCGAGGCGTGGTTCGTCTCCCCCGAGCCCTCGTTCGCGCTCTCCGTCTCCCGGCGCGCAAGGGGATCGCGAAGCAGTAGGATGGGTGCATGAGATTTTTCCTTCTCGCCCTGGTTCTCGCCGCCTGCGCCGGCTACCGCCCCGTGCACGTGGAGGCGCCGGACCTCTCCCGCGAGGCGCCGCCGACCCTCATCACCGAAGTCGACGTCTTCACCGGCTTCGACGAATTCCTCCTGCACGACATGGACGTGCTGCTCGTCGGCGGCCGGGTGCGGGGGATGGTGCCGACCGGGCAGCACGAACTGGAGGGCCGGGTGCAGATGATCTCGGGCAAGGGGAAGGTCCTGCTCCCCGGGCTCGTGGACATGCACGTCCTGCTCGGCGACGGAGATCCACGCCGCGCGCTGGAACGCATGCTCGCGCAGGGCGTGACCACCGCAGTCGTGTCGGGGCACGATACGGACGTCGAGACGCTGCAGCGGAGGATCGCCGCGGGCGAGCTACCCGGGCCACGCCTGTACCGCTCCACCCGTTCCATCCGCGGCGAGGCCGAGCTCGACGCACCCTACCGCCTGGAAGCGGTGCAGCGGGTGGAAAGCCCCCTGGAGGCGGCCCGCGCGGCGCGACGCGACCTGGAGCGCTACCGATCGGATTTCGTGCGGATCGAGTGGACGGCCGATTTTACCGAGGAGATGGCGCGCTCGGTGGTGGCAGAGGCTGCGGCCTACCGCAAGCCGGTCTACGCCCTGGCGCCGACCGCCGACGCCTCCCTCCTCGCCGCGCGCTCGCGCGTGGCCCTCCTCTTGGCGCCGCCCTGGGAGGATGCCCTCGACCGGAACCAGGCCCACGCGCTCTCCATCTCGGGCGTACCGGTCGTCACCGCCCAGGGCCTGTGTGCCGGCCGGCCCCTGCCCTGCGCCGAGCGGCTGCGGGGAAACCTCCGCGCGCTGCGCGAGATCGGCGTACCCCTCCTCGCCGGCTCCGGTACGCAGCCGGGCGCCGACCACGATCTGCACGACGAGATCGAGGCGCTGGTAGAGCTGGGGATGCCACCGGCCGAGGCGATCATGGCGGCCACGCGCCTCCCCGTCCGCCTCCTCGATCCCACGGCGAAGTTCGGCGTGGTCGCTCCGGGCGCCTACGCGGACCTGGTTCTCGTGGACGGAAATCCGCTCGAGGACGTCCGCGCGCTGAGGCGCGTGGTCGCCGTCTGGCAGGCCGGGCACCTGCTGCACCGGCTCGACGGAGAGATGGCGAGCGACGCGGCACCGGGCCGAGGATGATGCCGCGAGTGAGGTGGCGTGGACCGCCCACCGCAGCCGGTTGCGTTACCGCAACAGCCTCCTATGATGCCGCCCATGCCACCCTTCGATCCCGATGCGCCCGCCGAGCCGGGCTCCGGAATCTACGGTCTGACCTTCACCCCCGAGGAGGCGAAGGTCGTGGTCGTCCCCGTCCCCTTCGAGGCCACCACCTCCTATGGCTCCGGAGCTGCCAGGGGCCCCGATGCCGTCCTCGCCGCCTCGCACCAGGTGGACCTCTTCGACCTCGAGCTGGGCGAGTTCTACGCCGAGGGGATCTCCATGCTCGACGCCGATCCCAAGGTCGAGGCGTGGAACGACGAGGCCGTCGCCCTCGTCCGCTCCATCGAAGGCGAGGAGCTCGACGAGGCGGAGCGCGCCCGGCGCATCGCCCGCGTCAACGAGATCGGCGACCTCCTGGCCGACCAGGTCTACCGCGAGGTCTCGCGCTGGCTCGACCAGGGCAAGGTCGTCTGCGTGCTGGGCGGCGATCACTCGGTACCCTTCGGCGCGATCCGCGCGCACGCCGAGCGCCATCCGGGCATGGGCATCCTCCACGTGGACGCCCATGCCGACCTGCGGAAGGCCTACCAGGGCTTCACCCATAGCCACGCCTCGATCTTCTACAACGTGATGGAGCGTATCCCCGAGGTGGCGAAGCTGGTGCAGGTGGGGGTGCGGGACTTCGGCCGCGGCGAGTACCTCTACATCCAGCAAAGCGGCGGCCGCGTCGTCACCCACTTCGACCATGCGCTGGCGCGCGAGCGCCTCGCGGGCACGACGTGGAAGGAGCAGGTCGACCGCATCGTGCGCGACCTGCCCGAGCACGTCTACCTCTCCTTCGACATCGACGGGCTCGAGCCCAGCCTCTGCCCGCATACCGGAACACCGGTACCAGGCGGGCTGAGCTTCTACCAGGCGTGCGAGCTGATCGCCCGAGTGGTGGAGAGCGGCCGCACCATCGTCGGCCTCGACCTCTGCGAGGTCGCGCCCGGCCCCGAGGGCGACGAGTGGGACGGCAACGTCGGCGCGCGCCTGCTCTACAAGATGATCGGCTGGGCGCTGCGCAGCCAGCGCACCTGAACGCGCCTTTGTGCGTTGGGCCGACTCGAGCGGCGAGCACGCGGCCCCGCCGCTCGTCGAGGCGAAGTTGCGCGGGCCGTGTACGGGCATCACCCGCGCAAGCGACGCTTTCCACGGGCGCGCGCGACGCGCCGCGTGTGCGCCGCCGAAACGCCCGTCCGTTGCGGCAGGCCGCTCAGATCCGCAGGCCGAGCTGCAGGCCGTAGGAAGGCCAGCTGTAGTCCTCGTCGGAGAGGAAGATCCGGGAGTGTCCGTATCGGGCACCGATGGTGA
Source organism: Pseudomonadota bacterium (assembly GCA_003242475.1). GTDB lineage: Bacteria > Myxococcota > Myxococcia > Myxococcales > Vulgatibacteraceae > ZC4RG40. The sequence continues at coordinate 69,520 of QGUN01000005.1, forward strand.
GCGGCCCGAAGAGCGGGAACTCGGCGGTGATGTCGCCCTCGAGGAGGAATCCCGATCCGCTCGTCGACTCGCCCGCTTCGATCAGCCCCTCGCGGGAAAGATCGCCGACACCCACGCGAACCGACGCCGAGAGCGCCACCACGAAGTCGACCGTGAGCCGGGCGCCGATCGAGCCGTGCAGGATGCGGTCGTCTTCCGAGCTGGCCGTGCCCAGGCGAACGTGGGGGCCGAGGCCGACGGGGCCGAACCCCAGCAGGTCCATCCCCGCGCTCACGCCCAGGCCAAAACCCGTCGAATCCGTCTGCGAGGGCGCGACCGCGTTCGCGTCCACCGCGAGCGTCAGATCCGCGAGGGCGGCCGAGGGAAGCGCCGCCACCACACCCACCACCAGAGCCAGTCGCAGTGCGCTCATCCTTCACCTTCCACAGATGGACAGCCCGGGGAATCCTATCTCTGCTCGCGCTCGCCGCGAAGAAAGAAGCGCGCGTGCTAGACTCGTCCGGTCTCGAACCCGAGTCCGAACACAAAGGAGAACGCGATGAGCGAGAAGAAGAGCGCTGCCCTCGACCGACGGGAGATGCTCGGCATGATGGCGGGCGCGGCCCTGGCGGCGCCGGTCCTCGGCGTCTCCGGCCTGGCCGCGGCGCAGGCGCCTCGCCCGGCGGGGAGGGAGAAGGACAAGGCGCCGCCGCCGGCTCGGGGCGCGACCGTTTCGCCGCAGCCCTATACCCTGCCTCCCCTCCCCTATCCGAAGAACGCGCTCGACGGCTTCCTCAGCGCCGAGATCCTCGAGCTGCACCACGACAAGCACCACGCCGGCTACGTCCGCGGGCTCAACAACGCACTGGCAGGGCTGGAGGAGGCGCGGAAGAAGGGTGACTTCGCGCAGATCAAGGCGCTGGAACGCGAACTCGCCTTCCACGGCAGCGGCCACGTCCTGCACACGCTCTACTGGAATTCGATGAGCCCGAACGGCGGCGGCAATCCCCCGCCGCGCCTGGCCGACGCGCTCACGCGCAGCTTCGGCAGCGTGGACGCCTTCCGCAAGCAGTTCGCCGCCGCGAGCAAGGCGGCCGAGGCCAGCGCCTGGGGCGTCCTCGCCTACGAGCCTTTGGGCGATCGGCTGATCATCCTCGCCGTGGAGGACCACCAGAACATGGGCTTCCAGGGCGCCTACCCGCTCCTCGTCTGCGACGTCTGGGAGCACGCCTACTACCTGCGCTACAAGAACGACCGCGGCACCTACGTCGACCGGTTCTTCGACGTGATCAACTGGCAGTTCGCCGACGAGCGCCTCGGCGAGGCGCTGCGGCTGCGCGGCTAGAATTCGCGCGCTCGTGGACGGCTTCAGGCCCTCGCCGCGCGAGGGCCTGGAAGCATCACCGGTTCAGGTCCGACTCGCAGAGGACCGGCCAGCGCACCTCCGGAACGTCGGCGTCGTCCGGTCGCCAGACGATGAGGGACAGATGGATCGTCCCGGTCAGCGGGTCGATGTGCCAGTTCACGGCCCCCGTCGTGGTCACGGGCGGGAGACGACGGCCGCGGAGCCATACCTCGAAGCCATCGGCCTCGTCGAGCGAACCGTTTCCGTCGCGATCCGGTGGAAGCTCCCGAAGCTCCCACGACCAAGTCGTCCCCTCTTCCCTCGGGTCATCCTCCAGGCGGATGACCTCGCTCGCCACCCTCACCGGGGTCGAGACCCAAAGCGCGTCGCCGTTGTCGAAGGCGACGAAGGCCCTCGGACGTCCCTCGAGGCCGAGGTGAAATCCCTCCTCGCGGCTCAGGCTGAGCCACAGCTCGGCCGCTTCGCTCTCGTCCTCCGCGACGAACAGGTATTCGAATCCGCCGTCCGGCTCCAGGTGGATGGTCCGAACAGCTCGCTCCTCGCACGCCCAGTCGATCTCGGCGACCAGCTGGCGACAGCCCAACCCGAGGCTGCGGGCCTCGTCGAGCCAGTTGAGCCGCGCGCAGCGCGGCGCCTCGGCGGTCGACAGGGGGATTCGAACTTCTTCGCCCCAGGCCTCGAGAACGAGGGCGCCCTCGGCGAGCTCGATCCCCTCGAACGACACGAGCAGGGCAACGTTCATCCCGGGAGACAGCCAGAACGTTTCGCCCACCTCGGCGAGGTCCACTTGAAAGGCGGGTCGCCTTCGAGCCGAACCTTCGAGACAAGACAGTCCTCGTCCCCTCGGTTGTAAATCCGAACCTGGTTCTTCACCGGGATCGGAGGCGGTTCCGAGAACCGGGTGAAAACCAGCTCCTTCCGATCGGCCCTCAACGTGCACGAGGGCTTCGGCCGCTTTGGCTTGGCTCGGCCCTCGCCCTCGAGCCGAAGGACGAGAGTCGCCTCGCCCGCCTCGATGCGAAGGAGCTGATAAAAGCCTCCGATCGCGGTCGGCTGAAACCAAAGAGTGAGAAGAACTCTGCTGCCGGGCTCGGCGGTCGACGGACCGAGCTGCCCTCCGAATGGCGAGTGCAGCTCCGAGGCACGGAGCTCGACCGTCTCCGGCCCGGCGCCGGGGCCCTCGGAGCCGAGGGGCGCGACGTCAACCGCCGCGTCTGGCGACGCAGAGGGGGTTGTTGCAGGGCGGCCGGCAGGGTGGAAGCCCGCCGGGCGCGAGGGCGCCGCGGACCTTTTCGGCCAGGGCGGATATGAAGGAGGGTGCGAGGTAGGGCACGCGCACGCGGTGATAGTGGCGGATCCCGGCCTGGAGCGCGGGCTCGCGCAGCAGGATGTCGAGCTCGAAGAGGGTCTCGACATGCTCGGTGACGAAGGCGATGGGGACGACCACCACGTCCTCAGCGCCGGCGCGGCCGAGGCGCGCAAGTTCGTCTTCCGTGGCCGGCTCGAGCCATTTCGCCCGCGTGGCCCGGCTCTGGTAGGCGAGGCTGTGGGGCAGGTCGCCGAGCCGGGCCATGACCTCGCGCACGGTGGCCTCCACGTGCGCCACGTAGGGGTCGCCGTCGTCCACGATCGACCGCGGCAGGCTGTGCGCGGAAAAGAGGATGTGGGCGCGCCGCCGCCTCTCCTCCGGGATCGAGTCGAGGACTTCGCGGATGGCGTCCGCCCAGGCCTGCACGAACCCCGGCGCCTCGGGAAAACAGCAGACTTCGTGCAGGGGAAGCCAGGGTGCCCTGCGCGCCAGAGCCCGCCGCAGGGCGTGCATGGCGGTGCCGGAGGTGGTGATGGAGCGGTGCGGGTACAGCGGCAGCGCCACCACGCGCCGCGCCCCCTCGGCGAGCACCTGCTCCACCGCCTCCTCGGGAAAGGGATGCCAGTAGCGCATGGCCACGTGGACGGAAAAGCCCTCGCCCAGCTCGGCCTGCAGCGCCCTCGCCTGCGCGAGCGTCAGCTCCAGGATGGGCGAGCGCCCGCCGATCCGCTCGTAGTTTCGGCGGCTCTCCGGGGCGCGGCGCGCGGCGATCCGGCGCGCCAGCCACTTTTGCCAGAGGAAGCCGAGGGGAAGCTGGATGAGGTGCGGGTCGGAAAAGAGGTTGAAAAGGAAGGGTTCGACGGCCTCGGGGCTGTCCGGCCCGCCGAGATTCATCGCGATCACCGCGACCTTCTCCCGGCTCACGCCTCCCCCTCCGCGCGGAAGCTCGAAAGCCGCGCCTCGATCTCCTCGCGCGAAAGGCCGCGGCCGAAGAAGGCCATGCGACTTTCGCCGTGGGCCGGCGGCTCGGCGCGGGCGTCGATCTGCAGGCGCCCACCGACCACGTGAAAGCGCGCCCAGCTTCCGTCCTGGGCCTGGACGATCCCCTTGACCCGGAAGATCGGCTCGGGCAGGTCCTCCAGCCAGTCCTCGAGCGCGTCGAGACGGTAGCGCGCCCGGTCGGCGAAGACGACGGCCCCGAATTCCGAGTGGCGCGCCGGCCCCGGCTCGCCTTCCCGCACCAAGGCGAGCGCCGCGCTCTCCTCGGGGAGCGGGTCGAGGAAGATCCCGGTGGGCAGCGACCCGTCGGCGCGTACGATCCGCGCCGAGGGCCGCAGGGCCCGCACCGCGGCGATCGCCCCCTCGATCTGCGCAGGCGTGGCCAGGTCGGTCTTCGTCAGGACGATCACGTCGCCGCAGCGCACCTGGGCCTCCCACTCCTCGCGCGCCGCCTTCGCGTGGTTGAGCGCGTCCACCACCGTGACCACCGCATCGAGCCTCGCCACCCCGTCGAGCTCCGGCCGGGAAAGCGTCCAGGTCAGCGAGAGCGGGTCGGCCAGGCCGGTGGTCTCCACGATCACCCGATCCACGTCCCCGCGCTCCTTCATCTCGGTCAGCGCGCGCAGCAGGTCCGGGTTGCGGACGCAACAAACGCAGCCTTCCGTCAGTTCCACGTAGGAAGTACGCGGTCCCTCGTCGATCCCGGCCTGGCCCAGCTCGTTGAGGATCAGGCCGATCCGCAGGCCGTGGGGTCTCGCCAAGATCCGGGAGAGGAGGGTGGTCTTGCCAGCGCCCAGAAAGCCTGTGAGAACGGTAACCGGCAGCACGCGGCCGAGCCTAACCGCGGAAAGGGCCCGAGGCCACCCCAACGGAACGGTTTGCCAGACGAGCCGGCTCTGGTACATCTGCGCCTTCCGCTGGCTCGGAAACCTCGTCGAGGAGTGAAACGTGCGCAGAGTCGGAATCTTCGGCTGGGGCATCGTGGCCCCTCGCTCACCGAACATCGAGGCATTCGAACGCAACCTCGAGTCGGCGGAAAGCTGGCTTTCGCCCTTCGAGGGCTTCGGACCGAGCAATTTCCTCGTCGGCACCCCCGACTTCCGCTTCTCCGACTACAAGGGCTGGATCGACGAGCGCTTCCCCCCGAACCGCTACTCGCAGCTCGAAAAGAAGATGGGCCTGCCCACGCTCTACGCCGTGGGCGCCTTCATCCAATCCCTCTCCCAGAACCCGGGCATCGAGCAGGTTCTCATCGACCTCGGGCTCGATGCTCACGTCTACGTGGGCACCGGCCTCGGCGACCTGCCGACGATCTACGACCTGAGCATCGAGCTGTATCGAGCGCAGCGTCGCTGGGACCGCTTCTGGGCGCATCCGGAGCGCAATTCGGCCCTGCGCGAGTGGCTGCAGAAGCCGAAGGAGGAGCGGGAGGCGGATCCTTCGGTTCCCCCTGAGCCTTCTACCGTCGCGGAGCACGAGCGCGACCGGGCCGAGGAGGTCTTCTGGCACTACTGGGCGGGGCGGTCGCCGGAGCTCGCCCAGTACCTGGCGGAGCTGCGCGAGATCGAGAGCCTCTCCGTCGAGGGGGACGTGGAGTCGGCCAAGCTCGCGGTGATCAAGGAGAAGTGCGTCCGCACGGCCAAGCTCCAGAAGAAGTGGAACGCGCCCGAGCCGCCCTGGACGCAGGTCTCTCCCAACCTCCTCTGGAACATCCACAACACTCCGGCCTCTCAGATCTCGATGCTCGGCCGCATCACCGGCATGACCTTCGCGCCGGTGGCGGCCTGCTCGTCCTTCGGCTACGCGCTTCGCCTCGCCATCGACGCGATTCAGCTGGGTCGCGCCAAGGCGGTGGTGGTGGGGATGACGGATCCGCCGCCGCATCCGCTCTCGGTCGGGGCCTTCTACAACGCGCGCGTGCTCTCCGCCGATGGCCAGGTCTCCAAGCCGCTGACCGGCCTGCGCGGCACCCACGTGGCGGGCGGCGCGGTGGTCTGGATCGTCGGCGACCTGGAGTTCATGACGAAGAAGGGTTTCAAGCCCCTCGGGATGGAGCCCGTCGCGGTGGGCGTCTCCGCGGACGCCGACCACATCATCACGCCCTCGCGCGAAGGGCCACTCGCCTCCATCCGCCAGGCGCTGGGGCTTGCCGGCGCGAAGCCGGAGGAGATCGCCACCTGGGACCTGCACGCCACCGCCACGCCAGGGGACTACACCGAGGTGGAGACGCTGCGGCAGATCCTTCCGGGTTCGGTGCTGGTCACCGCGCGCAAGGGGACCTTCGGCCACGGCATGAGCGCCGGCGGCGGCTGGGAGCTGACCGCGCAGTACCTCGGCTACGCCAAGGGCAAGCTCGCGCCGACGCCGCTTTCGCGCGAGGAGCTGAACGCGGAGATCTCCCGGCTGCATACCAACTTCGTCTTCGACCTGGCGTGCAAGGCGCCCGAGGGGCTCGCCGGGAAGCTCTCGATGGGGATCGGCGGCATCAACGCCTGCGTGATCTCGCGACCGCTCTGAAGGGAGGCATCATGGAAAAGACCAAGATCGAAGGAAGGGCAGGCCTGGAGGCGCTGGTCGGAAAGCCCTTACCTCCCGGGCCCTGGCATACCCTCACCTTCGAGGAGATCGTCGCCTTCGCCGACGCCACGGGCGACCACCAGTGGATCCACGTCGACCGCGAGCGCGCCATGAGGGAATCGCCCTTCGGTGCGCCGATCGCCCATGGCTATTACACGCTGTCGCGCATCGCCGCGCTCTTCTTCGAGTGCCTGGAAGTGACTGGCTTTCCGGCGGTGATCAATTACGGACTCAACAAGGTCCGCTTCCCTGCGCCGCTCAAGGAGGGCGCCTCCTACCGCCTGGCGCCGGAGATCCTCTCCGTCACCGAAGTGAAGGGCGGGGTCGAGGTGGTCTTCAAGAATACCGTCGAGATCCAGGGCTCGGACCGGCCCGCCTGCGTCGCGGAATGCGTTTTCCGTTTCCTGAACGGCTGAAACCCAAAATCGCCTGAAAGCCGAAACACGACTGCCCTCTCGAAGATCGAGAGGGCAGCCCGTTGGCGAGGGCCAGGAGGCCATCAGGCCGACGGACTCCCGGCATGTCTCGCCTCGCGCAAAGCCGCGATCACTCGCCCCAGACGATGGTGCAGTACTTGGCGTAGATGCCGAAGACGTTGGTGCTGCGCGAGTCCACGTAGGCGATCTTGGTGATCCCGCCCTTCTCCGCCGCAGCCCGGATCGACGCATCTCCCTGGGCCACCGCGCCGAGGATCGAGGACGCGCAGGCCTCACCCATCTTGGTGGCGTTCTGATGCTCGGTGACGAGCTCGCCAGCCTTCACGTTCTGGATGCCGAGACCGATCAGAGGCGCGCGGGTCGACATCGCCAGGCAGCCGGTGGTGGTCATCAGGAGCAGAAGGCCCAGAACTGCAACGATCGAGCGATTCATGAGGCACTCCGAAACACTCGTAGAGAGTCAAGTTGTTACGAGGCGTGCCTTGCCTAGCACTTTTGTCGATCGTCGCCAAGAAAAATGTTGACGAGTCAACACTTGTAGTATCAACACACACGCCCACCTACCTGCGGTCGCGAGAACCGGATGGGCGAGCGGGGCTTCAGGTGCGCACTGCGATCTCGCCGCCCTCGACGTCGACCACCGCCTTGCCGCCCTCGACGAGCGAGCCGAAGAGGATGGCCTTGGAGAGCGGGCGCTTGATGGTCCGCTCCACGAGCCGCGCCATGGGCCTCGCGCCGTAGGCCGGGTCGTAGCCGTGGTCGGCGAGCCACGCCCGCGCCGCCTCGGTGATCTCCAGCTCGACCTTCTTCTCCGCGAGCATCCCCTTCAGCTCGGCGAGGTTCTTTTCCACGATCCGCTCGATCTCGGGGCGGCCGAGCGGCCTGAACTGCACGATGGCGTCGAGGCGGTTGCGGAACTCGGGGCTGAAAGCCTTCTCCAGGGCGCCGGTGGCGGTGCCGTGGGGCAATTCGCCGCCGAAGCCGACGCGCCGCCCCGAGAGGTCCCGGGCACCGACGTTGGTGGTCAGGATGAGGATCACGTTGCGGAAATCCGCCTTGCGCCCGAGGTTGTCCGTGAGGGTGGCGTGGTCCATCACCTGCAGCAAGACGTCGAAGAGGTCGGGATGCGCCTTCTCGATCTCGTCGAGGACCAGCACCGCGTAGGGCGTCTTGCGGATGGCGTCGGTGAGCAGGCCGCCCTGGTCGTAGCCGACGTAGCCGGGCGGCGCGCCGATCAGCCGTGAGACCGAGTGCTTCTCCATGTACTCGGACATGTCGAAGCGGATGAACTCCACGCCCAGCACGCGGGCGATCTGGCGCGAGAGCTCGGTCTTGCCCACGCCGGTCGGGCCGGCAAAGAGGAAGGAGCCGATCGGCTTGTCGGGCGCACGCAGGCCGGCGCGCGCGAGCTGGATGGCGGAGACCACGGTCTCGATGGCCTCGTCCTGACCGAAGATGGTCGCCTTGAGCTCCGGTTCGAGCCGTGCCAGCGCCTCGCGGTCGTCGGCGGATACGCTGCGCGGTGGCACGCGCGCCATTCGCGCCACCACCTCCTCGATCTCCTTCGGCCCGACCTCGCCGGTGCGCTTCTCGGGGGGCAGGAGCTTGTGCGCCGCCCCCGCCTCGTCGAGGACGTCGATGGCCTTGTCGGGCAGGTGGCGGTCGGGGAGATAGCGCAAAGAGAGCTGCACCGCCGCCTCCAGGGCCTCGTCGGTGTACTGCACCTCGTGGTGCGCCTCGTAGCGCGGACGCAGGCCGCGGAGGATCTCCACCGTCTCGTCGGGGCTCGGCTCGGGCACGTCCACGATCTGGAAGCGGCGGGCGAAAGCGCGATCCCGCTCGATGGCGTTCCGGTACTCCTGGAAGGTGGTGGAGCCGATGCAGCGCAGCTCGCCGGAGGCCAGCGCGGGCTTGAGCAGGTTCGAGGCGTCGAGGCTTCCTCCGCTGACCGCGCCCGCGCCGATCACGGTGTGGATCTCGTCGATGAAGAGGATGGCGCGCTCCTGTTGCGAAAGGGCGGCGAGTACCGCCTTGAGCCGCTGCTCGAAGTCGCCCCGGTAGCGGGTCCCGGCCAGCAGAGCTCCAAGGTCGAGCGCGTAGAGGCGAGCGCCCTGCAAGACCTCGGGGACCTTTCCCTCGCAGATGCGCAGGGCCAAACCCTCGGCGATCGCCGTCTTGCCCACGCCCGGCTCGCCGACGAGAAGCGGGTTGTTCTTCCGGCGCCGGCAGAGGATCTGGATGGCGCGCTCGATCTCCAGGTCCCGCCCCACGAGCGGATCGATCTTCCCCTGTTCCGCGCGGGCGACCAGGTCGACGGTATAGGCGGCGAGAGGATCGCGCGCGGGCCCTTCCGCCTCATCCTCCGTCCGCGCCCCGGGAAGGGAGGGGCGGACGATGCCGTGCGAGACGTACTCGAGCAGGTCGATCTTCTCGATTCCCTGCTTGCGCAAGAGGTAGACGGCGTGGCTCTGCTCCTCGTCGAAAAGCGAGACGAGCACGGTGCCGCCATCGATCCGATCCCGCTCGGCCGAGATGGCGTGGAGCCCGGCCCGCTGCACCACCCGCGCCAGCGCCAGAGTGGGCGAGGGCTCGGCCTCGACCCCCTCGGGAAGAGGCTCGTAGTGGTCGGTGAGGAAGATCACCAGCTCCGCCCGCAGCGTGTCGATGTCGCCGCCACAGGCGACGATGGCCTTACCCGCCACGGGGTCGTCCAGGAGGGCGAGCAGGAGGTGCTCCAGCCCGGCGTACTCGTGGCGGCGCATGCGCGCGGCGTGGAAGGCGCGCTCGAGCGTCTCCCGCAGATCTCGCGTC
>QGUN01000100.1 GCA_003242475.1 Pseudomonadota bacterium
GGTGTCGCGGGGTGAAAGACAAAACCCGTTTCGGGGGGGGGGGCCGGGGGTGGGCGCGCCGAAAGGGGAGGTGTGGCGGCCTGCCGTGCAGCTGGGCGCCAGCGTGGGGGCGGCGCTGCTGGCCTGCGACGGGGGGAGCCCCGACGGTGAGGCTCGCTCCTCGGCTCGATCGCCCCTTCGTCGACGAGCGAGGCGCGAGCGTGCCCGCCCGGGGCTTGGCGAAGGCGACTGCTCGGGCAGGCTCCTAGACCTCGATCAGTCCCTTGCGCAGGCCCTCGGCGATCGCCTCCACGCGGTTGGTCACGTCGAGCTTCTCGTAGATGTGCTCGAGGTGGGTGCGGACGGTGGCGCGGGAGAGTCCGAGCACGCCGGCGACCTCCTGGTTGGTCAGGCCGCGGGCGATGAGCTGGAGGATCTCCGTCTCGCGTGGGGTGAGCGCAGTGGGCTCCGGCTCGGGAGCCGCGCGGAAGTGGGCGAGGAGCCGACGGGCGAGGGCGGGCTGGACGACCGAGCCGCCCGCGTGGACCTCCTCGATGGCCTCCACGATCTTCGAGCCGGGCGCGCCCTTGAGAAGGTAGCCCGCCGCGCCTGCGCGGATGGCCGCGAGGACGCGTTCCTCCTCGTCGAAGATGGTGAGGACGAGGACCTCGATCTCGGGCCAGCGCTCGCGCACGCTGCGGGTGAGCTCGATGCCGTCGATCCCCGGCAGTCCGAGATCGCAGAGGAGGACCTCTGGCCGCGCGGAAGGGATCGCTTCCAGCGCCTCCTCACCGGAGCCGGCCGAGCCGCAGACCTGCACCTGCGGGGAGGCCGAGAGGATTTGCAGCAGGGACTCGAGGATCCGGATTTGGTCCTCCACGAGAAAGACGCGGATCGATTCGCTCATGCTCGGATCTCCTTCGCCGCTGGGGAGACCAGGAAGCGGATCTCCGTTCCCGCGCCGGGAGCGCTTTGCACCACCACCTCCCCGCCCACGCGCTCGGCGCGCTCGCGAAAACTCGCCAGGCCGTAGCGCCCGGGCCCGCCGGCGTCGGGGACGAATCCCTCGCCGTCGTCGCGAACGCGGAGGACGGCGCGGCTGCCGTGCCGAGCGAAGACGACCTCGACCGAGCTGGCACCTGCGTGGCGCCAGGCGTTGTGAAGCGCCTCCTGCAGCACGCGAACGATGGAGAGTCGGGCCTCGTCGGAAAGGTCGTCGCCCGCGTCTTCCACGCGAACTGCGACCGGGAGGTCGGCGCGTCGGCTGAAGCGATCGCAGTGGTCGCGGATGGCGGTGGGCAGGTCGAAGTCGGAGCGCAGCAGGAGGAGGCTGCGGCGGAGCTCCTCGAGCGCTTCGGTCGCCGTCTCGAGGATCAGCCGGCTGTGTTCGCGCCCGGAGCCGTCCTCGCACCGATTTTCCAGGAGCTGGGCCTGGTAGACGATCGCCGCCAGACTTCCTCCGAGTCCGTCGTGGATCTCCCTGGCGATCCGCGCCCGCTCCTCGTGGACGCCGAGGTCCCGCACCAGGCGGTCGCGCTCCTTTCGCAGCGCGCGCTCGCGCTCGTCGAGGTAGCTGAGAAGGTAGGCGAGGGCGAGGTGCAGGCTGCCGTAGAGGACGAGGACCGCCAGGTCGTAGACATGGCGCTCCGGCGCGAAGCGATCCAGCCAGGCGATCGCCGCCAGCGCGGCGACCGCCGGCAGTGCGGCGAGAGGACGGGAGAAGAGGAGGACCGCGGCGCCGCTGATGAAGAGCTGGACGGGGAGGAAGGGCGATCGTAGCCCGCCGGTTTCGACTGCCCAGGCGGCGAAGGCGAGGGCGTCGGCGCAGATCGTCGTGAAGCTCAGTCGCCTCCAGGCGGCAGGCGAGATCCGGCGCCGCGTCAGGGCGTGCGCGGCGGCGAGGGCGCCAGAAAGCGCCAGCGTGAGGGGGAGCAGGGGATGGGCCAGCCCCAGCGACTCGCGCGCCGGGGGGAACGACCAGAGCGCGAGCCCGGCGAGCAGGAAGGGGACTCGCGCTGCGGCAATCGCCCTCGCTCTGGAAACGAAGGTGTCCTCCACCCCCGCCATGTGGATGATGTTATCACTTCTGTACTCGAAGCACTTTACCTCGTCGAAAGGCCGAGGTTCGCGGACGTCTCGGATGGGTTGTGCCAACCCCAGCGGATCGAGGTGCGGGCGATCGGTCGGCGCGTTGCGCCGGTCGCGCGAGGTCCGCCGCGGGCGGGAACCGCACGGACCCCCTCCGTCCTGGACAGGAGGGGATGCCCTTGCCAGAAGGCCGGGCGGGCGCGGCCCGCTCGGTTGTGGTAGGCAAGGGCCGATGGAACGGACGGTGCTCGTGGTCGGGGCCGGAGGGCTGGGATGCGCGGTCTTGCCGCTGCTGGCCGCGCACGGCCTGCGGATCCGCGTCTACGACGCCGACGTCGTCAGCCTCGACAACCTGCAGCGGCAGCTTCTCTTCCGCACCGCGGACGTGGGCCGACCCAAGGTCGAGGCGGCGGCGGACGCGCTGGCGCGCCTCTTCCCCGGCGCGCGCATCGAGGCGGTCGGCGAACGCCTGGTACCGGAGGACTTCCCGGCGGTGCTCGAGGGCGTGGACGTGGTGCTGGACGGCAGCGACAACTTCCCCACGCGCTTTCTGGTCAACGACGCCTGCGTTCTCGCCGGCAAGCCGCTGGTGCACGGAGGGATCCTCCGCTTCACCGGGCAGGTGATGGCCATCCTCCCCGGCCAGACGGCCTGCTACCGCTGCCTCTTCGAGGACTTGCCGCCCGCGGGCGCGGTCCCCTCCTGCTCGGAGGCGGGGGTTCTCGGCGCGCTCTGCGGGATCGTCGGAGCGCGCATGGTCGCGCAGGCGCGCGCGATCCTCGAGGGGCGACCGGCCGGCGACGAGCTGTGGATTCACGACGCGCGCACGGGGAGGACGCGCATGGTCCCGCTGAGCCGGGACGAACGGTGCGCGGTCTGCGGCGACGCGCCCACCATCGTGAACCTCGACGCCGCGCGCTACGTGGAGGCTCGCGCCGCATGACGGTCGCCAGGACGGTCGACATCCGCAGCTACCGCTGCCCCATGACCTGGGTGCGCGTCAAACTCGCCCTGGAGGCGATCGCGCCCGGGGAGGTCCTGGAAGTGCTGCTTTCGGGCGAGGAACCCGCGCGCAACATCCCGCGCTCGGCCGCGGACGAGGGGCACGAGGTGCTCGGCTCCGAGGAGGGGCCGGAAGGGATGCGGCTGTGGTTGAGGAAGGGATGCTGACCGACGCCCAGATCGAGCGCTACGCCCGCCACATCCTGCTGCGGGAAGTGGGTGGAAGCGGGCAGCGCCGCCTCCTCGCCTCCGAGGTCCGCCTCGAGGGAATTTCGCCCGAGGGTGCCTGGGCGGTGCTCTACCTCGCCCTCGCGGGGGTGGGGAGGATCGTCGTCGCCGACCCTCGCCCGGTCCCGGCCGGCGGGATCCCGCCTCTGATCCCCCCCAGTCAGGCGGGCCGGCCTCGGGACGCCGCTGCCGTGCCGGCGCTGGCCGCGCACAACCCGGACGTGCGGCTCGAGGTCGAAGCGCCGGGAACCTGGTCGGAGATCGGAGCCGTGCTGCGGCCGAAAGGGGCGGATCTTCTTCTCTTCGCCCGGGCCGAGGGCGAGGCGAGCCTCGTCGGCTGGGCCGAGGCGCCGCCCTGTCCGGCCTGCGCGCCAGCCGGAGAGGCGACGCCCGAGGCCGCCGCACTGGCCGGCTCGCTCGCGGCGAGCCGCGTCCTCGGATTCTTCCTCTTTGGCGAGGCGCCGGCTGGGATTCTCCGCTTCGAGGGAGGACGAAAGGAGGCGCTGGCTCCGTGTCCGCACCGCTAGGCTATCCGCCCGCGCTGCTGGCCGGGATCGCCGCCTACCTGGAGCGCTGCTACCCCGAGGAAGGATGCGGTCTGGTGGTCCGCCGCGGGGAGGAATGGAAGTTCTGGCCGATCTCCAACGCGGTGGATCGCTTTCATCGCGCGGATCCCGAGACCTTTCCCGAGGACGCCGGCAGGGCCTATCTCCTCGATCCCGTCGAACAGCGTCGAGCGCGCGAACGGGCCGCCCGCGAGGGATGGGCGATCGTGGCCGTCGTTCACAGCCACTGCGATGCGGACGCCTCCTTCTCGGCCCGCGACCGCGAGCTGGCGCTGGCGGCGCCGGGCCGTCCCCTTCACCCGGGCCTCGAGTACCTGGTGGTCTCCGTCGTGGGCGGACGCGCGGGCGAGATCCGGGCCCACGCCTGGGACGGAAGCGATTTCACGTCTCGAATTGTCGCCGTTTGACGCAGAGCCGCTTCCTTGTCTTCACATCCGGTGATGCGATATCGTCTGGAGCATCACGAAAGATGCCCCGCGACCTGGTTGCTGCTCGGCAGGTCTCGAGGACGGCGGAGGTCCGATGAACGGCTCGGGTTACACCCTGTGGTTTACCGGGATGACGGGTGCGGGGAAGCGAACACTCGCCCGTCACATCCACCAGCGGTACGCGAGGCTCGGAAGGCGTTGCGAATTTCTTTCCGACGACGACCTTCAACCTTTCCTCCCCACGGCTCCGGACGCCACGCTGGAGGTGCGGAATCGCAACGCGCGCATCCTGGGCTGGGTGGCCGAGCTGCTGACGCGACAGGGCGTCGTCGTCCTGGTCGCCTCCCTCAGCCCGATCCGGGAGGTGCGCGACGAGATCTGTCGGCGCATCGGTCGCTGTGCGGAGATCTTCGTCGACTGCGCCTTCGAGGTCCTGCAGCAGAGGGATTCGGAAAAGATCTACCAGCGGGCGCTGGAGGGCGTCCTCGACAACGTCATCGGCGTACAGCTCCCCTACGAGCCGCCCCTCCACCCCGACGTCCGCGTGGACAGCGGCGAGGCCGAGGTGGAGAAGCTCGCCGAGCAGGTCTTCGAGGGGCTTTTCGAACGAGGCTTTCTGAGCCGCACCGAGCGCGATCTCTTGCTGGGCCGGATCGAGCCCGCCACCACGCCTCCGGTCGTGGAGGTCTCGGGCGAAGGAGAGGAAGGAATTGCCCCAAAGGCGGCGGCCGGTGCCGAGGCCAGGGCGGGCGAAGCCGAGGCGAAGGAGCGGAAGGCCGCCACGAGGAAGACCCGGGAGGCGAAGCCTGCCAGGAGCCGGGCGGCCGCAGGGGGCGCACGCAAGGCGACC
>QGUN01000040.1 GCA_003242475.1 Pseudomonadota bacterium
GTGTGTCTCCGGTTTCAGGAATTTCCCCCAGAGGGTCGGAAAAGGCTTTGGGTTGAAGAAGAGGTGGTGCGAGGTGCGGCGTACCGGCGGGTTGCGGCAGATGGCGCAGTACGGCCTTTCGAGCTCGGTGGAGGCGTAGGTCTTGTTGCAAACCTCGCAGACGTCGCCGTACTGGTCGGCCGCGCCGCAGTTGGGGCAGGTGCCCTTGACGAAGCGATCGGGGAGAAAACGCGCGTCCACCTCGCAGTACCACTGCTCGAGGGGACGGACCTCGATGTGCCCGCCCTCCTGCAGCCGGGCGAAGATCTCCTCCGACCAGCGGCGGTTCTCCTCCGAATGCGTCGTGTAGAAGACGTCGAAGCCGATCAGGAAATCCTGAAAGTCCTGACGCTGCCGCTCGTGCCAGTAGGCGACGAATTCCTCGGGGGTCTTGCCGGCCTTCGCGGCGTTGATCTCGATGGGCGCGCCGTGGGTATCCGAGGCCCAGACGTAGACCACGTCGCGGCCGGTCAGCCGCAGGTACCGCACCCAGATGTCGGTCTGGATGTACTCGAGCAGATGGCCCAGGTGGCTCGGGCCGTTGGCGTAGGGAAGCGCGCTGGTGACCAGGATCTTTTCGGCCAAGGGAAAGCCCTCAGAAGCGAAGGATGGGAACGGAGAGGACGAGTCGCCCGGTGGGCCGCTCCTTGCGGACGAAGACGCCCGCCGGGGCGTAGGCGACCACCGCCTGGTCGCAGGGTTCCTCGAGCAAACCGAGCTGGAGCTGGGCCTCCGACCACAGCACCATCACCTCCACCCGACCCACCGGGGTGTCGATGCCGATGCGCTCGCCCCGGGGCTCGCCCTCCTCCGACGCCGCCAGATCGAGGGCGCGATCGATCGACGCCGATGCGGGGCGCGCGGGCGCCTCGGAGGCGGCCTGAGCCGACGGCTCCTCGCTCGCGGGAAAGAGATGGAAGGCGGCCAGAGCGGCCAGGATTCCCAGCTTCACCGATGCAGTCCTCGCCAGGGGGGCGTGCGGGCGACGCCGCGCAGGCCGCATGCTGGTAGCACGGCGACCGGCGAGCGCTCAACTCTCCGCTACGTCTCCGTGCAAATCTCCCAAAGAAGTCGTTCCACGTAAAGTCGGCCTCCTCCGGTCTTGACCGCGCGATCGACCTCTGCGGCCCGCACCAGCAGGCGCGCGAGCGTCCGCGTGCCAAAGCGCGCGGCCGCCTCCGCCCGGAACCTCGCCGCGTTCGGATTGGGCATGCGCAACCCGGCCGCCTCGTAGGCCTCCACCCAGGCGCGCGCCTTCGCCCCGAAGCCGGGGATCGATCCGCCCGTGACCCGCGTCGCCTCGCGCGCGGCGAGGAGCTGCCGCAGGCAGGTGGCGATGGAAGCCACCGCCTGGGGCAGGCTTCCTCCCGATTCGAGGAGCTGCCGCAGCCCCTCCAGGGATCCGGCCAGGTCGCGCTTCTCGATCGAGTGGGTGAGGAGGAATTCCACCACGCGCGAGCGCTCCACCACCTGGTGGACGTCCTCGGCCCGGATCACTGGCCGGTCGCCTACGTAGAGAGCCAGCTTCTCCAGCTCGGCGTGCAGTCGCCGCACCTGATCGTCGCCGACGAGCTCCTCGAGGGCCGCGGCGGCCTCGCGATCGATGCGCTTGCCGAGCGGCGCGAGAAATTCCGCGGCCAGGGCGTGGACGTCGCGCTTCTCGTAGCGACCGGCCGGCCGGAAGGAGATCTCCGCGCCGACCTGCTGGAGGCGCTTGACCAGCCCCAGGCGCCCGTCCACCGAGAGCGCGGAGATCACCAGGTGGCTGCCCGGCGGAAGACCGGCGTCGAGAAGGCGCTCCAGCGCCGCCGCGTCCCCGCCCTCGGCCGCGATCCCCTCCTCTCGCGCCCAGCTCGCCGCCTCCTGGCAGAAGCGGAGGTCGTCGGCGCTGGCCTCGATCCCCGCCTCCTCCTTCCAGGCGTCGGCCGGGGCCGTCGCGGCATCGATCCCGGCCTTCTGCGCCAGGGCGAGGAGCCGCCTCGCGGCCTCACGGCGCTTGCCCTGATCCCAGAGTTCCCGCAGGCGGGAGAGCTGGTCCGCCCGAGCCGCCTTCTTGGGTGCGAGAAAGGGCGGATCCTGCAACCAGACCACCTTCGTCCCCGAAAACATCGGCAGGGTGGCGAGCTCGCGCGCCACCTCCGCCGGGCTCGCGCCGTCGGAGACGACCAAGTTGAAGTCGCGCTGGGCCGGGTCGACCAGGGCGTCGACCACCTCCTGCGCCGCCTTGCGCGCCAGGAATTCCTCTCCGTGGAAGAGGTAGACGGGACGGGCTCGGCCCTGCCGGATCTCGTCGACGAGCGCCTGCACGTTCACGGCGCGACCTCCTCGAGGACGCAGCGGATGAGGAATCGCTCCACCGCCAGCCGGGGGACCGCGTGCCGTTCGATGGCCTCGCGGGCGCGCGCCGCCTCCCGGTAGCGGAAGAGAGCGGCAGGACAGCCCCGCCGGGCGGCGCGCTGCAACAGGGGCAGCAGATCCCGGTTGGCCACCATCTCCTCCGAGCCGCCTTCCGCCAGGATCGCCACGTCCCGGTAGAAGAGCGCGATGGCGTCCAGGAGGATCTCCGCCCCGTCCCGACCGCCCGCGGCGATCCGCTCGGCCAGGGCGAGAAGCGGGCGGAAGTCGCTGGCGTCCAGCTGCTCGAGCTCCTCCAGGATGCGGGCGCGGTCCTCCAGCGCCTCGGTGGTCAGCTCCATGGCGCGCCCCAGCGAACCGCCGGCCAGCGCGGCGAGAAGACGCGCCTGCTGCTCGGGGACGCCGCGCGCCTCGGCAACCCGTTCTGCCACGAGATCGAGCGGCAGCGGAGCGAAGGGGACGCGAACACAGCGGGAGCGGATGGTGGGCAAGAGCGCGTCCGCGGTCTCGGCCAAGAGGACGAGGTGCGTGCCGACCGGCGGTTCCTCCAGCGTCTTGAGGAAGGCGTTCTGTGCCGGCACGTTCATCGAATCGGCGCCGACGAGGAGAACGACGCGGCACTTCGCTTCCACGGGCGCGAGGGCGAGCATCCCCTCCAGATCGCGGACCTGCTCGATGCGGAGGTCGCGGGAGGGCGTCCTTCCGAGCTCCTCGCGTGAAAGGAGGCCCCGGTCGACCGCTCGGGCCTCGGGAAGGACCACGAGAAGGTCGGGATGCGCCCCGCGCTCCACCTTCTGGCAGGCGAGGCATCCGCCGCAGGCCTCGCCCTCGAGCGGCGTCTCGCAGAGCAAGCTCTGCGCGAAGGCCCGCGCGGTCGTCTCCTTGCCGACGCCGTCGGGACCGGCGAAAAGCCAGGCGTGGTGTACCCTCCCCATCCGCAGCGCGGAAAGAAGGAGTTCGACCGCTCGTTTCTGGCCTCGGATCTCCGATAATCTCACGGGTGCCATCCTATCGGCGCCCTCACCGAAAGCGGAGCACCTGCGATGAATCGAAGGCGACCTGGCATTCTTCCCCTCTTTTTTCTTTTCGCCACGATCTCCTGCGCCTCGGTCACGCGGACCATCGACAAGGGGACCGGCGCGGTCGGCGAGGTCCTCCTGCCGGTTTCGGAGGAGGTCAAGCTCGGCAACCAGCTCGCCGCGGAGGTGAACAAGCAGGAGAGGATCCACCCGGACCCGCAGGTCCAGGCCTACGTGGCCGCAGTGGGCAAGCGCATCGCCGCCGCCAGCCGCGACAGCCGCAAGGGGATCGCCTACCGCTTCACCGTGATCGACGACCCCAGGACCATCAACGCCTTCGCCCTTCCCGGCGGCCACATCTACGTCTACTCGGGGCTGATCCTGGCCACCAAGTCCGAGGCCGAGCTGGCGGCGGTCCTCGGGCACGAGGTGGGCCACGTCACCTGCCGGCACGCCGCCCGCTCCCTGGGCACCGCTTACAGCCTGGAGGCGCTCTCCCGCCTGGCCATGGGCAACGACCCCGGCACCGTGGCCCAGCTCGCCGCGGCCATCGCCGCGCAGGGCTACATGTCGCGGCATTCGCGAGAAGCCGAGCGCGAGGCGGACGCGCGTGGCCTCGACTACCTGATCGCCGCCGGCTACGACCCGAACGCCATGCCGGCCTTCTTCGACACGCTCGGCCGCCACTCCGGCTCGCCGCACGCCATCGAGAAGTTCTTCGCCTCCCACCCGCAGCCGGCCGAGCGGGCGCAGTCGCTCCGCAAGTTGATCCGCGAGCGCAAGGCGGCCAAGGGGCGGACGGAGATCGTGGGTGGCTTCGCCGAGGTCCAGGCGCGCCTCCGGAAGAAGAGCTCCTCGTCCTCCGGTTCCGCGACGCCCTCGAAGTCGAATCAGCAGGACTCCGCCCCGCAACCGGCTCCACGGCCTGCCCGCTGAGCGTGGGCGGAGCGCGGAACGCAGGCGATCCCGGGAACCCGTGCCGTGGCCAAGCCGCTACGGCAGCCCGGGCTGCGGCCGGCGCGCGCGCCTCGACGTGGCGCCAGCCGTGCCTGCGCTCCTCGCAAGGCTTGCCGACCGCCGGCCGCCTCCGCAGCCTCACGGCGGTCGCCTACCGCACCAGGCTCCTAGCGTCGCTCGAGCTGGTGATCCAGCTCGTCGAAGGCCTGCTCCGCCCGCTCGACCACCGCGCGCCGCACCGCCTCGGAGAGCTGCTCCATGCCGGCGACGGTCTTGCGGAAGGTCTCCAGGTCGAGCGCCACCAGGGCGTAGAAGGTCCCGCTCTTCGAGATCCACGAATCGACGAGCTCGGTTCCCGAGAGGGTCAGCTCGGTGATCTGGCGGCTGACGTCCTCGACGTGCTGCTCGTCGTTGGCGGCCAGCCCGAAAGCTTCGCCCCCGCTGGTGGTGGCCTGGTAGTCGCGCAACATCGCCTCGACCTGGGTCTGTAGCGAGCGCGCGATCTCGGTTCGAGCGCGGGAGATGGCGCCGGTCCGCGCCAGGGCCGCGTTGCGGGTGCCACCCATGGCTCCCACGCCGCAGATCCGCCGCGTTTCCTTGTCCTTCCAGTAGGTCTGGCAGCCCTTGAGCACCCACTCGGGCGCGTCGGCAAGCTCGCCTTCGATCGCTTCCTTCGGAGGCGTGGGCGTGGAAGCGCAGCCCCAGAGCGCGAGCGCAGCCGCCGCGCAGGCGAAAATCGGCGTTCTTCGCATGGCGTACCCCTCCTGGGTTCGAGGAAACGGGTTTTCACCCCGGTCGCGGGAAACCGAAGCGCTCCCGCCCCGGCGGCCCTTGGACGATACATCGCGGCCGGATCTTCAACCAGCGGTGAATCCAGCCCCGGGGCCGGCCCTACCTACGACGGCCACGCCTGCGTCGCTCGTCGCTGCGCTTGCCGGCCTCGCCTACCGCCTCCGCCGCCTCGCGACGGTCGGTTACGACGACAGGCGCCTAGGGGGCCGTGACCGGCACCCGGGGCGCCTCGCCCACCCAGGAGACCAGCCTCCCGCCGACGATGCGGGCGCGGCGACGCTCGAAGGGCCAGATCCACTCCTCCACCCGGCCTTCGGGCGAGGGAGAGAAGCGCTTCTGCTCGGGGATGCCCCAGGCCATCTCCACCGCCTCGGCGGGCATGCCCTCCACGAGGCGTTTTTCGTTGATGGCCTCGAGCACCTCTTCCGGCAGGCTGCGCAGGCGCGGCCGCAGATCGTCCGGCGAGAGGTACCGCTCCAGGTCCTCGACCACCTCCGCCTGGGATCGGAGCTCGCGGCGCAGGAGCAGGATGGGCGCCGGGTTCCGCGGCCTGCCCTCCACCTCCAGGTAGACCCAGGGGTAGAAGCGCGGCAGGAAGGGGTCGCGCCGGGCCACCACGAAGGAGGTGGGGAATTCGATCTTCACCACCCGCACCCGAGTGCCCACCGGTACGATGGCTTCAGGTTCCCCGGGATCGAGGGGGACGCCCGCGGGATTGACCACCCAGGGGATCTCGTCGGGAACGTTGGCGGAGAGGAAGCGCTTGCTCTCGTCGCTCCAGAAGGGCCCGAGGTACATCGCCTGGCGCAGGTAGTAGGTGCGGCCGGGCAGGCTCCGCTCCAGGCGAATGCGGTCCTCGTCGGGCAGGAGGGAGTGGCTCGCGCAGCCCGCGAGAAGGAGGAGGACGAGCGGCGCCCAGCGCCTCATCGCCGTCCTCCGCGCCGGCCGCGCAGGCGCCGACTTCGCAGCTCGCGCCGCGCCGCCTGGTCGCCGGGGAAATTCGGGGGCGTGCCCAGCCAGACCGCCCAGACGTGACCCGCCTCCAGCGCCTCGACCAGGGAGCGCTGGCCGGCGAACTCGTCGCGGAAGAGCGTGGCGGCACGGCCGATCTCGTCGACGGTGCGCGCACCGCTCGCCCCCACGCAGGGAAGCTCGAGGTGAGAGGCGGCGACGATGGCCTGCTCGTTGGCCGCCTCCGAGAGCCGGCCCGAGAGGGCTTCCACCGCCGCCAGGCCCTCGAGGGTGAAGACCGAGTCGCCCATGGGGCGGTCGAGCTCCCGGTCGTAGGGGCGCGCGGCGATGGCGGCGCCTCGCGCATCCCGGACGCGGGCGAGGACCGTGCGCACCGGCCAGCCGGCATCCGGGCGGGGGCCGAAGAGCTCCTCCGGCGAAGGGGTCGCGTCCGGATCGCGGAAGAAGCAGAGGAGCTCGCCGTGGTCGGTCGAAACGCGAACGCCGAAGAAGACCGCGATCGGCGCCTCCGCGCGGAGCGCGCGGATCTCCTCGCGCGCGGCGATGGTGTCGACGTCGGCGAAGGCGATGCCGTCGAGGCCGCGCTCGTGGGCGATGCGAATTGCCTCGGCGGGATCGACGGAAGAATCCGATGAGTGGCGGGTGGGCACGCAGAGATCGATGAGCACGGGAACCACCTCTCGTTCGCCCTTCGGCTACCACAGAAAGCCGGGCGACGAAATCCAGCCGCGGTTTGACAGCCTTCGAAACGGTCTGGAATCATTCCCGCGCCCATCCGTTTCCGACCTCCGGAAATGCCCGCCCGGCGAGCCGCCGGGCAGCGCGCGTGGGGTATTGCCCTTGAACCGAGCTTCCGCCCGCGCCCTGGTCGTCGCCCTCGCGCTCGAATCGCTCGTCGGCGCCTGCGAGCGCGACCGTCCGACCTTCGGCCCCGAGACGCGACGCCACCGCGACAACGTCCTCTACGTCGGCGGCGGCTCCGAGCCCGAGTCCATCGATCCCGGAAAGTCCTACGACGGTCCCGGCATCGACGTGATCCGCGAGCTCTTCGAGGGCCTGTTGCGCTACGACCCGAAGACCCTCGAGCCCCTGCCGGGTGCGGCCGAGTCGTGGGAGGTCAGCGAGGACGGCCGGCGTTACGTCTTCACCTTGCGCGAGGGTCTCGTCTGGTCGGATGGCACGCCCTTGACGGCCCACGACTTCGAGTGGTCGTGGAAGCGCGTCCTCGCCCCCGAGACGGCGGCGCAGTACGCGGCGCTCTTCTGGGACATCGAAGGCGGCAAGGCCTACAACCTCGGCAGCGGCAGCCGTGACGACGTGGGCGTGCGCGCGCTGGACGACCGGACGCTGGAGGTGCGGCTGGAGCGCCCGGTCCCGTGGTTTCTCTCCCTCCTCCCCTTCGCGCCCTTCTGCCCCGTGCCCCGCCATGCGGTGGAACGGCATGGCATGGCCTGGACCCGGCCCGAAAACATCGTCTCCAACGGGCCCTTCCGCCTCGTCCGCTGGATCCCGAACTACGAGATCGTCCTCGAGAGGAACCCGACCTACTGGGATCGGGACGACGTCCGCCTCGACGGCGCCGTTCTCGTCGTCTCCGAAGACACCCACTCCATGCTGCGGCTCTTCCGCGCCGGCGAGCTCGACTGGCTGGGCTCGAACGTCCGGCCGCCGCCGGAGTACGTTCCCCACCTGCGCGGCAAGGCGGACTACCGCGAGGATCGCTACCTCGGCACCTACTTCTACTGGATCAACCTGCGCGAGGACCGCAACCCGGGCTCGCCGCTCAAGGACCGGCGGGTCCGGCGGGCGCTGCTCTTGGCCACCGATCGCGAGGCGATCGTGCGGCACGTGGCACGCGGCGGGCAGCGCCCCGCCGACGGCGTCGTCCCCGACATCTTCTTCGAGATGGGCTATCCGCGCCCGAGCCCGGTCCCCTTCGACCCCGAGGAGGCGCGCCGGCTCTTGGCCGAAGCCGGCTATGGACCGGGTGGCAAGCGCTTCCCCACCATCGAAATCCTCTACAACACGCATGAAGGCCACCGGCAGATCGCCGAGGCCATCCAGCAGATGTGGAAGCGCCACCTGGGGATCGAAGTGCGCATCGAGAACCAGGAGTGGAAAGTCTTCATGAGCAACCGGCTGGAGGGCCACTACCAGCTCGCGCGCGCGGGCTGGATCGGCGACTTCCTCGATCCCTACAGCTTCCTCTCCCAGTTCCTCTCCGACTCCGACGCCAACGAGGCGCGGTGGAAGAACGCCGAATTCGACCGCCTCCTCCAGCTCGCCCTCTCCGAGCCCGATACCCGGCGGCGCTACGCGCTCTACGCGCAGGCCGAGGCGATCCTCATGGAAGAACTTCCCGTCCTTCCGATCTACTACTACTCGCAAAACACCTTGATCGGCTCCTGGGTGCGGGGCTTCCACCCGAACGCCCAGGACATCCACCCGCTGCGGAGCCTCTGGCTGGAGGCCGCGCCGTGATCCGATTCGTCCTCCGCCGGATTCTCGGCATCTTCCCCATCCTCCTGGTCGTCTTCACCTTCAGCTTCGTGCTGATGCGGGTGGCGCCCGGCGGTCCCTTCGACGCGGAAAAGCCGGTTCCCCCCGAGGTGAAGCGCAACCTCGAGCTGCGCTACCGCATGCGCGAACCCTGGTGCGAGGCGCGCTTCTTGCCGGCCCTGCAGGGGGTGCGCTCGCCCGACGAGGAGCGCGCGTTGCGGCGCGCATCCCCCTGGGCCTCCCGAGCGGAGCGGGTTTGCACCGGCCTCTTCCAGTACGGCTGGATGCTCGGAAACTACGTGCGCGGCGATTTCGGCCCCTCCTACAAGTACAAGGATCGCAGCGTGAACGAGTTCATCCGCGCGGGCATGCCGGTCACGCTCCAGCTCGGCCTTTTGGCGGTCACCTTCGCCCTCGGCATCGGCCTCGTCGCCGGCCTCGTCGCTGCCGTCTACCAGAACCGTTGGCCCGATCATTTGGCCATGATCGCGGCCCTGCTCGGGATCTCCGTCCCCAATTTCGTCCTCGGGCCGGTGCTGATCCTGGTCTTCTCCCTCGGCCTGCTCTGGTTTCCTCCCGCCCGCTGGGAAAGCCTCTCGCACGTGTTCTTGCCCGGGCTGACCCTCGGCAGCGCCTACGCCGCCTACGTCGCCCGGCTGACCCGCGGCGGCATGCTGGAGGTGGTGCGCCAGGACTTCATTCGCACCGCGCGCGCCAAGGGTCTTCCCGAGCGGCTGGTGATCCTGCGTCACGCGCTGCGCGGCGGACTCTTGCCGGTGGTCTCGTATCTGGGCCCGGCCATGGCAGCGCTGTTCACCGGCTCGATCGTGGTCGAGCGAATCTTCAACGTCCCGGGGATGGGCCGCTACTTCGTGGACGCCGCGATCAACCGCGACATCACCCTGGCCATGGCGGTGGTGGTGGTCAACGCCGTCTTCCTCCTCGTCGCGAATCTCGTGGTGGACGTGGTGCTCGGCATCCTCGATCCGCGGGTGAGGTACGAATGACGTCGACGGTCCCGGTCGCTGCTCCCGAGCTGGAGGAAATCGAGGGAACCTCCCTTTGGCGCGACGCCTGGCGCCGGCTGAAAAAGAACCGCATGGCGGTCGCCGCTGCCGCGGTGCTCGGGGGGATCGTCCTCTTCTGCGTCGCCGGGCCCCTTTTCGTCCCCTACTCCTTCGACGAGCAGAACCTGGAGTACGGCGCGCGGGGCCCCTCCGCCGAACACTGGTTCGGCACCGATCTCCACGGCCGGGATCTCCTCGTGCGAACCATGTACGGCGGCCGAATCTCCCTCGCGGTGGGCCTGGCGGCCACGCTGGTCTCCCTGACCATCGGCGTCGCCTACGGCGCCATCGCCGGCTACTTCGGAGGGAGGGTCGACGCCATCATGATGCGGGTGGTGGACGTGCTGTACACCCTGCCCTTCATGTTCGTGGTGATCCTCTTCCTCGTACTCTTCGGTCGCTCGATCGTCCTGCTCTTCGTGGCGCTGGGAGCGGTCTCGTGGCTGACCATGGCCCGCATCGTCCGCGGACAGGTGCTCTCGCTGAAGCAGAGCGAATTCGTCGACGCGGCGCGGGCCGCGGGCGTCCGGGATCTCGCCATCGTCTTTCGCCACCTCGTCCCCAACGCGCTCGGCCCGATCGTCGTCTATGCCACCCTGACGGTGCCCCGCGTGATGCTGGAGGAGGCCTTCCTCTCCTACCTGGGGCTCGGCGTGCAGCCGCCGATGGCGTCCTGGGGCCTGCTGGTCTCCGACGGAGCGAACAACATGATGCTCCACCCCCACCTGCTGATCTTCCCAGGCCTCCTTCTGACCCTCACCCTCTTTTCCCTGAACTTCCTGGGCGACGGCCTGCGCGACGCCCTGGATCCGAGGATGCGAACGTGAGCGAACTCTTGCTCCAGGTGCGCAACCTCCACGTCCACTACCCGGTCGACGGCGGCGTCTCGCGGGCGGTGGACGGCGTCAGCCTCGACGTGCGCCGCGGCGAGACGCTGGCGGTGGTGGGCGAGTCGGGCTCGGGCAAGAGCCAGACCATGTACGGTGTCCTGGGCCTGGTACCACGGCCGCCCGGTCGCGTCTTCGGCGACGGCGCCTACTTCGAGGGCGAGGACCTCCTTCGCGCCTCGGAGCGGCGGCTCCGCGGGATCCGCGGCAACCGGATCGCCATGATCTTCCAGGACCCGATGACCGCCCTGAACCCCTTCCTCACCGTCGAGCGCCAGCTCACCGAGGTGCTCGAGGTACACAAGGGCCTGCGGCGGAAGGAGGCGCGCAACCTCGCCATCGAGATGCTGGCGAAGGTGGGCATCCCCGATCCCGAGCGGCGCATCGACCAGTACCCGCACCAGTTCTCGGGCGGGATGCGCCAGCGCGTGATGATCGCCATGGCGCTTTTGTGCCGGCCTTCGTTGCTCGTCGCCGACGAGCCGACCACCGCGCTCGACGTCACCATCCAGGCGCAGATCCTGGAGCTCTTGCGCGCCACCCGCCGGGAGATGGATGGCTCGATCATCCTCATCACCCACGACCTCGGCGTGGTGGCGGGCAACGCCGATCGCATCGCGGTGATGTACGCGGGCCGCGTGGTGGAGAAGGGACCGTCGCGAGAGATCTTCGAATCCCCCCTCCACCCCTACACGCGGGGCCTGCTCGCGAGTGTTCCGCGGCTCGACGCGGAGCAAAAGGCGCCGCTCGTTCCCATTCCCGGGCAGCCGCCCGATCCGAGCCGGCTCCCCTCCGGCTGCCCCTTCCGACCGCGCTGCCCCGCGGCCACGGCTCGCTGCGCGCAGGAGTATCCGCCGACGAGGTCCGCGGGACCCGAGAGGGAGGTCGCATGCTGGGTCGCGTGATGGAGGAGGCCTCGACGGCGCGCCCGCTGGTCGAGGTCGAGGATCTCCGGGTCCATTTCCCCGTCTACCGCGGCACGGTCCTGAAGCGGAAGGCGGCGGTGGTCCGGGCCGTCGACGGGGTGAGCTTCGCCATCGCCCGCGGCGAGACATTGGGCCTGGTGGGCGAATCGGGCTGCGGCAAGAGCACGACCGGCCGCGCGCTCATGCGCCTCGTCCCGGTCACCTCCGGGAACATCCGCTTCGACGGCGAGGATCTGCTCTCCCTTCGTGGGGAGGTGCTGCGCCGCAAGCGGCGCCACTTCCAGATGATCTTCCAGGACCCCTACGGCTCGCTCGACCCGCGGATGACCGTCTTCGACATCGTGGCCGAGCCGCTGCTGGCGCACGGCATGGGCGGGCCGGACCTGCGCGACCGCGTGCAGTCGATGCTCGAGCGCTGCGGGATGAACCCGCGCTACATCCGCCGCTATCCTCACGAGTTCTCCGGCGGGCAGCGGCAACGGGTGGCCATCGCCCGAGCCCTGATCCTCGAGCCCTCCTTCGTGGTCTGCGACGAGCCGGTCTCGGCGCTCGACGTCTCCATCCGCGCCCAGGTGCTGAACCTGCTGGTAGAGCTGCAACGAGACCTCGGCCTGACCTACCTCTTCATCGCCCACGACCTGGCAGCCGTCCGCCACGTCTCCGACCGGATCGCGGTGATGTACCTGGGGCGGATCGTGGAGCTCTCCCCCGCCGCCGAGATCTACCGGCGCCCCGCGCATCCCTACACCCAGGCGCTGATCTCCGCGGTCCCCATCCCCGATCCGCGCGCGGAAGCGGATCGACAGCGCATCGTCCTCGAAGGTGATGTACCTTCCCCGCTCGCTCCGCCCCGGGGATGCCGGTTCCACCCCCGGTGTCCCCGCTTCGCCTCCCTCGGAGCCGTCCAGAAGGCGCGCTGCCGGGAGGAGGAACCCCTCCTTCGGGTGCTCGGGGACGGGCGGCAGGTGGCCTGTCACCATGTCGATTGAAGAGGACGGGAGATGAAGATCAAGCAGCGCCCGGAGGACTTCGTCGTCCGCGAGGCGTACCGCGTCGACTGGGATCCCAAGGGTCCGTGGCGCGTCTACCTCATGGACAAGCAGAAGCTCTCCACCTTCGAGGCGGTGGAGCGGATCTGCGCCCATTTCCGGATCCCGCCGAAGCGGGTGAGCTTCTGCGGACTCAAGGACAAGCAGGGCCGCACCGAGCAGCTCGTGGCGATCCATGGCCTCGAAGAGCAGCTCCAGGAGCCCGACCTCCGGCTCAAGTACCTCGGCCGCACCCGGGAGCCCCTCTCCGCGGACAACCTCACCGCCAATCGCTTTTCCATCACCGTTCGCGATCTCGGCGAGGAGGACGTCGCGCGTCTGCCTCAATCCGTCTCCGAAGTCCGGCGCGTCGGCGTGATCAATTATTTCGACTCGCAGCGATTCGGCGCCCTCAAGCACAGCCAGGGCTTCATCGCCAAGGATCTCATCCGCGGCGACGTGGAGCAGGCACTTCGCAATTACATGGCCAAACCCTC
Organism: Pseudomonadota bacterium; assembly: GCA_003242475.1. Lineage (GTDB taxonomy): Bacteria > Myxococcota > Myxococcia > Myxococcales > Vulgatibacteraceae > ZC4RG40. The sequence goes on from QGUN01000040.1 coordinate 13,039, forward strand.
GCCCCTCGACGAGAGCGAGGATGCGAAGGTCAAGGAGTTCTGGGCGAAAAACTGGGGCAACTGGGCGAAGAAATGCCCCTATAAAGCTGCGCGGAAATATCGAAACATCCTCTTGTATCTGCAGGAGAACCCGAAGGACTTCGCCGGCGCCTTCCTGCGGATCGAGACGCGCTACCGCACCCTGCTCCTGTACGAGTACCAGAGCTACCTCTGGAACGAGGGAGTGCGGAGGCTCCTTCTCGGCTACCTCCCCGCGGAGGAGATGATCTCCATCCGCTACCAGGCGGGGCGCCTGCTCTTTCCCCGAGAGCTCCCGCGCGAAACACTGGAAGACCTTCGCCGGCGCACCTTTCCTCTCCTCGGCCCCGACTCGGCCTTCGAAGATGCGCGCACCGCGCGCGCCGTCTTCGAGACACTGCGTCAGGAGAGGATCCGTCTCGACGACCTCGCCCTCCCCCACCTTCCCGGCATGTTCTTCAAACACGAGGAGCGGCCGGTGATCATCTATCCGGGCAAGCTGGTGGTGGGAAAGCCGCGTCCGGACGAGCTCAACCGAGGCCGACTCAAAGTAAACGTTGCATTCACCTTGCCGCCCGGCGCCTACGCCACTCTCGTCACGCGGCGGCTCTTCTGGTTCGCGGTTCTCGAGGAGGAGGCCCGCGAGAAAGGCGAGCTGCACCCCGTGGCGGAGGCCATGCTCACCCGCGCCTTCGGCGGCCCCTCCTCCGCGGTGGCGCGCCTGGTACCGAAGGCCAAAGTGCCTCCCTCCGAGCCCCGGCCGAAGATGGGCTTTCTCGAGCGCCAGCGGCGCAAGAAGGAGGAGCGCGCCGCCCGCCGCGCCGCCGCAGCGCAAGCCGCGCGAACCAAGAAAAAGGCGCGTCGAAAGTAACCACCGAATCCCCTCGACGCTGCCCCGTACGGGAACGACACAGGCGCGCGTCCCGGTCCATCCGTCGCGCCCGGATTCGCGCTCGATCGAGGGAAGCTCGGAGCTCCCCTTCGACCGCTGCCGATTGACGCGAGGGGTGCTTCGGCCCCAGGCTCTCCGCATGGACCTGCGAGCCAAGCGGTGTGTGCCCTGCGAGGGCGGCACCCCTCCCATGACGGAAGAGGAGCAGCGGGCGCTTCTCCCCCAGGTTCCCGGCTGGAAGGTCGAAGCCGGTCGCCTGGTGAAGACCTTCGTCTTCGAATCCTTTCCCCAGGCGATCGCCTTCGTGAATCGAATGGCGGACCTCGCCGAAGAGGAAGGACACCATCCAGACTTCTGCGTGCACTACCGCGAGGTGAAGGTCTCGCTCTGGACCTTCGCCATCGGTGGCCTCTCCGAGAACGATTTCATTCTCGCCGCAAAGATCGACGGGCTGCTCGCGTGAAGATCCAGCCCTTCGCGCGCATGCGCACGGCGGGTGCGCCGGGGCGACGGGCGTGCTATAGACCCGGCCCCGAATGGCGAGGCGAACGAAGGAAGGCGACCCCCGGCGCATCGTCCACCTCGAGGTGGAGGGCCAGCCGATCCCGGCCCGCGAAGGCGAACCCCTCACCGCCAGCCTGCTGGCCGCCGGGATGGAGATCCTTTCCCGCGGGGTCAAGTACCACCGCGCCCGCGGCCCCTTTTGCCTCGCCGGCCGCTGCGGGCAGTGCCTCGTGCGCGTGGACGGCGAGGCCAACGTCGCCGCCTGTCAGGTGAAGGCGCGCGATGGGATGCGAGTGGAGCGCCAGAACGCCTTTCCCAGCGCCAGCCACGACGTCTTCCGCGCCATCGACTGGGTCTACCCCCGCGGCCTCGACCACCACACCCTCTTCCCCGGCGTTCCCGTGGTGGAGAAGGTGGTCGCCCGCGTGGCCCGCCAGCTCGCCGGGTTGGGCAAGCTCCCCGACTCGGAGCACTCTGCCGCTGCGCGCCATGAAGAACATCGGACCGACGTGCTCGTGATCGGCGCGGGCGCCGCCGGGCTGGCGGCCGCGGTCGAGGCGGCGCGCGCCGGTGCCCGTGTGACCCTGGTCGACGACCGCCCCGAGCCGGGAACCTCGCTCATCGCGCCGCTCCGCCCGGGCGCTCCCACCTTGGCCTGGCGCGAGGAGGCCCTCCGCGTCCTCCGAGAAAGCGGCGCGCGCATCCTCTCCTCCACCTTCGTCTTCGGCCTCTTCTTCGAGGACGGCCTCGACGCCCGCGTTCCCTGGGCCGCGGCGCGGGGCTCTGACCGCACCCTCCATTCGCTCCATCCCCGGGCGGTGGTGGTCGCCACCGGCGCCACCGAGAACCTGCCGCTCTTCGGCAACAACGACCTGCCCGGCATCTTCGGCGCCCGGGCGCTCGCGCTCCTTCTGGAGCGCGACGGCGTCCTCCCCGGCGAACGCGCGCTGGTGGCGGGCGAGGGACCGGAGGCCGAGGGGATCGCGGCGCTTCTGCGCCGACACGGCTGCGAGGTGGTGGCGACCGTGGGGCTCGAACCCGGACCCCGCGGACATGTCGTCCGGGCCCGTGGCCGGGGACGGCTGGCCGGCGCCATCGTTCAGCTGCCCGATGGCAGCGAGCAGAAGCTGCGGATCGACCTTCTGGCCGTGGCGGGCAATCTCTCCGGCTTCGTGGACCTGGCGCGGCATGCGGGCGCGGAGATCCGCATGAGCGCCGACGGCTTCGTCGTGGTCGCCGACGAGGCCGGACGCACGCGGATCCCCGGCGTCTTCGCCTGCGGCGAGGTTGCGGGGCGCGGCTCTCCGGAGGAGGCGATCCGCCAGGGCTCGGAGGCCGGCCGCGCCGCCGCGGCCTTCGCCCGGCAGGAGGCGGCACCGTGAGCAAGACCTTCGTCTGCACCTGCGAGGACGTCACGATCGACGACGTGCGGCAGGCGATCGCGCTCGGGCACCGAGACATCGAATCGGTCAAGCGGTTCACCGGCTTTGGTACCGGCCCCTGCCAGGGCAAGCTCTGCACGGCCGCCGTGGCGCGCATCCTCGCCCGCGAGGCGGGGCTGGCGCCGGAGACCTTGCAGCCCTTCACCCCGCGCCCACCGGCGCGGATGCTCTCCTTTGGCGAGCTGGCCACCTACCCGGTCGACGAGGAGGAGCCGCCGGGCGAAGGCGTCCCCGTGCCGGTGGAGCCCCACGAGCGGGTGGGCGAGGACGGAAGCCCCTGCCCCCACTCCCATCCCCTCAAGCCCATGGAGCCCCTCCCCGCCGAGGCGGAGGTCGTGATCGTCGGCGGCGGGATCATGGGGCTTGCCCTCGCCTACAACCTCGCCAAGCGGGGCCTGCGCGACGTCCTCGTCCTGGAGGCGGGCTATCTGTGCAGCGGCGCCTCCGGCCGCAACGGCGGCGGGGTGCGAATGCAGTGGTCCACCCCGACCAACGTGCGACTCGCCCGGCGCTCGGTGGAGATCTGCCGCGCCTTCGCCCGCGAGCACGGCATCAACGTCTGGTTCCGACAGGGCGGCTATCTCTTCCTCGCCTCCGACGAGAAGACGGCGGAGCGGCTGGAACGAAGCGCCGCCCTGCAGAACTCCCTCGGTGTTCCCACGCGCCTGCTCAGCCCCGACGGCGCCCGCGAGATCGTTCCGGAGCTCGCCACCGAGGGCTTCGTCGCGGCCTCCTACAATCCCGAGGACGGCGTGGTCTTCCCCTGGCCCTTCGTCTGGGGCTACGCCAAGGGCGCCCGGAGGCTGGGCGCGCGGGTCGAGACCTTCACCAAGGTGACCGGGATCGAGACCGGCGGCGGCCGGGTGCGGGCGGTCTTGACCGACCGCGGCACGGTGCGCTGCCGCACCCTGGTCAACGCCGCGGGCGCCTGGTCTCCTGGCGTGGCGAAGCTGGCCGGCGTCGAGCTTCCCAACCGCCCCCATCGCCACGAGATCTGCGCCAGCGAGCCCCTCAAGCCCTGGCTCGGCCCGCTGGTCTCCGTCCTCGACAGCGGCCTCTACTTCAGCCAGTCGATGCGCGGCGAGATCGTGGGCGGCATGGGCGATCCGAAGGAGCCTCCGCGCTTCGAGACCGGCTCCACCCTGCGCTTCCTCGCGCGCTACGCCCGGGCCATCGTCCGTTGCATCCCCCGCATGGCCGACGTGAAGGTCATCCGGCAGTGGGCGGGCTGCTACGACGTCACGCCCGACAACAATCCCATCCTGGGCGAGACCCCGCGCCTGCCCAATTTCCTCCAGCTCAACGGCTTCGTCGGGCACGGCTTCATGATGGCCCCGGCGGTGACGGAGCTGATGGCCATCTGGATGACGGGCGGGCCCAAGGACGAGATCTTCGACCGCTTCACCCTGGATCGCTACGAGCGGGGCGAGCTCGTCCGTGAAGATTTCATCATCGGTTGACGTCCCACTCGGCAGCGTTACCGACCCTCGCAAGGAGGATCCATGCGTTTCCGAATTCCCATCGTGGCACTGGCCTTCACCCTCGCCCTCCCGCTCGGCGCTTTCGCCCAGCGCGGTGAGGCCCGGCGGCGACCGAACGTGATCGTCGCCGTGGGACAGGGAGAGGTCTTCGCCACCCCCGACCGTGCCACCATCCGGCTCGGCGTGCAGGAGCAGGCCCGGACCGCCGACGCCGCCCAGAAGGCGGTGAACGAAAAGATGAACCGAATCCTGAACTCGCTGAAGAAGCTGGGCGTGGCGGAGAACCGCATCCGCACCTCGCGGGCGGAGCTGTACCCGGTCTACGACCACCGCCCCAACCGTCCCCCCGAGCTCGTCGGCTTCCGCTCGACCAACGCGGTCACGGTCCTGCTCGACCTCGGCGCCAAGGGCCCGACGGTGGGCGCCGTCCTCGACGCCGCCGTGGCGGCCGGCGCGAACTCGGTGGACGGCATCCAGTTCTCGCTCGCCGACGATACCGAGCAGCGGGCCCAGGCCCTGAAGCAGGCGGCGGAAAACGCGCGCAAGAAGGCGCAGTCGATCGCCGCCGCCCTCGGCGTGGAGCTCGGCGATCTCGTGGCCGCGGGCGAAGGCGCCTCGGACGGGCTCGAGCCGCCTCGCCCCTTCGCCACGCGGGTCCTGGCCATGGAGTCGGCCGACGTCTCGGCCCCGGTCCAGCCGGGCCAGATCCGGGTTGCCGCCACGGTCGAGGTCCGCTACGCCATCCGCTGAGCGGGGGGCTGCTTTCCCACCTATCTGCTGCCGTCGTCGCGCCATCGCGGCGACGGGGCGGCTGCCGGCGCGGCACGAGCGAAGGCTTGCCGAAGCGAGCGAGGAGATGCCGCCCGGCGCGAAGCGCCCTCGCCGACCGCTTCCGCCGCCTCGCGACGGTCAGGAGCAGGAACGAGCTCCCAGGCGCCCGGGTGGCGCTTTCGCGGACCTGCGTTAAGCTCGGTTCATGAGCGCCCTGCCCGGCTGGCTTCGCGAGGTGGAGGGAGGGGTGAAGGTGGAGATCCTGGTCCAGCCCAGGGCCTCCCGCACCCGGGCCGTCGGAGAACACGACGGTAGGCTCAAGATCCAGGTGGCCGCGCCTCCGGTGGATGGCGCGGCCAACGCGGAGCTCCTCTCCTTCCTCGCGGAGAGGTTGAAGCTGCCCCGGCGCGACCTGGCCATCGTCGCCGGCGAGACCGGACGTCGCAAGACCATCCTCCTCCGCGGCGTCGATCCCGCCACCGTGGCTGGAGCGCTGGCCTCATGAGGCGCGCGCTCCTGCTACTGGCCCTTCTCCTCGCCCCGTTCCTTTCCGCCGCCGCTGCGGCCATCGAGGTTCGACCGGTCCCCGTACCCGACGATCCCCGCCTCGTCCTCGTGGCCGCTCCCGGGCCCGCGGAGGCGATCGCCCGCGACCTCGCCGAAGACCTCGCCGACGACTGGCGCCGGATCGAGGCCATCCTCGGCCTTTCCGACCCGCGCCCGGTGGAGATCCGCATCGCCTACGGCCGCGAGGAATTCCAGGCCCTCCAGCCTGCCGGCGCCCGGCCACCGGGCTGGGCCGCGGGCGTGGCCTTCTCCGGCCTGGGAATCCTCGTCGTGGACGCGCAGGCCTCGGGCCGGGCCGGGAGCGTGCGCAACGTGGTCCTGCACGAGTTCGCCCACGTCGCCCTTGGACGGCTCGTCCAGGGCCCCGTCCCGCGCTGGTTCAACGAGGGCTTCGCCCTGCACGTGGCCAGCGAGTGGGACCGCTCGCGCGCCGCCGTGGTGGCGCGCGCCACCCTGGCCCGGGCGCTGATCCCCCTCTCGGAACTCGACGAGGACTGGCCCCACTCGCCCACCGACGTGAACCTCGCCTACGCCCAGAGCGCCTCGATGGTCGGCCACCTGATCGCGGTCGAGCGGGGCGAGCCCTTTCGCCGCCTGATCGCGGGTCTGGCGGAAGGCCGCGCCTTCCCCGAGGCGCTGACCCAGGCCTACGGCAAGCCGCTCGTCGTTCTGGAGGAGGAGTGGAGGCGTAGCCTGAAGCTGCGCTACGGCTGGCTCGCCGTCCTCATGGACACCGAGCTCCTCTGGGCGAGCGCGGCGCTCGTCCTCCTCGTGGCCGCGTGGAGAAAGAAGAGGAGCCGCCGGCGGCGGCTCGAGGAGATGGAGGCCGAGGAAGCGCTCGACGAGGCGTTCACGTCCCCCGCGGAAGCCCCCTCCGCTCCCGGGCCGGACGAGGGCCGCGGGTGGAGCGGGACCGCCCCGCTCGGCGAATGGCCCGCGGCCGGGTCCTCGGAAGAACGCGGGCCGGGCGAGGACGGCTTCGAGCCCCCTTCCCGGCCCCGTTACCTGCACTGAGAGGATCGCCGTCTAGTCCTCGACGCAGGGGACCGGTTCCGTCACCCCCGCGCAGACCGCGTCGATCAAGCCGAACCAGGTCGTCGTCTTCATCCCCCTCAGCCTCTCGCTCAGCTTTCGCAGGGAACGACGTCGTAGACCCCCTCGCAGGCAGCCACGCAGCGGTTGGGATAGACGGAGCCGTCGGCCGTGCAAACGGGCGCCCACAGCAGGGGGCATTCGCAATCCTCGCCAGGCTCGCGGGGCGGGACCGGATCGCCCTCCCGATCGCAGGGACGCACCCGGGTCTCGCCCAGGCAGCGGGCCTCGCAGCGGTTGGCGTAAACGTTGCCTCGCGCGTCACAGACCGGCTCCCACACGTCGGGGCAGGCGCAGCGGTCGACGTCGCAGGGCTCCACCTCGCCGGCCTCGGCGCAGCGCGCGAAGCACCGATTCGCGTAGACGTTGCCCGCAGCGTCGCAGACCGGCTCCCAGATCCGCGGACAGTCGCACATGACCTCGCAACGCACGTTGCGATCGAGTCGGCAGTCGTCCTCGCACTCGCCCCGGTAGGCGACGGCCACCCCCTCCTGGCGGGCGACGCAGGCGTTGGGATACGTCACGCCGTCGCGGCCGCAGACGGGCTCCCATACGTCGGCGCAGGGCTCGTCCACGTCGCCGTAGTACCACTCCCAGAGCAGCTCGCAGCCCGTCGAGAAGAAGAGGGCCGCGACCAGTCCGAACCACGCTTTCGACTTCATGCGAATCGACTCCGCAACATCGGGGCGAAAACGTCATCAAGACCCGCGGACCGACGACAAGACAGGGGCCGGAAGGGGTGTCGCACACCGGCCGCCGCGGCCAGGACGCGATTTCGGCGATGCGACTGACCGGCCCTTCCGCGGGGCGAGACCGGCCTGGCTCATTTCTCCCAGGTTTCGCCGACGTTGATCTCCGCCACCAGGGGAACGTCCAGGTGCGCCGCGCCCTCCATGCCCTCGCGAACGATGTGGCTGACCTTCTCGACTTCCCCCTGGGGCACCTCGAGGACGAGCTCGTCGTGGACCTGCAGAAGCAGCCTCGCCCCGCTGCGGGCCGCCGAGAGCGCCTGGTCGACGCGGATCATCGCCCGTTTCATGATGTCGGCGGCGGTGCCCTGGATGGGCATGTTGATCGCCGCCCGCTCCGCCGCCTGCCGCAGATTCGGGTTGCGCGAGCGCAGGTCCGGCAAGAAGCGCCGCCTCCCCTCCAGGGTGGTGACGTAGCCCTTTTGCCGGGCCTCCTCCACGATGCGGTCGATCCAGGCCTTCACCCCCGCGTAGCGCTCGAAGTAGCGGGCGATGATGTCGGCCGCCTCGCGGGGCGTGATGTCCAGTCGGGTGGAGAGGCCGTAGGCAGAAAGGCCGTAAGCCACGGCGTAGTTGACCATCTTGGCCACGCCCCGCTGCTCCGGCGTCACCTCCGTTTCCTTCACGTCGAAGATCTCGGATGCGGTGCGGCGGTGGATGTCGGCCCCTTCGCGCAGCGCACGGATCAGCCCGGGGTCGCCGGTGACGTGGGCGAGGACCCGCATCTCGATCTGGGAGTAGTCGGCGGTGAGGAGGAGGTAGCCCTCCTCGGCGACGAAGGCCTGGCGGATCCGCCGTCCCAGCTCGGTGCGAATGGGGATGTTCATCAAATTGGGATTGCTCGAGGAGAGCCGCCCCGTGGCGGTTCCCGCCTGCTCGAAGGTGGTGCGCAGGCGGCCGTCCTCGGAGACGAGCTGGGGCAGCGTGTCGATGTAGGTTCCCTTGAGCTTGGCCAGCATGCGGTGCTCGAGGATCAGCTTCGGCAGCGGGTGCTGCTCGGCGAGCTTCTCGAGCACCTCGTGGTCGGTGGAGGGGCCGGTCTTGGTCCGCTTGATCACCGGGAGCTTGAGCTCCTCGAAGAGGAGCTGGGCGAGCTGGCGCGGGGAAGCCACGTTCACCTCGCGCCCGGCCACGCGATGGCAGGCCTCCAGCACCTCGGCGAGGCGGGCGTCGACCTCCTTGCCGAGCGCCTCCAGCCTCGAGGGATCGAGCTTGACGCCCACGTGCTCCATCCGCGCCAGGATGGGGACGAGAGGGATCTCGAGCTCGCGGTAGATCCGGTCGAGGCCCGCCTGCTCGAGTTCCGGCCGCAACCGCTCCTCCACGGCCAGGGCGCAGGCCGCGGTCTGGGCGAGCCAAGTGCCGCCGACCTCCGCGTCGAGGAGCGCGAAGGGCCGCCGATCCCTTCCCGCGCCGGCGATCTCGGCGTACTCGCGTAGTTCGGCGCCGAGCTTTTCCCGCGCCAGGTCGACGATGTCGAATGTGCGCCGGGCCGGGTTGAGAAGGTAGGCCGCGAGCTCCGCGTCGCCCGCGGGCCCGGGAATCGAGAGGCCGCGCGCGAGGACGAGGAGGAGGTCGCGCTTGGTCTGGATGCCGGACCAGGGCCGCTCTCCCACCGCTTTCACCAGCTCGCGAAGCCAGGCGTCGGGATCGGCGGCACCCCGCTCGAACAGGCCCTGATGCCCCAGGGGAACGTAGGCGCTCGCCTCGCCGGGGAAAGCCAGGGCGACGCCCGGGGGCGAGGCCAGGTGGACCCGCTCCTCGGGAGGCGCCAGGCGCAACCCGAGGCGCTCGGCCCCGCGGACGCGGGAGAGCAGCCGCCCGAATTCCTCCGGCTCGACGACGATCTCGACGGGCGGGATCTGGAATTCGGCGGCCTGGACCGGCTCCCGTGACGCCGGCTGGACGTAGGGAACCCCCACCTGGCGCAGGACCGCGGGAAGTTCGCGCAAGAGCGCGTAGAACTCGAGCTCGCGGAAGAGGTTCTGCACGCGGCCGACGTCCGGCGTGCGCCGGGCGAGGTCGGCCGGCCCGCGTTCGAGCTCCAGGTCGTCGCGGAGCCGGACGAGGTCGCGGTTGAGCGCGAGCCTCTCCTTCGCGGCGAGGATCGCCTCCGCGATCCGCTTGCTCTTGACCTCGCCGCGCTCGCACGCCGCGATCACCTCCTCGAGCCTGCCGTACTTGCGCACGAGGTCCGCCGCGGTCTTCTTCCCCACCCCGGGCACGCCGGGGATGTTGTCGGAGGTATCGCCGACGAGGCTTTGTACCTCGACGAAGAGCTCGGGCGGCACGCCCCACCGCTCCTCCACCTCGGCGGGCCCCGTCCAACGGTCGAGCATGCCGTCGTAGAGCCGCACGTGGGGGCCGACGAGCTGGGAGAAATCCTTGTCGCCGGTGACGATGACCACGTCGAAGCCCTCCTCGACGGCGCGGCGAGTCAAGGTGGCGATGACGTCGTCCGCCTCCCAGCCCTCCTTCTCCACGCTCGGCACCTCCAGGGCCTCGACCACCTGCCGGATGTAGGGGAACTGGGCCTTGAGGTCGTCGGGCGTCTCCTCGCGATGGGCCTTGTACTCGGGGTCGAGCTGGTGGCGAACCGCCCTCCCGTCCCGATCCCAGACCACCGCCACGTGGGTGGGTGAGGCCTCCCGCAACGACTTGAGGAGCATCCGGGTGAAGCCGTAGACGGCGCGGGTGGGGATGCCCGTCGAGGTGGAGAGTTCGGCACGGATGGCGTGGTAGGCGCGGAAGATGTAGGCGGAGCCGTCGATCAGGGTCAGGACGGGTCGGGTGCCGGATTCCATGATGTCGGTATAGCAGACGCGCCCGACATCGCCCTAGGAGCCTGTATTCGGGACTATCCTGCAGTGGCGACGGAGGCGGGGCTGCGGTCCTCGTACCCGCGCCTTGCGGCGGTGCCCGATCGCGACGATCACGCCCGGCTGCCGAGCTCTGGAGGCGCGCTCCGGGCCGGCCCCTCGTCCGC
>QGUN01000041.1 GCA_003242475.1 Pseudomonadota bacterium
GGATCAAAGCGAGAACGCCCACCATGAGGAACCGCAAGGAAAAACGCTTGGAGCCTCCGTTTCGCCCCCCGTGTCATGCATTACCACGAGGGCTGAAACGGCTACAAGCGGACACAAAAAAAGAACGGGCGAGCCTTTGGCTCGCCCGCCTTGCGCGAGGAATCGGTGGCGCCCTGCCCACCCGCAAGGGGCTCAGCCGCCGGCGTCGTCCCAGCACATGATGCATTCGAAGGTCGCGCAGTAAGCGACCTGGGATCAGGCCTGGTATCCCGCCTCGAACTGCTGCACGCAGTTCATCTGACACTGCGAATCGCTCGCCGCGCAATGCTGCTGGCACTCCCCGTATTTTCGGCATTCCGACCCTGGCTCGCACTCGGCGCAACAGTCGGCGGCACAGGACCGACACTCCGAGCTCTTGTTCGCGGCGAGCTGGCACTGCGGGGGTAGGACGGAGGCGCCGGTCCCCTCTCCATCGCCCTCGTCGGAATCGCCGCAGGCGGCGAGGACGAAAGCAAAGGCCGCCACGAAGAGGATTCGCTTGCACTCACGCATGGAGTTCTCTCCCGTGATCACGTCGATTCCGGGAGGATACACGGACTGCGCCGGGCTCCCAAAATGATCCGCCCGAAGAAAGACGAAACGGGCGGGCCTTCCGCGCCCGCCCGATCCCGTGATGCTCCCAAGTATCCGCCTCAGGCGGCCTCGTAGTAGTCCTCGAGGGCGCGGCGGAGGAAGCGCTTGGTCTGCAGCTCCACCTGCCGCACGCGCTCGCGCGACAGCCCCCACCGTCGGCCGATCGACTCCAGGGTCTCGGGGTCGTCGGAACCCAGGCGCGCATCGAGGATATCCCAGCCCAGCGGACCGATCCGCTTGCGGTAGCGCTCCAGGCGCTCGCGCAGGGTGGCGTCGAGGTCGGCGCGGATCGTCTGTTCCTCGGGCGTCAGGCCCTCGTCCTCCAGCCGGTCGAGGCCGGTCAGCTCGCCGTCCTCGTCCAGGGGCGTGTCGAGCGAGACGTCGCGCAGCCAGGCCCGCTCCCCATCCTCGCCCCCGCGCACGGCGGAGTGAACCTCGCGCAGATACTTCTGGATGTAGGCGCGGATCCACCACACCGAGTAGGTGGAGAACCGGGTTCCCTTGCGGGTGTCGAACTTCTCCACGGCGCGAAGAAGACCGAGGTTGCCCTCCTGGATCAGGTCGTCGAGGCGCGCGCCTCGCCCCAGATAGCGCTTGGCCACGGCCACCACGAAAGGCAGGTTGCGGGTGATCAGCTCCTCGCGGGCCTTGGGATCCCCGTTGCGGCAGCGAATGGCGAGCTCGCGCTCCTCCTCGCGGGTCAGGGGAGCGGTCCGGGGCAGAGTCTTGAGGTAGGGCTCCAGTCCCTCGAACTCGCTGCTGCGTCGCTTGCTCATCTCGGCTCTCCTTCGCCTTTTCGCCACAATAGACGGTTACGTTACGTCACCTATTCCCTAGATTCGCGAGGGCCCGCTCCGTTGCTCGTTCGGAGGCGCGTTTCAGAAAAACTTCTGCGACGATTCAGCCGGGCGGGCCCGCCCCCGCCTCTGCGAATCCCCCCGGCGAGGGGAAAACAGTTCAGTCGAGGAAAATCTTGCCGGGGTTGAGGATGCCTTGCGGGTCGAAGACCGCCTTGAGCGCGCGTTGCAGGGCGAGGGTCTGCGCATCCTGCTCCCAGGGGAGAAAGGCGGCCTTCGCCAGCCCCACGCCGTGTTCCCCGGTGATCGTGCCGCCGAGGTCCAGCGCGGCCCGGACGATCTCCCGCACGCAGGCCTCCACGCGCGGCTGCTCCTCTTCCCGGTCGTAGAGGACGTTGGCGTGGAGATTCCCGTCACCCGCGTGGCCGTAGGTGGCCACCATCAGACCCGAGGCCGCGCCGATCGCCTTGAAGCGGGCGATGGCCTCGGGGATCCGCGAGCGCGGGACGACCACGTCCTCGGAGATCTTCTTCGGATGGAGCCGGCGGAGCGATTCGGAAAGGATGCGGCGGTGCCGCCAGATCGCCTCGCGCTGATGCTCGCCGTGGGCGACGAGGACGTCGAGCGCACCCTCCTCCAGGCAGACCTGGCCGATCCGCTCCAGCGCGGAAAAGACCGCGGTCTCGTCGTCGCCGTCCGTCTCGAAGACGAGCGCCGCGCCCGCTTCCTCCGGAAAAGGACCGCCCTTCCCCACCGCGGCCAGCGCGCAATCGTCGAGAAGCTCCAGGGTGCGGGGAAGGATGCCCTCGGTGAAGACCCGCGCCACCGCCCTCCCCGCTGCCACCGCATCGGAAAAGACGCCGAGGCCCGTGGCGATGAAGCGGGGCCGCGGGATCAGCTTGAGCGTGATCTCGGTGATCACCGCCAGCGTGCCCTCGCTGCCGACGAGGAGTCCGGTCAGGTCGTAGCCGGCCACACCCTTGATCGTCCGCCTTCCCGTCCGGATCACCTCCCCCGAGGGCAGGACCGCCTCCAACCCGAGGACGTAATCTCTCGTCACCCCGTACTTGAGGGCGCGGGGGCCGCCCGCGTTCTCGGCCACGTTGCCGCCGATGGTGCAGGTCTCCCAGGAGTTGGGATCCGGCGGGTAGAAGAGCCCGGCGCGCTCGGCGGTGGCCATGATTTCGCCGGTGATCACCCCGGGCTGGACCACCATGGTGAGATCCTCGGGCGAGAAGGCGAGGATGCGGTTCATCCGCTCCAACGAGAGCGCGATCCCGCCTCGCACGGGAAGGGAGCCGCCGCTCTTGCCGGTTCGCGCCCCGCAGGGCGTGACGGGGACGGCGAAGCGCGAGGCGAGGCGAAGGGCTTCCTGTACGTCCTGGCGCGATTCGGCGAAGACCACCGCTGCCGGCGGGAAGCTTCCGAGGCCGGAGGCGTCGCGCGCGTAGGAATCCAGGCGCTCGGGATCCCAGGGCTCGACCTTGTCGGGGCCGAGGGCGCGAACCAACGAATCCAGCCACTCGCTCATCGGCTTCCGATCCGGCGCACGAAGCGCTCTCGGAGGTCCGCCCGCTCGGCGAACTCCCCGGTGAAGGCTTCGGTGATCGCGCGGGAGGAGGCGCGGCGCTCGCCGCGGATGGTCATGCAGCTCTGCTCCGCCTCGAGGATCACCGCCGCGCCGCGCGCGCCGAGTTCCTCCCGGATGCTCTCGGCGATCTCCCGCGCCAGCGTCTCCTGGAGGATGAGGCGGTGGGAATGCACGTCGACCAACCGGGCCAGCCGCGAAAAGCCCACGATCTTTCCTGCGGGCAGGTAGGCCACGTGGGCGACCCCGCGGTAGGGCAGCAGGTGGTGTGGGCACATCGACTGAAAGTCGATCGAGGTGACCACCACCATCTCGTCCGCCTCGGGCTTGCGCTCCTCGTAGAAATCCCCCAGGACCTCCCGGGCGCTGCGCTCGTAGCCGTCGAGGAATTCCTCGGCCCAGGCCAGCGCCACCCGCCGCGGCGTCTCGCGTACGTTGGAATCGTCGAGGTCGATCCCCAGGCCCTCGAGAAAGAGGCGAACGCCCTCCTCCGCCTTTTCCAGATCGACGGGCCGGATGCGCGGCGTCTCGCCCGGGGGGCGCGGCCTCATCGCCTTCCCTCGTAGACCGCCGAGTAGCGGGAGGTCTCCCAGAGCTCCAGGCGGGAAAGCCCCGGGACGACCGGCGCGAGCCGGTCCCAGATCCAGACCACGATGTTCTCGGCGGTGGGATTGGCCAGGATCTCGTTGAGGTCCCGGTGGTCGAGCTCGCCGATGGCGTGCTCCCAGACCAGTCGCTCCAGCTCGGCGAAGTCCATCACCATTCCGCTTCCCGGATCGACCGGCCGCTTCACGCAGACCAGAAGGCGGTAGTTGTGGCCGTGCGGGCGCCGGCAGACACCGGGATGATGCGGGAGGTGATGGGCGGCGGCGAACTCGATCTCGATGCGGATCTCGACCATCGAAGGCTCCTGGCGACGATCGTCCCGTTATCCGAATGCGGGCCGGGCCGCAAGGCGCTGCGCGCCCGCGAATGCGCTCCGCGACGGGACTCCGACGCGCCTCTTCACCAGATGAAAAATCTGCAAGGAAAAATCTTGCCAACTCCCATGGGCGGGGTAGACTGCGCGCAGCAACCGAGACGAACCACGAAAAATGGACGCGACCCTCGAGAACAAAGCCCGGCAGCGCCGTCAGGACGCCCGGACCTTGCCCGCTCCGCCCGCCGCTCTCTGGACCTTCGCCCTGATCTTCACGCTTTCGGCGGTGGTGGCGCTGGCGAACTGAACCGAGAGAAGAGCCTGTCGCCCAAGGGGTGACAGGCTCTTCGTCTCATTCCACCACGGGCATCCCCACCCTGCGGACGAGTCGAGCGACCGGTTCTCCCCGGAGCAGGTGCGACTCGACGATCTCGTCCACGTCCTCCGGCCGCACTCCCACGTACCAGACGCCCTGCGGGTAGACCACGATCGCGGGCCCCTCCTCGCAGACGTCCAGGCAGCCGGCTGCGTTGGCCCGGATGCGCGCGCGCAGTCCGTGCTTGGCGACGGCCTTCTTCAGGGCCGCGCGGATCTCCTCGCCGCCCCGATGCCCGCACGAAGGCTTGGGGGCTCCCTCGGGGCGGCGGTTGGTGCAGACGAAGAGGTGCAGTTCGTACGGCGGTGGCATGCGGCGGGTTTCTAATCGATCCCTCGCCGTCCCGCCACCGGCGCGCGCATCACGGTGCCACCGTGATCAGCGTCGACTCGCATTCCGCATCCTGGAAGTCGGGGCCGTAGACGCAGAGCCGGACGACCGTATCCTCCTTGGGCTCGAAGGTCAGGCTGCCCGTGGGCTCCACCTTCGGCTCGTAGCGGAAGACCCGGTTACCGAGCTGACTGGGTAGGGGTTTCGGGGTCGGGCTCAGGCCCACCGTGCCCGTGAAGTCCTGGTAACCCCAGGAATAGGCGTTGGTGGTCGTGCTGCTCGGGACCTGGTTGCTGAAGCGGATCTCGAAAGCCCCGGTCGGACGCAGGGCGACCTGAAACCGAATCCCCCCGTCCGGACTCCCGGTATGCCACTCGAAGATCGCGACCGGCCCCTTCTCGTCCGAATCCGTGCGCCACTGGTAGGTGGGCGACGACCAGAGGTCGGCGCCGAAGCCGATGATCTGAGACCAGAGCGCGGTCGTGGTCGGATACGTACGGCCCTCGATCGAGCTCAAATCGTCGCCAGGTCCGGGGACCGACGGATCGAAGCCGAGCCAGCCGTTGGTGCCCATGCGAACCTGGGTGACCATCCTCCCCGCCCACGGGAAGACGAATCCGGAGGGAAGATCGACAGTGACGCAGCCCTCGTCGGTCGGACCGTACGTCGTCGTCGGGCACGGCATCATGAGGTTGGTCAGATTCTGGGTGCCCGACGACCCGCCGATGGAGACGAAGGGCTGGTCGAAGATCTCCTCGAAGGGTCGGAGCAGCAGCGGCCCGTTGAGGTAGACGATGCCGTTCTGCGTCGACCAGCTCAACGTGACGCTCTGGCCCTTGGTGATCGAGGTCGCGCTCACCTCGAACGAGTCGATGGTGGGCGAGAGGTAATCGACGAAGAATTCATCCTCGATGGTCTCGCCCCAGGGGTTTTCCGCCACGACGCGGAAACGACTGCCGGTCCGCTGCGGCATCACCTGGACCGAGCCCTCGACCACCTGCGTCTGCCGCCTCTCGTCCAGGACCTGGCGAAGGACGTTCCCGTCTGCGTCGACCTCCTCGACGACGACCCGGCTGACCCACTCGGTCCGCCAGTGGAGCCGCGGGATCTCGGGGTCGAAGGGGTCGAACCGCTCGGGCTCGACGTAGGCCTCGAGCACGGGAGGACCAAAGACGGTGAGCCGAGCGCTCAGCTCGGTCGGGAAGGAATCACCGGCCCAGGTGCGAAGGAAATAGGTGCGCTCGCCGACGTCTTCGATCGCCACGCCGACCGAGGCCTCCAGCAGGTTGACTCCGGCGATGGGGAGGACGTTGCCCAGGTCGTCGCGGATCTCGACGACGACGTCCCGTCCGAGGCCGTCGGGGAGGACCCGCCACGCGAACTCCGCCTCTCGCCCGGCGCGGATGCGCTCGGGCGAGATGTGAAAGGATTGGACACGGGGGCCGGTGGTCACCGTCAGCTCCAGCGGAACGACCGCATCCCCGAATCCGTTCTGGACCCGAACCGCGAAGGCGTGCACCCCTTGTTCGGCGGGAGCCGGCAGGTCGACGCTCCCCTCCTCGACGTCGAAGAGCTCGGTCGTGGAGTAAAGCCGATCGCCCTCCGCATCCTCGACGTGGACGGCGACGCCGCCGATGCTCTTCCAGGAGAAGGTGACGCTCTCCCCCGGCAGCGCGAACCGGGGCTCGAGCCAGGCCTGCGCCTCGGGCTGGCCCTGATCCACGAAGGCGAAGGCACTCGTAGAATCGCCGGCGAGGTTGAAGGCTTCGATCTCGTACAGGGTGGGTCCGGTCACCACCACGTCGAACCAGTCGTTCATCCCGACTTCCCGGTCGAAGGGGATGCGGATCCGGGTGCCGCCTCCCCCGCCCGGATGACGGTAGAGCTCCAGGCGCACGGCATGCTCCGCCTCCCAGGCCAGGCGCACCGAATCTCCCGGCGCCACGCGCTGGGGAACGGCGCGCAGGCTCACGACCGGGAGCGGAACCCCCTCGAACTCGATCACGTGCTCGGTCTCCTCCCGACCATTCGAGGCCACCAGCGTGAAGACCGTACCCTCCGGGACCGCCGGCACGACCACCGCGCCAGCCAGGACCCCCTTGCCCGAGAGGTCCAGGTCGCCGTGGGCGCTGCTGTGGATGCGGAGCGTCTTGGCATTGGTGGTCCGCCAGGAGAGGCGAACGTCGGGCGTCTCGCCCGAGCCCTCCGTGACCGCCGGCGGGTCCAGGGAGACGCTCGCGAATTCCGGCGGCCCGACGATGGGGATCTCCAGTTCCCTTCGCGCCTCCACCCCCTGACGCGTGGCGATCAGGACGAAGACGCCGTCGGTGGGAGCGGGCAGCGTCGCCTTGCCCCGGTCGAGCTCGGCCTTCTTGGCCACGTATTCGACGCCCTCGTCGCCCAGGACCCGCACCTCGTCGGCCGCCCGGATCGCCCATGCCACCTCCACCGGGTCGCCGGGGAAGACGGGATGCGTGATGCCGTTGGCCTGGAAGGAGTCGATGGCCGGAGATACCAGGAGGCGGGCCGTCGCCTCCTCGATCCCCAGCACGCCCTCCGCCCTCAACCGGAAGTCGACCGTCTCCTGGGCGACGATTTCATGCGTCCCGGTGGGATTGGTGGTGTTGACGATCACCCGCCCTTCCCCGTTGGTGACGGCCTCGATCACGACGCGGTTGGCGTGCTGCGTCTCCCAGTGCAGGATCGCCTGCTGACCGTAGGGAACGGTCTCGGGTTCCAGCCACAGGCGGGCGACGATCTCGTTGGCGGGGACGACCTCCAGCCGCGTGGTCGCCTCCACCGTGATCCCGGACCTGCTGCTCGCACGCAGCACGTAGGTGGTGGAAGCCGCCGGCGAGACCTCGACCTCCCCCGCGTTCGGCGATTCCCCCTGCAGGTCCACCGACACGCCACCTTCCTCGTGGATCGTGACCTGCGTCGCGAAGTTGGTCCTCCATCGCAGCTTGGCTTGGCCTCCTTCCCGGATCACCGCCGGATCCGCCGCGAAGGCGACGATCTCGGGATCGGGGTCCCGCTGCGGCGGCGGTTCGGACGAACAGGCGAGGCACAGCAAGACGAGCCACGGCACCCCACGAAAAGACCGCAAGAACATGTCTGGCCCTCTCCCGACAGCAGGAAATGCGGTGTGGGGAGGATCCAATCAAGGCACAGACTGTGAATCAAGGGGTGGCGGACCGTGCTTTCGAAAACCAACCCCATGGGGCTGGGGAGGGGAAAAAGACGACGTTCGCGCCCAGACCGGGTACCCGGCGGGTGAAACCGTCGGGATACCACTATATTTTGTGGTATGACGGGCAACTGCCCACAGCATCTCGTGCCCCGCCCCTTGACGCCGGCTCGGCCCTCTGTTTCCATGTCCGCCATGGCACGAACGACGAGGAACAGGGGATGAGAACGACGGGAGCGGTTCGGAAGAACGGCAAGAAGGCAGCGGGGGCCCGGGACGTTCGGGGGCTCGAGATCGAGAGGTACTTCACCCAGGAGGGGATCGATCCCGCCGACCAGATCGAGTGGGAGCTCCGCACCGCGTCGATCACCGACGAGAACGGCAAGGTGATCTTCGAGCAGAAGGACGTGGAGGTCCCCAAGTTCTGGAGCGCGCTCGCCACCAACGTGGTCGCCTCCAAGTACTTCCGCGGCCCCCTCGGCCCCGAGCGGGAGCGCTCGGTCAAGCAACTGGTCGGCCGGGTGGTCCGCACGCTCGGCCAGTGGGGACGGGAGGGCGGCTACTTCGCCTCGGAGAAGGACGCCCAGGTTTTCGAGGCGGAGCTTTCGCACCTGCTCTACAACCAGAAGATGAGCTTCAACTCGCCCGTCTGGTTCAACGTGGGTGTGGAGCCCGAGCCGCAGTGCTCCGCCTGCTTCATCAACAGCGTCGAGGACTCGATGGAGTCCATCCTCAGCCTCGCCAAGGTCGAGGGCATGCTCTTCAAGTACGGCTCGGGCACGGGGACCAACCTCTCGCCGATTCGCTCTTCCAAGGAGGAGCTCTCCGGCGGCGGCACCGCTTCGGGCCCCGTCTCCTTCATGAAGGGCTTCGATGCCTTCGCCGGCGTGATCAAGTCCGGCGGCAAGACGCGCCGCGCCGCCAAGATGGTGATCCTCAACGTCGATCACCCGGACATCCGGGAGTTCATCCACTGCAAGGCCAACGAGGAGAAGAAGGCCTGGGCGCTGATCGATGCCGGTTACGACGGATCCTTCAACGGCGAGGCGTACAACTCGGTCTTCTTCCAGAATTCCAACAACTCGGTCCGCGTGACCGACGACTTCATGCGCTCGGTGATCCTCGACGGCGACTGGACCACGCGAGCGGTCCGGGACGGCCGGCCGATGGAGACCTTCCGGGCGCGCCAGCTCTTCCGGGAGATCGCCGAGGCGGCGCATCTCTGTGGTGATCCCGGCCTGCAGTTCGACACGACGATCAACGCCTGGCACACCTGCCCGAACTCGGGCCGGATCAACGCCTCCAATCCGTGCTCCGAGTACATGTTCCTGGACGACACGGCCTGCAATCTCGCCTCGCTGAACCTGATGCGCTTCCTCGACGAGAATGGCGACTTCGACGTGGAGGCCTTCTGCAAGGCGGTGGAGCTGACCATCCTCGCCCAGGAGATCATCGTCGACAACGCGCGCTACCCCACGGAGAAGATCGCGGAAAACTCGCACATCTACCGTCCGCTCGGTCTCGGCTTCGCCAACCTCGGCGCGCTCCTGATGAGCCGCGGCCTCCCCTACGACAGCGAGGAAGGCCGCGCCTACGCGGGGGCGATCACGGCGATCATGTCGGGCCACGCCTACTACACTTCGGCCCGCATCGCCGCCGAGCACGGCGGTCCCTGCAGGGGATACGCGCCGAATCGCGAACCCTTCCTCAACGTGATCCGCAAGCACCGGCGGGCCGTCGACGAGGTGGTCAAGCCCGGGTTGGTCCCGGAGTACATGCGCCTCGCCGCGCAGGGTGCATGGGACCGCGCCCTCGAGCTGGGTGAGAAGTACGGCTACCGCAACAGTCAGGTCACCGTGCTCGCGCCGACGGGGACGATCGCCTTCATGATGGACTGCGACACGACCGGCATCGAACCCGATATCGCCCTGGTCAAGTACAAGAAGCTCGTCGGCGGCGGAATGCTGAAGATCGTCAACAACACCGTGCCGCAGGCGCTCGCCCGCCTCGGCTACGACGAAAAGCAGATCGCCAAGATCATCGACTACATCGACGAGAACGAGACGATCGAGGGCGCGCCGGGCCTCAAGGAGGAGCACCTGCCGGTCTTCGACTGTGCCTTCAAGCCCGCCCAGGGAACGCGATCGATCCACTGGATGGGCCACGTGCGGATGATGGCCGCCTGCCAGCCCTTCCTCTCCGGCGCCATCTCCAAGACGGTGAATCTGCCCAACGACGCCACGGTCGAGGACATCGAGCAGGTCTACCTGGAGGCCTGGAAGCTCGGGCTCAAGGCGATCGCCGTCTACCGCGACGGCTGCAAGCGCTCGCAGCCGCTCAACACCTCCAAGGAGGGGCCGAGAAAGCAGGAGGCCCCCGCGCGCGCCCAGCGCCGGAAGCTTCCGGACGAGCGGAAGGCGATCACGCACAAGTTCTCCATCGGCGGGCACGAGGGCTACCTGACCGTGGGCCTCTACGAGGACGGGACGCCGGGCGAGCTCTTCATCGTGATGGCGAAGGAGGGCTCGGTGGTGTCCGGCCTGATGGACTCCTTCGCCACCGCCGTCTCGCTCGCCCTGCAATACGGCGTGCCGCTCCGGGTCCTCGTGGACAAGTTCAGCCACACGCGATTCGAGCCCTCGGGATTCACCAACAACCCGGACATCCCGATCGCCAAGTCGATCACCGACTACATCTTCCGCTGGCTGGCCTTGAAGTTCCTGCCTTCGGAGGAATCGGGTATTCCGGGCGCGGCTTCACCGGCCGACCCCGCCCCCGCGACTCCGGCGAACGCGCCTTCCACGGAGAGCAAGAGCGCGACCAACGGGGCCGGAGCCGTGGCCATGAACCCGAGCGTGCTCACCTCGCTCTTCCTCAACCAGGCCGACGCGCCGCCGTGCCCGGTCTGCGGGAGCATCACCGTGCGAAATGGCGCCTGCTACAAGTGCCTGAACTGCGGGGCCACGACCGGCTGCTCCTGAGCCGAGGCTCCTGACCATCCTGCCGGGCGGCGCACGCCGCCCGGCTTTTTTTCCACCTCGATCTCGGCTATGGCTTCGGCCCCATGCGCCAGAAGTACCGGCCCAACCGACGCGTGGAGAAGAGGCGGTTTCGCCTCCGACACCTCCTGGTCGCCCTCACCGCCCTGGCGGTCGCCATCCTCGCGGTCGACGGCCTCCAGGCCACGCCGCCGCCTCCCCTTCCCCGCCCCGCACCGGAGACGGAAGAATCGCAGGTCGAGGAGGCGCCCATGCAGCCGCGCGGGCCACGAGCCCTTCCCGCCACGGTGCTGGCGCGAGCGGTCGTCGAGGGCTTGCTTCTGCGTGAGGACGAGCTGGTGGAAGGCGTGCATGCGGACGCCTTCTTCGTCCTCGAATCCGAGCGCGCCCTCGGCGATCTCCGCATGCGGCTCTTCGACGCAGCCGACCGGCTCGTCCCATCGGACGAGACCGTCGAGGTCGGCCGCGGCACGCGCTATACCCTCGTACCAAAGGAGGCGCTGCAAGCGGGCGCGACCTACACGCTGACAGTCGAGGGTCAGGAAGGGGATCGACCCACCGACGTCTCGGGGCAGGCCTTCTTGCCCGCGCGCTTCACCTTCGTCGTCGCGAGAAACTGATACAGCCTCCCTTCCTCCCACCGTGGATTCCTATCTTTGGTGAGAAGCGGCGATTCGCCTCGCCGAGGCGCGTCGCAGCAACCTCGCCAAGGAGGCACCCGTGGGAATCTTCGTGTGGATCATCATCGGGTTGCTTGCGGGCCTGATCGCGAGGGCGATCATGCCTGGCAGGCAGCCGGGAGGCATCATCGTCACCATCCTGCTCGGCATCGGTGGCGGCTTGCTCGGAGGCTGGTTGGGCTCCGCGATCACGGGCCGCGGCATGACGGGCTTCTCGTTCTGGAGCCTGCTGCTCGCGGTGATCGGGGCGCTGATCCTGCTCTTCCTCTACCAGCTCGTCTCGAACATGGTCGAGCGGCGTCGACACCACAGACCCGCGTGACCTCTTGCGCGCCGCACGATTGCGTGCCCGAGCGGCCGTGCCGAGCTTTGCTCTGACGAGCGTCTGAGTCGGAGATTTTCAGGAGAACGAAAACATGGCGGATACCGTTACCACCGTCGAGCGAACCACAGAGTTCGCCTACCTGCCCAGCGACCGGCCTCTGGCGCGGCTGAGCTGGGGCGGGATCTTCATCGGGATGATCTCCACGCTGGCTCTCGCCGCCCTCTTTCTTTCGCTCGGCGCGGCGATCGGTTTGACCACCCTCGATCCTTCGGCGGGGTGGTTTCCCGGCAGCGTGGGGAGCGCGATTTGGGCCACGGTGAGCTTCTTCGTCGCCACCTTCCTCGGGGCGATGATCGGCTCGCGGGCCTCGCGCCTCTACTACCGCAGCGATGCATTGGCCGAGGGCTTCGTCGTCTGGGCCATCAGCATGCTGGCTGCGGTGCTCGGCGCTTCGATGCTCGCCGCCTTCGCGGTGCAGACCACCACCATGGTGGCCACCAACGCGCTGCAGGCCGCGGCTCTGGCGGCACAGGCGGGCGGTCAGGTCCTCAGCCAGGCGGAGATCGACGCCCTCCAGCAGCAGGTGATGCAGGCCTTGCCGGGGGCGGCGCAGGCGCAGCAGGCGGGCCAGGAAGCGGCCCAGGCTGCCCAGGTGGCGAGCGCGGCGGCGATGTGGTGGTTCTTCGTCACGGGCCTGCTCAGCCTCCTCGCCGGCGTGCTCGGCGGCCTCGCGGGGATCAAGAGCAAGACGAAGTACGAAAAGCCCGTCCGCTACCCGGCCGTCCTCCGGCCGCAGGAGCGTCCGACCTGATCCTTTTGCGCGATCGGAGAGCACGCGCGGTCGCCCTCCGCGGCGGCCGCGCGTTTTCTCGTCTCACGGCGCGCGTGACGGAATCTCTCCCCCGCGGGGCCGCGGAGGATCCGAGCGCTCCTGGCACTCCGATACCGGGCGACAGCCGGGAAGGCGGGCTCAGGCGCCGCCTTGTCGGGAGCTGCGCCGGCTCTCACTCCCTGTGGCCCACCGCGAAAGCGGTCATGGAGAGGCGGCGGCGCCAGCCTTCAGATTCGCCCCGCGGCGAGGAGGGCGATGAGCGGTCGGTCGGCTTCGCAGAAAGGCCGCGCCTCGAGTTCGGAAAGCGGGATCCACTCGAGCTGCGCCTCCTCCCGAGCCGACGGCGATTCGCCCGCCTCCAGCTCGGCGCGGTAGACGAGAAGCGTCACCTCGAGATCCGGATAGGCATGCGTCGTCGCCCACACCAGCGGGCCGACGCGGATCTCGGCGCCCAACTCCTCGCGGCACTCGCGAACGAGGGCCTCCGCGTCGCTCTCCCCCGGCTCGACCTTTCCTCCGGGGAATTCCCAGAGGCCGCCGCGCGGCTTGCCTTCCGGGCGTCGCTGCGCCAGCACCCGGCCCTCGTGGACGATCAGCGCCGCCACTACCCGCGCGCACTTCACGGGCTTCGCTCCGTCACCGGGGCCAGTTCGTAGAGGACGCCGAGGTTGGAGAGCGCGAAGACGCGATCGTCTTCGGCAACCGCCGGCGCGTCGAAGCCAGAGCCGGGCTGGAAGACCTGCAAGGGCCGGCCGGTCCTGGCATCCACCATGCGCAGGCCACGAGGCCCGGCAAAAAAGGCGATGCCCCGAAGGATCGCCGGGCGCGTCACGTAGGTGGTGCCGAGCGGGACCGACCAGACGCGAGCGCCGCTTGCCGCGTCGAGGGCGAGGATCTGGCGCGCCCCACCGACGAGGAGGAGGTTCTCGAAGAGGACGAGGCTGTGCGCCCCCTGGGCGTCCTGGCGCCATCGGATCGCCCCGGTCGCCGCATCGAAGGCATAGACGCCGTCGTTGAAGACCGTGGCGTAGACGGTGCCGTCCCGCACTGCGGGGATGGCGTCCGAGTCGCGGAAGCGCCGCGCCGATCCGGCGCTGGTCGCCACCTCCCACAGGATCCTCCCGTCGTCGACGGCCAGCGCCACCACCGCTCCGTCGGAGAATCCCGCGAAAACCCGCTCGCCCTCGACGGCGACGCCCGCGCCGCCGCGGACGGAGAGATAGCGGGCGACGCTGCGCCGGTAGACCCAGCGCGGCTCGCCCTTCTCGAGATCGAGGGCGAAGATCTCGTCCCGGTTGGTGCCGACGTAGACCGTCCCGCCCTCCTCCACCATGGGCATCACCACCTGGGCGCGGAGGGAAGTGGACCAGAGCACGGCGCCGTCGAAGCGATCGAGGGCGAGCAGGAGGCCATCCGCGGTCGAAACCAGGACCGCAGCGTCGGTGAAGAGGGGCTGGCCCGTCGGGGCCGAGCCGAGCTCGACGGTCCAGAGCTCCCGACCGCCGCGCTCGAAGACGCGGAACTTCCCGTCGCGCGTGCCCACGGCGAGTTCGCCGCTGAACGCGTCGCAGGCGGGCGCCGCCTCCTCGCGCGGCGCATACTCCAGCAGGCCCCGCTCGACCATTCGCCGCATCGAGGCGATCTCCACCACCGAGCGGCGGGCCTCCGCAGGCTTTCGCCGTGGCGGAGCGAACGCCCGCGAGGCGTCGGCTGCGACGGGGATGGCGAAGGTGAAGGCGAGGAGGAGGAGGAGGCCGAAGACGCCTCCCCGACGCTCAGCCCTCGGAGGCCTTGGCGCCATGGGGCCTCGTGAGGTCCAGGCGGGCCAGCCGGCGGTTGGCCTCCCGCCCCTCCGGGGTCAGGCCGTGCTCCTCCTTGAGCTTCGTCCAGGCCTCTCGAGCCTCGTCCCACTTCTGCTGGCGCTCGTAGATCCGCGCCTTGCCGTAGAGCGCCCGGCTCTGCAGCCCGGCCTGCGCCACCTCCTCGAAGGCGACCAGGGCGCCAACGAGGTCGCCCTTTCCCTCCAGCGCCAGGGCCTTGCCCTCCAGCGCGAAGGCGCGGAGGGAGTGGTCGGCGGACGCCTTTCCGAGGAAGGACTCGTAAAGCGAGAGCGCGGCGTCGTAGTCGCCCTCGGCGTAGCGAACGTCGGCCAGCGCCAGGGTGGCGGTCAGACCGGCGGGCGACCTGCCGTAATTCGATCGGATCGCCTCGAAGGCCTCGGCCAGCGCCTTGCGGCGCTCGGCCTCGCTGGCGAAGGATTCCTCCCCCTCGCCGGCCTCCTGCCCCACCGGGCGGTCGACGAGGGCCAGGGCCTCCGATAGGGCGCCTCCCGCCACGGGGTCCACGCGGATGGAGCCCCGGTCGACCACGAAGCCGAGGACCAGGAGGACGAGGACGAGTCCCCCGATGGCGATGGCGGTCTCGCGCGGATTCTGGCGCGCCCACGCCAGCCAGTTCCCGGCGGTACGAGTGAACGAGTCGGGCGATCGCAGTTCGCGCCGCGTCAGCTTCTCGGCCAAGACCCAAGCCTCCTCAGCGGATTCGTCGGCGCGAAAACGTAAGAAAAGCCCGACTTCCCGTCAACGAAGAACGCGACTACCGCTGGGCGAGCGTGGTACCGGAACGGATCCCCCGGGCCCCGATCAGCCTGGCTTCCAGGGAGCCGATCGGCGCCTTGGTCACCGCCTTCATCGGCAGCCGGTTCTCGTCCAGCGTGATCCAGAGGTATGCCTCGCGGGTGGTCTTCTCGTCCACCTCGCCGAAGATCCGCACCTGGACCACCGCCGTCCGGAAGGTGCCCACGTCGGTCTTCAGCGCTTCCTCGCGGATGGTTTTGGCCTCGACCTGCACCGGCTTGCTCCGCACCACCGCGCGGAAGCGCAGGCCCTCGCCGGGCTCGGGGAGCCGCGCGCGGATGAGGTAGAGCGCGGAGAGGGTATCCTGCACGCCCTCGAAACCGGGCTCGAGCTGGATGCGGTTCTGCTCGCGCTCGCCGTTGGCGTCGTTGCGCTCGACGATGATCCCCGTCTCCTTGTCGAAGCGGATCTCGCGGCGGCGCAGGGTGCGTCGGCTCTGGAAGGTTCCCCGGCAGAGCTCCGGATCGAGGGAGGCCTCCTCGAGACTGCAGGAGGCCTGGCTCTTCATTCGAAAGACGTCGTCCGCCGCGCCGGTCGTCCGGGCCCGGGCCCGGATGCGCATCCCGCCCGCCCCCTCGTCGAAGACCTCGAGCTCGGCCCGCGCGGTCTCGATCCCCAGCAGGCGGATCTCGTAGGAAAGGGTCTCGCCGGGTTCGAAGGGACGCTCGCCTTCCTTCCGCTCGCTCCCCTCCCCGGCGCGAGCCATCGAGAACGGCAGGAGCACGAAAAGAAGGGCGTGGCGAATCCGCATCCGTTCACCTCCGCGTCGACGGGCGGAGGTCCGCCCCCCGGACGCACGCCATGGCCTGGTGTTTCTCGAAACAGGATAGCAGCGCCCGGGGGAGGATGACGCCACTCAGCCCCGCGAGGGCCCGCCTGGTCGCCCGCTACGACAGCGCACGAAGAGGGCGAGCGCCAGAAAGCCGAGGGCCGCGTCGCCCACGCCGGCGCTGCCCTGGCAAGCGCATCCCGCGCCGGCTTGCTCCATGTCGACATCGGTGCAGCGAGGCGTGGGGCCGTCGGTCGGATAGATGAAACAGAGCCCTTCCACGTCGTCTTCGCCGAGGTCGCGCTTGCTCAGATCCCCCTGGGGGGCGGAGGCGAACATGGTCGCCTCGCGATCGGGCGAGTGGTCGAGCCCCAGGAGGTGGCCGATCTCGTGGGTGGCGGTGTTCTCGATGTCGGTGAGCACGCAGCCCGTGGTCTCGCCGGGCCCGCAGGGCGGGCCGTCCACGTCGGTGAAATCGAACCACGCCGCGTTCATCTCGATGTCCGCGTCCACGATCTCCCCCGTCTGGACGAAGAAGGTCGTGGTCGTGACCGCGATCACCGATGACCCGTGCTCCCAGCAGTCGTATTCGTTGGCGCAGCCCCCCGTCCGTCGGCAAGGCGCATCCTGCGGCGCCGCGTCACGGCAGTCGTGCATGCGAAAGACCATCAGGTTGTCGCCGCGCTCGCCGTTGCCGTGACCCACGCGCGTCTCCGAGCTGGGGCTGCGGTCGACGAAGGAGATGTCGGAGCATTCGACCTCTTCCCAGGTGCGAAAGGCCCGCGCGAAGGCTGCGTGGGCGCGCTCGTAGCCGAGGCCGGGAAGGCCCCTCTCGTTCATGGTCCAGGGGATGGTACGGCTCTCCCAGAAGAGGCAGGCCCCCGCGTTGGTGCGGCTGCGGACGAAGGCCGAGGCGGAGACGGGAAGCGCGACCAAGGCGGCGATCACGAGGAGGGCGCGGCGCATCAGCGGGACTCCGGGGCGAAGACGAGTTCGCGCAGCTTCTCGAGGGGAAGCGGCCCCGCAAAGATCGGCTCGACCGGGGCGCGGCTCTCCGGATCCACCAGCAGGAGGCCCTGCAGATCGGGGACCGCGAGCTTCTCCTGGCCCGCCACCTCGACCACTCGGAACTTCCCCTGCGCCAACCCGACCACCCGATAGGCCGCCGCCGAGGTCGGTTCGAGGAAGACGAGAACCCGCTCCGCTTCGGAGAACTGCGGCATCCCTTGGACGAGCTGGGCGAGTTCGCCCACCGTTCCGCCCGGGAGGACCAGCTCGACTTCCTCGCCGGGAGCGCCCTTCCAGACCGCGTCGACCCGGATGCGAACCCGGGTATAGATCCGCTTGCCGTCCGGCGCCCACTGGCTCTGCCGGGAGACCACCGTTCCTTCCACGATGGCGCGCGAGCGGGTGGCGAGCTCGGCAGGCGAGAGCCGCTCGGCGGTGGTGCCGGCGGCCACGGTCGGCAGCAGCCCCGTCAGGGCGACGACCAGCGCGAGCGAGCGCATGGCATTCCTCCTGGACGGTCCACGGCGGAGCTTTCGATCCGATCCCGGACCGCGTCGTTGAAGGACCGCGATCTCGGTGCTACACCCGGGGCGCCCTGGGGGGCCGACGACAGGCTTCGATCTACGGTCAAGGAGTCCGCTCATGTCGAATCGTCCAAGGGTCCGCTTCGCTCCCTCTCCCACCGGGAGCCTGCACATCGGTGGAGCCCGGACCGCGCTCTTCAACTGGCTCTACGCCCGCCACCACGGCGGTACCTTCGTACTCCGCATCGAGGATACGGACAAGGAGCGGAGCACGCCGGAAAATACCCAGGCCATCCTCGAGGCGCTCCGCTGGCTCGGCCTCGACTGGGACGAGGGCCCCGAGGTCGGCGGTCCCTACGGTCCCTACTTCCAGTCCCAGCGCATGGAGCGCTACCGCGAGGTCATCGAGAAGCTGCTGGCGGAAGGAAAGGCCTACCGCTGCTACTGCACCCCCGAAGAGCTCGAACGAAAGCGCGCCCAGGCCCAGGCCGAAAAGCGCCAGTACCGCTACGACCGCACCTGTCGCGACCGCGAGGACCAGCCCGACCTCCCCTACACCGTCCGCCTCAAGGTCCCGCTGGAAGGGACGATCGCCTTCGAGGACCGCGTCTACGGCCGCATCGAAGTCTCCTGCGAGGCCTTGCAGGACTGGATCATCGCCCGAAGTGACGGCACCCCCGTCTACAACTTCGTCGTCGTCCTGGACGACATCGACATGAAGATCGACCTGGTGATGCGGGGCGAGGACGGGCTGAACAACACCCCCACCCAGCTGACGCTCTACCAGGCCCTGGGGGTGGAACCTCCGGCCTTCGCCCACCTCCCCTTCATCCTCGGTCCCGACCGATCCAAGCTCTCCAAGCGGCACGCTCCCGTCTCGGTGCTGCATTACCGCGACCAGGGCTTCTTGCCCGACGCGATGGTGAACTTCCTGGCGCGGATCGGCTGGAGCTACGGCGACCAGGAGGTCTTCACCCGCGAGGAGCTGATCGAGAAATTCTCCATCGAGAACATCGGCAAGACGGCCGGGGTCTTTCCCGCCGACAAGCTCGTCTGGCTCAACTTCGAGCGGATCCGGGCGATGGACCCGGCCAGGCTCGCCGAGCGGGTCAAGCCCTTCGTCGAGAAGGCCGGACTGCCCCTCCCGCCGGACGACCGGCTGGCCTGGATCTGCCGGCTGCAGCAGGACCGCGCCAAGACGCTGGTCGAGCTGGTGGAGATCTCCCGCTACTTCTTCACCCGCACGCCCATCGACCCCAA
Source organism: Pseudomonadota bacterium (assembly GCA_003242475.1). Taxonomy (GTDB): domain Bacteria; phylum Myxococcota; class Myxococcia; order Myxococcales; family Vulgatibacteraceae; genus ZC4RG40. The sequence goes on from QGUN01000041.1 coordinate 18,864, forward strand.
GGCGGGCCAGAAATTCCTCACCGGCCCCTCGCGCGAGCTCCTGCTCGAGGCGCGCGCCGCGATCGAAGCCGCCTCCGACGTCTCCGAGGCGACCATGAAGCCGGCCCTGGAAGGGCTGGCGGCGAAGCACGGAGTCGGCCTGGGCAAGATCGCCCAGCCCCTTCGCGTGGCCCTGACCGGGGGGACCGCCTCCCCTGGCATCTACGACGTGATCGAATTCTTCGGCAGGGAGGAATGCCTGCGGAGGATCGACGAGGCCCTCGCGCAATTTTCGGTTGACTCCGGAGGCGAACTCGCCTAAAAGGCGCACCGTCGTCGCGGCGCGGTGGGAAGGAAAATCCTTCCCCCGGCGTTCCCGACTCGGATCCCTTGCTGGGGGATCGTCTAACGGCAGGACGTATGACTCTGGATCATACTGTCTAGGTTCGAATCCTAGTCCCCCAGCCAAAAAAACGCCGGTTCGACCGGCTTGACATACGCGGTGAGCTTCATTATGAAGCCCACCGCTCCAGCCCGAGGCGGGAAGCCGAGGCTGGAATGGGATGTGTGGCCCGTTCGTCTAGCGGTTAGGACGTCGGCCTCTCACGCCGAAAGCATGGGTTCGATTCCCGTACGGGTCACCAACCAATCTTGAAGGGCCAGCCTGTGAGAGGGGCTGGCCCTTCGTTTTTTTCTTCCTTGGGGGTCGAGCGTTGTCGGGGACGTCCACGACGTCGTCCATCACGCCTGCCGAGCGGATGGCGTGGCTGGTTCGCCTGCGCTGGATCGCGCTGGCCGGCGTGCTTCTGTCCACCGTTCTCGCCCGCGCCCTGGGTATTCGCGGGGTCAACGAGCCGGTGATCTTGGCCGCGGTGGTCGGGGGCGCGCTCTACAACGCCTACTTCGCTCGCGACCTTCGGCGAAGGCCCGACCGGCGGATCGATCCCCTGCTGCAGGTGCTGCCCGACTTCGGCGCGCTCACGGTGGTGCTCTGGGCGTCGGGAGGCGTGCGCAACCCCTTCCTCTCCCTCTACTTCGTCCACGTCCTCCTGGTGACCACCCTGGGCGGCAGGCGCGCCTTCCTCCTCGCCTGCACCGCGGCGCTGGTCTTCGCCGCCTTCCTCCTCGGCGCCGAGGCCTGGCCGATCTTCCGGATCTCGTCCCTGGAGGCCGATTCGACCTCCATGGCCTTCCTCTCCGCCTCGGCCTTCGCCGTCACCGTGATCGGCTCGGCCTTCGTCGCCGATCGAGCCCAGACCGAGCTGGCCCTGCGCAAGCGCGAGGCCGAGGCCGCGGCGAGGGCCCGCCGGCGCAACGCGGAGATCCTCTACGCCGCCCTCGACCGCCTGGAGGTGGGCGTGGAGATCCTCCAGCCGGACGGAACGGCCTCCTTCCGCAACCGCCACCTGCGCGACGAGGGCGCCATCTGCCGCATGGGCTCGCACGGCTGCCAGCCCCTGGGCGAGCGCTGCCCGGTCGAGGACGCGCGCGAGGGCAAGCCCGGCACCTGCCGCTTTTCCGTGAAGGACCGCGGCGGACGCGAACGCGTGATCGAGCTACTGACCTACCCACTCTCCGACGAGGTTCCGGCGCCAGTTCTCCGCTTGCACGTCGATCGGACCGAATCCCTGATCGCCGAGCGCAAGCTGCAGTTCGCCGAGCGCCTGGCCAGCCTCGGCCGGACCGTGCAGGCGGTGGCCCACGAGCTCAACACGCCCCTGGCCACCATTCAGACCCTGGCGGCGGACATGAAGGCGGCGCTCGCTCACGCGCCGCCCGAGGCCAAGGAGCTCGCGCGGGATCTGGACGAGTCGGCCTCGCTGATCCTCGACGAGATGCGCCGCTGCCGGAGCATCACCCAGGGCCTCCTCGCCGGCCGGGACCGGCTCGAGAACAGCGCCAAGGATGGCGACCTGCGCTTCGCCATCGAGAGGGCCGCCACCCTCGTCCTCGGCACCGGCTCGAGTCGGAGGGTCCTCGTTTGCGACCCCGCCCTCGAGGGCCTCCTCGTCTCGACCGACGCCGACTCCCTGGTGCAGGTCTTCGTCAACCTCCTGCAGAATTCCCTCGACGCCATGGCGGACCGGCCGGAGGGCCGGATCCGCATCTCCAAGATCGAGGCCGAGCCGGGTTTCGTCGGCGTCTGCGTGGACGACGACGGGCCCGGCTTCCCGCTGGGCGTCCGCGATCGCCTCTTCGAGCCCTTCTACACCACCAAACCTCCGGGCAAGGGAACGGGTTTGGGGCTATACACGGCGCAGAGCCTTCTGCGTGAAGCGGGCGGGAGGATCGAGCTGGCCGACGCGCCGGGCGGCGGCGCGCGGGTCGTCCTCCATCTGCCCGAAGGAGCGAGGGATTGAGGGACGAGAAGAAGACGCGGATCCTGGTGGCGGACGACGATCGCGCCTTTCGCCTGGCGATGACCAAGGCGCTGGGCCGGATGGGTTACCAGACCCTGGAGGCATCCTCCGGTCAGGAGGCGATCGAGGCGCTTTCGGCCGCAACTGCCGACATCGCCCTTCTCGACTTGCAGCTCGGCGACATGGATGGACTGGAGGTCCTCCGGCGGGCCGGGCCGACGCGCACCCGGGTGATCGTCGTCACCGGCCACGGGAGCATCGCCGGGGCGGTCGAGGCCATGCGCCTGGGGGCGGTGCACTTCGTGCAGAAGCCCATCGACGCCCCCTCTCTGGTCCCCTCCCGGCGCGACGCCCTCGTCGAGGAAGCCCCCGCCGATGCCGACGAGGAGGACCTCGGGCTGGTGGGGAGCTCGCCGGCGCTGCGGCGGGTCCGCGAACTGGTGCGCAAGGCCGGGCCGACCGACGAGACCGTCCTGGTCACGGGCGAAAGCGGCGTGGGCAAGGAGCTGGTGGCGCGCGCCCTTCACGAAACCAGCCCGCGGACGAAAAGGCCCTTCCTGGCCATCAACTGCGCCCAGGCGCACCGCGACCTCTTCGACGCCGAGCTCTTCGGCTACGTTCGGGGCGCCTTCACCGGCGCCACCCAGGACCGGCCCGGCCTCTTCCGCGAGGCGGACGGCGGCACCCTCTTTCTCGACGAGGTGGGCGAGCTCCCGCTCGAGGCCCAGGCGAAGCTCCTGCGCGTGCTGGAGACCGGCACCGTGCGGCCCGTCGGCGGCGTGCGCGAGGAGCCGGTGAACGTGCGCGTGATCGCCGCCACCAACCGGAACCTCGCCGAGGCGGCCCGCGAGGGGAAATTCCGCGAGGACCTTCTCTACCGGCTGCACGTGCTGTCGATCGAGATCCCGCCCTTGCGCGAGCGTCGCGAGGACATCGCTCCGATCGCCCTGGCGCTGCTGCGGCGACTGGGGAAGGAGCGCAACCGCGAGCTCCGGCTCGATCCGGCCGCGATCCAGGAGCTCGAGCGCTACGACTGGCCAGGCAACGTCCGCGAGCTGCAGAACGTGCTCAAGCGCGCCGCCATCTTCAGCTCCACCGGCGTGATCGGCGCGGCCGAGATCCGCGAGGCCATCGGCTCCTCGATCTTCGGCCATCCCGAGGCGCGTGCAAGCCGCCCCCCTGCCCCGCCTCGCCCCGCCGAAGAACTCACCCTGGCCGAACTCGAGAAGCGCTACATCCTGGAGACCTTCGACCGCCTGGACGGAAACGTCACCCGGACCGCCCAGGCCCTGGGCATCGACCGGCGCACGCTGCAGCGAAAGCTGCGCGCTTACGGGCGCGAGGCGGGCGACGAGAGCTGACGGCCTACCTGCGAGCGCCGAGCCCCGCCCTGTCCAAGGCCGCCCCAGCGGCACGAAGGAGAGGACGCGGTCCCGCCGGACCGCGCCTTCATCGGCCGTAGCCCGCGCGAGGCGTGCCGGCCGCCCCGCGCCTTCTCGGGACGATCAGAGCTCCGCCGTGAGCATGCAGACGAACACGGCCATGCAGTTCTCACCCGCGCTGGCAAGACACTCCTGGAGCTCGGTGGGGAACTGCCATGTGCAGAGCGAGGGACAGGTCTGCGCGTCCATGAACGGATCGTCGTCCGCCTCGACGTCCTCCATGCATGCGAAGAGGTTCGCGCAGCCGGTCGAGCAGGCCTCGTTGGGCGGGATCGCCCGGATGCATTCCACCGTCTCTTCGTCGGAGGGGTCGCAGCTCAGGTCCATCGCGCAGGCCAAAAACTCCTGCGGCGCCTTCATGTCCTCGCAGTCGCGGAGACACTCGGCTCGATCGAACTCATCGGGATCCTCGCAGGCCGCCCCTTTGTCGCAAAAATCTTCACACGTGTACGTCT